>NZ_CP069178.1:1200000-1545033 GCF_016812035.1 Bulleidia sp. zg-1006 | reverse complement strand
TAAGATTGTGGATGTGTTTATAAATTAAATAGTTATCCACAAATAAGAAATCTGAAGTTCTTCTTTTAAGAATAACTAGAAGTATAAATTAGTCTTTTTTCAACAATCTAATTTCATCAATTGAAATGATCAAATAGACTGGAATAATTAGCATAAGAAAAGAAGTTTATAGGGTAATCATATTAGTAGTTTAATGAATTTACTTAACATATCTATATTGGTTTTCATTAAGGAGAATATCTATATTTGTGAATCCTTTTTTAGATAATCGATCAATTTAAAAAGCAGAAAACTTAACTCTTCTGCTTAATTTGAAAATACATTTTATAAAGACATATTTGGAATTTCTTCTACTTCTTCTTCATGGTAACGAATACAGATATGACGATTAGCACCAACCCCCTCTGATTCCGTAGAAATACCTGCCCAATCGGCTAAGGTTTTATGAATGACCTTACGTTCATCATTTGGCATTGGATCCAGTGCTGCATCCACATGACTTTGTTGAACCTGACGAGCTACCCGCTTGGCAATCGATTTTACCTTAGCATAACGGTCTTCCTTGTAGTGATTGATATCAATCATGACATCAATACGACGCTTAAATACCGCATTTATCGCAGCTTTTACAACAAAGTTTAAAGCCTGTAAGGTTTTCCCTTGCTTACCAATTAAGATAGCGTTATTTTCAGCGTTTAAGTTCACATGATAGGAACCACCTAAGTCTTCAATGGAAACTTCCATATCCAACTCAATTTCCGTGAAGAAAGCACCTAAATAATCAAATAAGAATTCTTTAATGTCTTCACTATCATAAATGTAAGCTTCAACACCTTCCACATCTTGATTTAAAATCGAATATTGCAATGTGCTTGGAAGAACACCACGTTCATTTGCAACGGCTTCTAACATTTCATCTAATGTTTTGCCTTTATAGATTTCCATATTAGCGACCTCCAATAGACTTCTGCTCATCAATTTTCTTTTGCACAATGACTGTCTTCACAATATCGACTAAGTTACGAACTAACCAGTAGTAAGACATACCGGAAGCCCAAGTTAAACCAAACAAAGCAATCATACCTACCATCAGGTATTGGGTCATGACTTGTTGGCTACTGCCACCAACTTCTTCTGGACGACGATGATGTTTCTTCGCTTCCGCTTCCGCTTTCTTCTTTTGCAAAATAAGCGGTAATTTAATCAGTGCAAATTGAGAAAGAATCATTAATAAGAATAAGATAACATAACCAGCAGAAGCTAGATTGCCACGCATCAATTGTTGCAAACCTTGCATTGGTGTTACTTGGAAGGTCATACCTAAGAAAGAACCATTCGCAACGGCTTCAGCACGTTGAATGGCGAAGAACATCGCCATGATGATTGGAAATTGAAGGAATTGAACCAACATCATAGAACCGGGATGAATATCATATTTATTCATCAAGGCTTGTTGCTCTTGAGCCATTTTCATACGAGCGTTGTCACTAGAAACACCTTCGTATTTTCTTTGAATCTTATTTAATTCAGGTTGAATCATCTGCATTCTTTGCATGGTTACTTGGGATTTAAAAGTAAACATTGCTAATAAAGTAGTAAGGGTAACCGTTACTAAGGCAATAGCACCACCAACACCAACTACATTTGACAAGTTGTTGATTAACCAAGCTAATGGCCAAACAAAGATAGCTGAGAACCAACTTTCTTTTTCAAAAACATATTTGAAAGTGGTTTGGCTGGTAATTAAGATTACCTTACCTTGAGCGTCATGAGGAACTGAACAACCACTGATGGTCACAATCACTCCGACAATGAAAGCTAAAGTAAGCAGCTTTTTCGTTCTTGTTGATAATTTCATAAGGACTCCTTGTGTAATGTTTAAATTATATCTTTAATTAAAGTTCTTTCCAATAGTTTTTCGTTTTCTTCAAAACACTTGTTTGGATATGCAAAACGAACAATCAAAACAACATCATAGGGATAGCGTTCAAAAGGAATCATTCCTTCCAGCATCATTCGAATTTGACGCTTGTATCGATTTCTTTGTACCGCATGACCAATTTTCTTTGGAATAGAGATACCAATTCGGGCTTGATCTTCCACTTTTTTTCGATAATAGAGCACAAAAGATGCATTCACTTTTTTCTTACCTTGGTGAATGAGTTCTTGAAACTCTTCTTTTTTCTTAATACGATTCACTTTTTTCATAAGACAAATAAAAAGTCACCTTTAGGCGACTTAAGCAGATAAAACCTTTCTTCCCTTTGCTCTACGTCTAGCAAGGACCTTACGTCCACCTACAGTAGCCATACGAGCTCTAAAGCCATGGGTAGCTTTTGTTTTTCTTTTGCTTGGTTGGTATGTTCTCTTCATCATGCCACCTCCAATACTTTTTTACATAACTGAAAACATTGCGAGATAATTATAGACAAAACCTAAGATAGTGTCAAACTACTTTTGGGTGTGAAAATACTCCTCAAAAGTAAGGTCAACACCACCTTCTTTCACCATTTTTTTCGCAACATCACTACCAACATAACGCCAATGCCAAGGCATATAAGTGTAGCCTGTAATCTTTTCTTTATGATTTGGATAGCGGAGAATAAAGCCATATTTATGCGCATTTTCAACCAACCATTTATAGGTACTTGTTTCAGCAAATTTAACTGTATTATGCCCGTCAGCTTTATCGGTAATATCCAAAGCTAAACCTGTCTGGTTCTCAGAAAAACCGGCACTGGCGGTTGTTTTATTCGCTTCTTCTTCCCCTAATAAATTCACCCGATTTTCGTAATAATCTTTTTGTTGGTCATAATTACGATAACCAGCGGTAATAAACATAGGAACCTTATCTTTTTTTGAAGCCTCAAACATTGCCTTGGCTTGATTAGCCGCTTCTTTTCTTAATTGAATAACATCGGCCGTACTATTTAAATAAGGACTAGATAAATCCGAAGGCACATAATCCTTTGGTAAACCATGTGTTTTATCCACTAAAACC
The DNA here is from genome assembly GCF_016812035.1 of Bulleidia sp. zg-1006. NCBI lineage: Bacteria > Bacillati > Bacillota > Erysipelotrichia > Erysipelotrichales > Erysipelotrichaceae > Bulleidia > Bulleidia sp. zg-1006. The sequence goes on along the minus strand of NZ_CP069178.1, from coordinate 1,542,032 downwards.
GTAATGCTATTCGCTTCCGTTAAAGCTTGTGGTAAAGTTTTCTTTTGTGTATTCGTTGTGGTATTTTTTTGTTCAGGTTTAATAAAAGGTTTCGTTAATTGTGGATGGTTCAACAGAAAAATCGATACAGATAATATCACTATACCTACTACAATTACAGACTTCGCTATCACATTTAAGTTCATTCTTTTCTTAGACATAAAACTCCTTCATGTTCACTCCTTGCCATTGTACTGTATAATAATAAGCAATACAAATGGAGGATGTACACTATTATGCCAAAATTTTTAAATATTGCGATATGGGTTTTAATTGGTTATTTCATTGTTCGTATCTTTCAGACAAGCCGGAAAAACACCAAAACAAAAGGTTTAATCGAAGTCATTCGTTATGTGGATGATGAAGCTACATTCAATGATAAAATCGCTATTTTGGAAGATCAATTTCGTGATAAGAATGTTGAATATTTTCAAAAAACAGAGGTTTTAAAGCTTTGGGGTACGCTCAATCATGGAAGAACCGGTTCCTATACTTCTATATTAGAAAACATACAAGTAAAACAATTAGTGAATTATGATAAAGGGGCTTCGGTAGGTTCTAATGAAGATAGTTTCTTTTATCTATATTTATCCATTCCCAATCTTCTTTATGGTTTAAATGAATTGGACTTAATGAATGAATTATTCCGGAAATTAGAACCAATTACGGAACAATTACCTTCCGAAATGGTTGTTCAACTTGGTTTACAAGTGAAGAAATACTACCAAAGACAAGAGGACTTAGGAAAAGCCTTCTATCAATCTATCTTAGAAGGAGATTATGAAACTTTGAAATATTCTAAAAATATGATTAGTGTTTATAAATCTATTTGTTCTAGTTTGTTAGCGAAGATTGCTCAAGATGAAAATGATATCGTCACCCAAGACACTCATGCAGAAGAAATCCAACACTTCGCCTCTTTTAGTGTTGGACAGCGTTTCTTAAAGAACCTCGGCTTCCGGCTTCCAAAAGAAAAAGAGGAAGAAAAGGAAGAACCTACGGAACAGGACATGAATGAAACTATGGTGATGGAGAAACTAACCGATCCGGAAGATGAGAATCAAAAATGAAATTGATTGTTGGTTTAGGAAATCCGGGTCGGAAATATGAAAAAACCAGGCATAACAGTGGTTTTTTAGTCATGGATGAATTGGCTCGTTTGTGCCATGCTGATATTTCTCAAAATAAATGGAATGCCTTGATTACACAAGTTCGCATTGGTTCCGAACAAGTCATCTTAATGAAACCGCAAACTTTTATGAATGAATCGGGGATAGCTGTACGTCAAGCCTTTGATTTTTATAAGATAGCTTTGGAAGATATGCTGGTCATTCATGATGATATGGATTTAAAAGTAGGTTCACTTCGCATCCGTAAAAAAGGATCCAGTGGTGGACAAAAGGGAATGAAGTCTATTCAACAACACCTGAATAGCCAAGATATATCACGCATTCGTGTTGGTGTCGGTCATAGCAATCCGGGGGTTCATGAAGAAGTGCCGGATTGGGTATTGTCGCCGGTCTTTCCAGAAGAAAGAGAAACGTTTCAACAAGTTATTGAACAAGCAGCGAAAGCTTGTTATGAATGGGTGAATGAACCAATGGATTTGGTGATGAATCGTTTTAATAAGAAGGGTTAATGCAATGAACTCTTCTTTTGGTTGTATAATCACTAAGCAAAGGAGCATTGATTTTGTTGATACCGAATTGGTTAGTTCAAGTCACAAAAGAAAATAAAGCCTTAGATCAAATTCAGAAAAAGAAATCTCCGATTGCGATTTCATCTGTCATTCAAGAGGCTCTTTTAATCGTGCTTTCTTATAAACAAAAGCCAAGACCAATAATAGTCTTAAAATCCAATTTATACCTAGCTCAACAATTCTATGAAAGACTAACTTCTTTTTTATCCGATGAAGAATGCTCTTTATTTGGAACCGATGAAAGTCTTCGCATGGAAGCTATTGCGTCCTCGCCTGAATTAAGTGCGCAACAAGTCGATACTTTATCTTCTTTACAGAAACATCCAAATCAGATTGTTGTTACTTGTCCATCGGCTTATCTAAGATTTTTACCACTACCTAGTCAATTCCAGGAAGTTTCCATTCATTTAAAAGTCAATGAAGAATACTCCATGAATGACTTAAAAGAAAAATTACTGGCAAGCGGTTATCACCAACAATCTCATATTGACCAACCGTTAAGCTTTGCGATTCGGGGAGGCATCGTGGATGTGTATTCCATTAATTATGACCATCCTATTCGCTTAGAATTTTTTGATACAGAAATAGAATCCATTCGTTTCTTTGATGAAAATTCTCAAAAAACCATTGGAACTATTCAAGAAGTAGAGATTGTGCCAGCTTCAATTGTCTTTTTTTCAAAAGATCAAATCCAAGAAATTAAAGAGAACATTCAACAAGATTTAAACAATAATCCTAATGTGTTTTTACAAGATGAACTAAGAAATACCTTAGAGGCGATGGATGCTTATTTATTTGATAAGAGTATGTATCCATATTATGCGTTTGTTTCAAAAGTAGCTGGTCTATGGGATTATATGAATCAAGCGGAATTGTTTATTTCCGATGAAATCTTAGTACGAGATGCGATTAAGCGTTTAAAGGAAGACACCATTTCTTACATTCAAGAAATGGCACAGGAAAATAAACTGCTTCCTCGCTTTGCTTTGTGGCATGACTTGGAAAGAAGTGTACCAAAAGTACGTTGTTATTATGGCGATAGTTATGGCGATAATATTGCCCATATTGAAGAAGTTTATTTACCAAATGAACCTTTAGAAAAAAGAATTCAAATTGCACAAAGACAAATGACCACTATCTTTGTTTTAAATAAGAAAGAAATGCAAAGAGTGTGTGAAATCCTAAACCAAGAAAAGGCAGATTATCAATTTCTAAAGGGGAAAGACGAACTTGGTCAGGCTTCTTTGTATTTATATGAAGCAGATTGGTCACAAGGCTTCTTTTTAGCAGATAAAAATGTGGCAGTGTATACAGCACGTGAATTATTAGAAGTGCATCATCGTAAAGGTCGTTATGAAAATAAGTTTCGTAATGCGGAAGTGATTCATGCTTACCAAGAATTGGAACCGGGAGATTATGTGGTGCATGCGCATTATGGCGTCGGTCAATACCTGGGAATTGAAACCAAGGAAATTAAGCATATCAAACGAGATTTCCTAAGAATTATCTATAGAGCTAATTCGGAATTATTAGTTCCTTTAGAACAATTTCGTCTAGTTCGCAAGTTTGTATCAAGAGAGGGAGTGGTTCCTAAGTTAAACAAACTTGGTTCAGGAGATTGGGAAAAAACCAAAGCCAAGCTACAAAAAAATGTGGAAGAAATAGCCGGTCGTTTATTAGACTTGTATTCCGCTCGTGAACAACACATCGGCTATGCGTTTTCAAAGGATACTGAAGAAACAAAAAGATTTGAGGATGCTTTTCCATATGATTTAACCATTGATCAAGAAAGAGCAATGGTAGAAATCAAGAAGGATATGGAAAGTAATAAGCCCATGGATCGCTTGATTTGTGGTGATGTTGGTTTTGGTAAAACGGAAGTATCCATTCGAGCTTCCTTTAAAGCCGTTACTGACTATAAACAAGTGGTCGTTTTATGTCCAACAACCATCCTTGCTGAGCAACATTTTTCGACCTTTAAAAATCGTTATAAAGACTTTGCGGTTCGGATTGAAATCTTAGACCGTTTTGTACCTAAGAATAAACAAAAAGAAATAGTAGAAGATTTAGCGAAGGGAAAGGTGGATATTCTCATCGGTACACATCGTGTGTTGTCAAAGGATATTCATTTTAAAGATTTAGGTTTACTCATTATTGATGAAGAACAACGCTTTGGAGTCGAACACAAAGAAAAGATTAAGGAATTAAGAAATGGAGTGGATGTTTTAGCCCTAAGTGCAACACCAATTCCAAGAACACTTCAAATGTCTTTAATTGGCGTTCGTTCTTTATCTCAGCTAGAAACACCACCGTTAAATCGTTATTCCGTACAAACCTATGTGGTTGAAAAAAACCAAGCTTTAATTGTGGATGCGATTCAAAAGGAATTATCGCGTAAGGGGCAGGTTTTCTATTTATATAACAATATTGAATTTATTTACAACAAAGCTCGTACTTTACAGAAAGAGTTACCAGATGCACGGATTGGCGTTGTTCATGGTCAATTAGGACGTGAAGAAATTGAAGATATTATGTGGCGCTTTCATAATAAAGAAATAGATGTTTTAGTAACTACAACGATTATTGAAAATGGAATTGATATTCCAAATGTAAATACCATCTTTATTGAGGATGCTCAAAATTTCGGTTTATCACAAATTTACCAAATGAAAGGAAGGGTAGGTCGTTCGAATCGCTTGGCTTATGCGTATTTACTGATTCCAACGCGAAAACAATTATCGGAAATTGCCCAAAAGCGATTACAAGCTATCAAAGAGTTTGCGAAATTAGGCTCCGGCTATAAAGTGGCGATGCGTGATTTAACCATTCGTGGAGCAGGAGATTTACTAGGTTCTTCGCAATCTGGATTTATTGATACCGTTGGTATTGATATGTATATTGAAATGCTGGAAATGGCGATTGAAGCTAAGAAGAACAATCAAGTCGTGGAAAAGAAAGAGGCGAAAGTAAAAAACAACATTCAAGTTTCTTCATATATTCCAAAAGGCTTTGCGGCGGATGATTTTGATAAGCTGGATTTATATCAAAGAATTGATGCCTTGCGAACAAGTGAGGAATTAATGGAGTATAAGGTGGAAATTCGTGATCAATATGGTCGTTTACCAAAAGAGGTGGAAACTATTTTTGATAAGAAAGAATTGGATTTGGCTTTATCGCAAGCTCATGTTCAACATTATCTTGAAACTGTTAAAGGTAAAGAGATTACGTTTAGTCCATTGTTTTCACAAAGTGTGGATGGAGTGAAATTATTTTCGTTGTATTCAGAGTTGTCAAAGGATATTCAATTGAAGTATTTAAATCGGGCCATTACAGTTATTGTTCCAAATAATGAGAGTTTAAAGGTTTGTACGAAAGCTATTTATCTAGCAAAGGAGGCAATTCGTCATGAGAGTTGATAAATTTTTAAAGATTTCAAGGATATTAAAAAGAAGAACCATTTCAAAAGAATTGGCACTTCATGAACGAATTAAAATCAATGATAAGATTGTTAAGCCCAGTCATGAAGTGAAAGTAGGGGATGTGGTAGAGATTCAATATGGATTAAGAGTGCTTGCGGTTCGTGTCCTTTCGATGCAAGAAAAAACAAGAAAAGCGGATGCGGCTGAGATGTATGAGGTTGTTTATGAGAAACACTTAAATCTTGATGAATAGTGTGTTTCGTGATAAATTCTAAATGAGGAAATTATGGCAAAGAAAAGTAAGAAAACACGTTTAAAACCACTAACAAAGCTATTTCTTTTAGGGGCAACTGTCTTTATGTTGATACAGGTTATTCGTCAAGTGAATATGAATTTAACTTTACAATCACAATTAGCGGATGCGAAGGAAAAGCTTCAAAAGGTGAAGGATGAAAATAATCGACTTAATTCTGAAAAAGAGAAATTACAGGATCCGGATTATGTAGAAAGTTATGCTCGTTCAAACTATATGTTATCGAAGGATGGTGAACAAATTTTCTACATTCCAAAGGGGAAATAGCTATGAAAAAAATTAGTTTAGTTCTTTTGGTCAGTCTTCTTTTAGTGGCGTGTGGTACGAAAAAGGAAGAACCAAAAGTGGAAGAAAAGAAAGCAGAAACCAAAGAAACGCCACAGCCAAAAGAGGAAGATAAGACAAAATCTTTATCTCCAGATGAAGTAACTGATTTTGACCGCAATGCAGTAACGACTTTAATTAATCAAGAATTGCGTAAGAAATTTGGTGGTGATGTTGACTTAGTGAGCCAACAATCTATCTCTTTTACAAAGAAAGACGCTATGATTACTGCCAAGGGTACGTATTCTTTAAAGGGTGTTCGCAATGGCTTTGAGTTCCAATTTCAAGATAAGAATGTGGAATATGTTTTAACTTCTTCCAATATTCAAACTTCAATGACGCAAAGTAAAAAATCAGATGAAACACAAACTACATTACCCAATGAAAAACTGTATAAAACTTACGAAATGCGCGTTGGTTCAGGAATTTCTTTTACGGCGAAGCATAGTGGTGCCGGCAGCGTAAGAGCAACAGCTAAAAAAGAGGATGGAAAAGAAATTGAAATCTTCAATGAAAGTGGTACGTTTGAAAAGACGGTCACAACGGATTTAGAAGCGGGGAAATATACGATTTCGGTCTACACAACCGGTGGTAGTTTCAGTTTCAATTATCACGGGAAATAAAGAGATAAAATTTTTTAGGTTTTAAAGGGGTATTGGATCATTAGAAAACAGTAAACTTTATTGATATGTGTCTGAAAAATGGGTACATATCATAGAGTTACTGTTTTTCTTTTGTATGGAAGTCATTATTTTAATAAATGAATATTATCTTCAGGAATAAAGTCTATTTCAGGATGATTCTCAAGATAACCGGCAACTAAATCCGCAAAATCAATACCATTGTTTTGAATAACGACAGCTTCTTTTAACATATCAAAATTACCTCCGCCAGCAGCTCGATAGCTATTTAAAGCAATAGTAAATTCCTCTTCATCTTGCACACTATTTCCCTGGAAAACAAGCTGAGTAATTCGTTCATTAACTGGTTTGCTTAAATCAATGCTGTAATCAACACCGTCTATCATATCGTAGTTGTAATTCATCTTCTTTGGATAAATAAAGTTTTGTGATACCTCAATATCATTTCCTTTTAAAGTCCAATAAGAAGCACATTGTTCTAAGTAGGCTTTCAATTGTGCCCCCGTAATCTTTTTAACAACTAAGGTATTATCATAAATATACGTAGAAACAATATCTCGCATGGTAATGGTTTCTTTAAAACCAACAGCACCATCATAAATAGCGGAACCAGCCAATTGTGCTCCTGTTGTTTCCATTTGAATACGATTGATAAAAGTGACCAAAGGCGCTTTCTTTAAACGAGCTTGGAAGGTATCATGAATAGATAAATCCACTTTTGAATGACCAACAACAGTATCTAACCACTTTTGTGTTTCCCTTTCTTCTTTTTCCACTAATTTCATCATAGCTTCATCCGCCAACATATCATTTAATAGAATATGACTTTCAATATGATGATTTTCCGGATAAATATCAATCAAAGCTAATTCTTGTCCTTTATCAAGGGTTTGGGTGTAAATCGTATGAAATAACTCACCTGCTAAAGAACGATGTTGATGACCGCTAATCAGGACATCAATACCGGAAATCTCTTTTAAAATACGATAGCCTTGGTTTTCTCCGCGGTCTTCTTCTAATAAAGAACCATTGTTCAAATCTCTTTCAAAACCACCATGGTACATGCAAATGATGTAGTCCGGTTGTTCAAATTTTTGTAAATACTCGACGATTTTCTTCGCACTTTCATACGCATCCACAAATTCTAAACCGGCAATATTTTTTTCACTTTCCCAAGTTGGCGTATAAGAAGTCACAAGACTAAAAAAAGCTAGTCTAACACCTTCTACCTCTTTAACGGCATAACTTAAACCAAGAGGGACACCATCTCTTTTCACATTGGCACACAAACAAGGACTACCTACATGGTCAAGATGAGTTTGTAAGGCCTTTTGACCATAGTTAAAATCATGATTGCCTAGACCGATGAAATCATAATGCATTTCCTTCATGGCTTTGGTCATTGGATTAACATCATCAGCATGGAAATGATAATGATGACGAGTTAAAGGAGAACCTTGAATTGCGTCGCCGTTGTCCACTAAAATTGTGTGTTCATCTTTCAAAGAGTGAACGAGAGTCTTTAGACGAGCTAAACCGATGTTTAGGGATAAACCATTCGAGTATTGAGTTGGTAAGACGGTTCCATGGATGTCTGAAGTAGCTAAGATACGAATTCTTTTCATAGAGCTAAAATCCTTTCAATTTACTAATTATACAACAGCCGTGGTATGATTAAATTATGAATGCGGTTAGAAAAGAATTAAATTTAAGGGATTTAGGAAACATTCCAACTAGAACAGGACGAAAAATTAAAGAAGGTCTTTTCTACCGTTCATCGGGCTTAAATAAATTTAATGAACAAGATTTAGAGATAGTCAAAGCAATGGGTTTAAAAAAAATCATTGATCTTCGCTCTAAAGAAGAAAGGATGAAGTCACCTGATCCGGATTTAGGTGTACCAATTATTTATTTTGACAGCTATCGAGCAAAATATATGGATGATATTAATTTCGGTTTTGATGGTATGTTACGAAAAGGAAAAGAGGGACTTCACCAGCAAGAACTTCGAGTGAAATACTATGAAAATATGCCTTTTGGAAATCCTTATTTAAAGAAAGCGATGGAGCTAATTCAAGAGGATAATGTGCCATTCTTATTCCATTGTGCTAGTGGTAAAGATCGTACAGGTGTTATGGCAATCGTTATCTTGGGTCTATTTGAAGTGGAACAAGAAAAAATGATAGAAGATTATTTACTAACCAATTTGTATCGTAAATCCATCATTGATCAAGCTTTTTCGGAAAGAGCTTCTTTATTGCAAGAATATCCGGAGTTAAAGGGACCATTATTAGAAACATTTGGTGTGAAATCAGAAATGGGGTTAGCGATTATTTCGTCTATCCTAAATCGATATGGTGGTTTTGATCAGTATTATGAACAAGAATTTGGTATTGATGCCGAACTTAGAAAAACGTTGATTGAGCGCTATACAGAGAAATAAAAAAGGATTAACTATCCTTTTTTTCTGTTTAATAACAAGGTTGGCGGTTTAAAGTAATTGTTAATACAACAAAAATAGAAAAAAGACGAAGTTTTGTTCTATCACAAAAAAGACTTCACTAGGAAGTCTTAAAATGAACTATTGACGACCATGTGCCAAACGAGCACGAATCTTTGTTGAACAATATTCAATAATAATAACTAATACAATTAAGGATAGTAAGAAAGCTCCAACCGCATTCCATTTACTATTAGAAATAGCTTGTGATAATGGTGAACCAATACCACCGGCTCCAACAATACCTAAGATAGTCGCATCTTTTAAGTTAATATCAAAACGATAAATAGCGGTTGAAATAAAGGAAGCACTTAATTGTGGTAAAATACCAATCCTTACTTTTTGGAAGGTAGTACATCCCATCGCATCTAAGGACTCTAGGATACCCGTATCCAAGTCTTCAATAGCGGTGATATACATCTTAGAAATCATCCCAATCGAACATATCGCTTGTGTCACAACGCCACAGAAAGGACCAGGACCGGTCACACGAATCCAAACCAAAGCCCAAATCAAAGCCGGGATGGTACGAATCAATAAGATAATAGCGCGAAAAATATACGCAATTGGTTTTGGTACGATGGTTGTGGAAGCTAAAAAACTAAATGGAATAGCTAGAATAGCACCAATAATGGTTCCTAAGACCGCAATCGCAATGGTTTGAAGAATTAAATAAGGAATTCCATTTTCCGTTAAGTTTAAGATTAAATCCCAGTTAGGGGAGAAAAGACCTTTGGTAACACCTTTCGCAACATTCATTCCGGCTTCTGTAAAGCCTGCAAATTTAAGGGAAGAAGATCCCCATAACAAGGCAATAAAGATAACTAGGAAAACCGCAAAATTACGTAGGAAAGTTTTCGGCTCTTTGTTTAACATTTGATCGATTTGGTTATACATAAAGCCTCCTTTAAGATAATTTCTTTCTAATCATATTATTCACAAAATCAATCAACCAAACCACAATGAAGACGGATAGAAGAATCATACCTAAGTCGCTATAAGCTCTAAATCCCGTTCTTTCACGAATAAGGATACCTAAACCACCGGCTCCAACATAACCTAGGATAGAAGAAGCACGGACATTTAACTCAAAACAATACAAGCAATCGTCAATGTAGGTTGGTAAAATTTGTGGCATACAAGCTGTCCAGAAAGATTTAAATGTACTTGCTCCCATAGAAATCATTGCTTCATAAGGTCCCATATCAATTGTTTCAATGCTTTCATACAACATTTTCGCTACAATACCAACAGTAAAGACAATAATCGCCACCGTGCCGGCTAATGTTCCTAAACTAAAGACCAACGCAAAGATAGAAGCATAAATCAAAGCCGGAACCGAACGCAATACTGAAAGAATAAAACGGAAAACCAATAAACTAGGACGGTTTTTATTGATATTACTAGAAGAAAGAATGGCTAAAGGTAAGCCAATCAAACAGCCGAAAATCGTACCTGCCACCGACATTTGAATGGTTTCAACAAGGGGAGTCATCACGTGTGAAAAGTAATTGAAGTTTGGCTGGAAAATTTTACTTAAAATAACTGTAAATTCACTAATACGCGAAACCAAAAGAGAAAAATCAAAGTTTGTCATCTTGGCGGAAATATACACAACAACCACTAAAGTCACTAAGATAAAGGGCATACGATTAACCGGTTTATCAACGGTATGACCATTTTCTAAGCGAATGGTTTTGGCTTTGAATATACGATCAAATAAGGATGTTTTCATGCCTTAACCTCTTCATTGCCTTTATAGATATAATCCAAAGTTGCTTGGTCTAGATTTTTCACTAAACCATCATAAACAATATGACCTTTACGAATACCAATAATGCGCGTCGCATATTTAAGGGCTAAATCCACATGGTGAATATTCAATAGGATAGAAATATTCATTTCTTGATTGATGCGTTTGAAATCTGACATGACCACATCGGCCATGATTGGATCCAGGGACGCAACCGGTTCATCGGCTAAAATAATCGATGGATTTTGATTTAAGGTACGAGCTAAAGCAACGCGTTGCATTTGACCACCCGATAGTTCATCCACACGACTGTAAGCTTTATCAAGAATATTGACTTTGTCTAGTGCTTCCAGAGCGTGAAGCTTTTGTGCTTTGGAGTAAGAGGAGAACAATACTTTATACCAAGGCATATCCGGAACATTGGCCGCTAAAACATTGTTTAAAACAGTAGCGCGTGAAACTAAATTAAAGGATTGGAAAATCATGCCAACTTTGCGACGATATTTACGAAGATCCTCCCCTTTTAGTTTAGAAACATCTTCTCCATCGACGATTAACTCACCTTCTGTGATATCAATCATTCGGTTGACCGTACGAATCAAAGTGGATTTACCGGCACCGGATAAACCAATAATAGCGATAAAATTACCTTGCTCAATTTTTAAATCAACATTTTCCAGACCTTTTGTGCCATTGGGATATGTTTTAGAAACATTTTTAAATTCAATCATGTTGTTCTCCTTTTTACTTAAACGATAAAAAGACGATGCCTGAAAAGCACCATCCAGAATTCTTTTTACTTTTGATTTTGAACTGCTTTTAGAGCTTGACGAGCGCCGTCATAATCTTTATCGTTGGCTTTTGCGTATCCACTGTGCTTGTAAATACCGAAAATTTTCTTACCTTCCTCCGTCTTCGATAATTCCATAATCGAATCTTGGAAAGCGGTTATAAATTCTTTGTTGTAGATTTCAGGTTTTTTCATGGTTACGGTTACTGTATCGTTATAAACATTTTTGGTAACTCCGATAACATTCAATTCATTCCAGATGGAATCCTTGCGCCCCCATTCTTTTTGCCATTGCTTTTCATAGTCTTGACGACCATCTGCGTAACATACGATAACATCAATTTGTTCAGCGGCGGCTTGTTGGAATTCGGCGGCGTAGTTTAAGGTTGTTACCTTGGATAAGTCTTTAATACTCTTACCCTTGAATTGCTCTTGTAACCACATAGTTGGATAAATATAACCAGCAGAGCTTGTCACATCACGAACTGCCCACTTAGCCCCATCTAAATCTTCCCATGTTAATTTTTCACCGGCGTTAACTTTAGCCGCCAACTTCTTACCATATGCAGAAGGTCCAGCGTAAATTAAACCTTTGTAATAAGTCACCGGCTTTGTACTGTTTTGGGTCTTATTCGCATCGCCATTCCAATCCTTAGGGGTCGTGGAATCGTTTTTGAAACCATGACGAGTAGCGGTTAAGACAACATCTGAATCATGGGAATAAAGAGCATAAGTTCCACCGGGTAACCAAGCTACATCAACTGAACCGGCGGATAAAGCTTCCCCGGCAGCTTCATAACTATCAGAAACGGAAATGTCCACTTTACCGATGTTATATCCCTTTTCTTTCATCTTTGCCTTGAATAAATCACCTAAATTAGAAGTTGCTTTGATGATTTCATCTGTTGGACGAGATGGAACGAATTGGAATTTAAGACTAGCAATGTCTTTTGTACCTGTGTCAGCAGGTAATGCACGTCCATTCGCATCCTTCTTAGTTGTGTTAGCAGCTTTTCCGGAACTACAGCCAACTAATAGAGCAGCTGTAAGAAGCGATACCGAGATCTTTTTGATGTTCATATTTTTTCCTCCCAAATTGAACAATTTCATTATACAGAAAAAACACCTTAATAAATTATTTATTTATTCACAAATGATGTTTCTTTTATCAGGTGTATAATAGAGCAGTATTGCGTCAGTAGCAGCTACCTGACGATAATCAAAATAAGGAGAAAAAATGAATACAAAAACATTAACGCATATAGCGATGATTGCGGCGGTGTATACCGTTGTTTCCCTGGTTTTAGCACCATTTACATATGGGACAATCCAAGTTCGTGTGGCGGAAGCTTTAACGATGTTACCATTGATTTATGTACCATCTATTTGGGGTGTAACGTTAGGTTGCTTCTTAACCAATCTAATTGGTGCGTTCATGGGTACGAATCCAACCGGTTTTATTGATGCGATTATTGGTACATCAGCGACTTTCTTAGCCGCTTATGGAACCCATTACTTCCGTGATAAGAAAATTAAAAATATCCCTATTCTTAGTATCTTATGCCCCATTATTTTGAATTTTATCTTTGTTGGTGCAGAGTTAGCGTACTTGTTTAACCCGGATAACCTTGTGGTTGGCTTCTTAATTCAAGGCACCAGTGTAGCCATTGGTGAAACCATTAGTGTTGTCTTAGGCTATCTATTGATGAATCCCATGAAACGATTTATCCGGTAAAGGACATTTATGACAAAAAAATTATTCATCACAACGCTTGTGTCACTCGTTGTTCTATTGCTTGGAATTGTTTATATTCTAAATAAAAATAAAGATATAAAGCCAAATGTAGAACAAAGCCAAGTAGAAAAAACACAAATAGAAAAAGTGGATACAACGACAGCCTCATCTTTGACTTTTATTGTGAATAAGAAACACCCATTACCGGAGAACTATGAGCCGAAGGATTTGGTTCGCGTTCCCGTTAAAACGAATGGGACTCCATGGATGATGCGTAAAGAAGCTTCGGATCAATTAGTCAAACTTTTTAAAGCTGCAGAAAAGGATGGCATTCAACTTCGTTTAGGATCAGGCTATCGTTCCTATTCCTATCAGAAACAGCTTTACAATGCTTATGTACAAAGAAAAGGAAAGGCGGCTAGTGATACCTTTAGTGCTAGAGCGGGTCATTCCGAACATCAAACCGGTTTGGCGGCGGATATTCTAGGTGCTGACACAAGGTATGATTTTACTCAAAACTTTGAAAGTCAAAAAGAAGCAATTTGGCTAAAGAAACATGCACATGAATACGGCTTTGTTTTACGCTTTATTAAAGGTAAAGAAGAAATTACCGGGTATATGTTTGAACCATGGCATTTTCGCTATTTAGGAATTGAGGTAGCTAAAAAGGTTCAACAAGCCGGAACAGATATTACCTTAGAGGAATATTTTAAAGTTGAAGGAGGAAGCTATCCAAATTAGTTTCTTCTTTTTCTTTATGTACAAGCAGATGCTATAATGGTTTCATGAAAAACGCATTATTTATTACGATAGAAGGTCCCGATGGATCAGGTAAAACAACGGTGAGTAAAGCCATTTGTGAAAGACTTCAAAAAGAAGGTTATCTTCTCCAGCTAACAAGAGAACCGGGTGGCTCCAAGATTGCTGAACAAATACGCTCGGTGATTTTAGACCCTGATAATACAGAAATGGATGCTCGTACAGAGGCTTTATTATACGCAGCTAGTCGTCGTCAGCACTTGGTTGACAAAGTGTTACCTGCTTTGGAAAAAGGAATAGCGGTTGTTTCCGAACGCTTTGTGGATAGTTCTTTGGCTTACCAAGGTGTCGCTCGTCGCATTGGAATGGAAGCGGTTTGGAGGATTAATGAATTTGCGATTGAAGGCTGTTTACCGGATAAAACAATTTACTTAGATATTGATGCCGAAACAGGCTTAGAAAGAATTCAAAAAGGAAGAAACTACTTAGATCGTTTGGATCAAGAAGAAGCTTCTTTCCATGACCGTGTATTTAAAGGATACCAAGAAATACTCACTCGTTTTCCGGAACGCTTTATAAAAGTAGATGCCGGTCAAGACATTGAAAAAGTGGTGGAAGATACTTATCTTGTATTGAAAGGACTATTGGATGCTCAATAATCCGGCACTAATCAAAACATTAGCTTACCAACAAATTGAAAAAGCTCTAAAAAACCAAGACTTTTCTCATGCTTATTTATTTGTCGGGGATGCTGATCAAGATATTCGTGATTTAGCGACCTTTTTTGCGCAAAGTTTATTATGCACAGAAGAGAATGTGGCTTGTGGTAATTGTAGGGCTTGTGAAAGGGCGGCTCAAGGCTTACATCCTGATTATCAGCACTTAAATGGAGAAGTAAAAGCCATCTCTAAAAAAGAAATGGATGATTTACAAAGCTACTTCTCTAAAACAGCGGTGGAAAATCCAAAGGGAAGAAGGGTGTGCTATTTAGAACACATGGAAACAGCTAGTTTATCAGCACAAAATAGCTTGTTGAAATTCCTTGAAGAGCCGGCGGATAATGTTGTGATTATCCTAAGTGCACCAAAGGAATCGTCTATTCTATCTACTTTGGTTTCTCGTTGTATTCCCATTCATTTTCAAAGCGTTAATCGCGAAATATTGTTGGAAAAAGCTCTTACATTGGGTTATTCCAAAGAAGATGCTTACTTCTTATCCTTAATTAGTCAAAGTGAAGAAGATTTGAAACAAAACCAAGAAAGAGAAGAGTATAAAAAAGCGATTGCTATGTTGAAAGAAAGCCTAGAAAATCCACAAGAATTATTGGTGGATTACCATATTTCTTTTAAACCGAAGGATAAAGAAAACCACTTATTTTTATTAAATGCCTACTTTCATTTTGTGGCTCAAACCACGCGCCAAGCCTTACTGAAAGAAGAAATTGGTCCAGCTTGGTTGATGGACTACATGCAAAAAAAAGAAGACGATAAGCTTCAAGCAAAGGTGTATGCTTTAATGATGGAAGCCTTGGATTGTTTGAATAAGTACAATGATCCGACCTTACTTTTTGAACAAACAATATATCAATGGAGGATTTTAGAAAAATGACAACCATAGAGAAACATAGCTGTACCTGTCCTCTTTGCCAAGAGGATTCAGACATTCATTTCCCTTATAGCATAGCGGTTCGTTTTCGTAATGGCTCACGCCCGTATTCCTTTGGTTGCCAAGATGGCACTATTAAAAAAGGAAGTCATGTGGTTATTGAAACAGCCCAGGGTTTAGAACTGGCCGAAGTGGAAAGCGATGCGATTGATACCTCTCGCTATAAACTTAGAATGCCACAAAAGGAAATTTTAAGAATTGCTAGCGAAAAAGACATGGCGATGAATGCCCGGAATATTGAACTCGAAAAAGAAGCCCTGGAAGTTTGTAAAGAAGGAATCGCTCAATTCCAATTAGAAATGAATTTGTTGAGTGTGCAGTACAACCTCGATCAAACAAAGGTTCTGTTCGTTTATGCGGCAGATCAAAGAGTGGATTTTCGTGAATTATTGCGTTTCTTAGGCTCTAAACTCCATTGTCGAATTGAATTAAGACAAATTGGCGATCGCGATAAAGCGAAAATGATTGGTGCTATTGGGATTTGTGGTCGGGAAACCTGTTGTTCAAGTTTCAAAGATAAATTTGATGTTATTTCCATCAATATGGCAAAGAACCAAAATCTTGCTTTAAATATCGAAAAGCTTTCCGGTATGTGTGGAAAATTGATGTGTTGTTTGAAATACGAGGATGAAGCCTATAAGATGGCTGGTCAATCCTTACCAAAAATCGGTTCGCATATTCAAATAGAAGGACAAGAGTATCGTTTAAGTTCCATCAATGTCTTACGCGAAGAAGTGCGTTTGGATAATCGTGAAAGCACAATTTATGTCAGCTTTGCGGAATTAAGAGGAGAAGAAAAGCCAATCCTTGAACCAAAAGCTCCCGTTGTCTCAAAAGAAACGGCTAAAAAAGAAACAGTGAAAAAAGAAGTTTCAAAACCAAAGAAAAAGAAGGATAGTGGTTTACCAAAGATGAAACCACAAAAAGAAGTGCCACAAAAGAAAGTAACGACCCGTAGCTTTGGTAAGAAAAAGGTGGCGGAATGATTCGCCAGAAATCTTTTCAAAACCAAAAGTCTACTTTATATCTAGTACCAACACCCATTGGAAATATGGCGGAAGTATCTCCTCGTCAAGTGGAAACGTTGAAAAAGGTGGATGTGATTGCTTGTGAAGACACTAGAAATAGTGGTCAATTATTAAAAACATTGGGTATTCATAAACGTCTTATCGCTTATCAAAATTTCAATGAAGAAAGTTCTTCTAAGGGAATTTTATCTTTATTAGAAGAAGGAAAGAATGTAGCGTTAATCAGTGATGCCGGTTATCCTTTGATTTCTGATCCCGGTCAAAAGGTCGTTCGTCTTGTTAGTCAAGCCGGCTATAATGTGGTATCTATTTCCGGTAGTTCAGCTATTTTAAATGCCTTGGTAGCCAGTGGCTTGGTGGTTCAACCATTCTTATTTGTTGGGTTTTTAGGCAATCAAACAAGTCAAAGAAAGAAGCGATTGAAGGAATTGAAAGACTATCCAATGACCATGGTCTTTTATGAGGCGCCACATCGTCTTAAAAAGTGTTTAAAGGATTGCTTGGAAATACTAGGTGATCGTTCTTGTACTCTAGCGAGAGAATTAACGAAGTTACATGAGGAATACCTGCGGGGTACTTTTTCTGAAATTCTAGGGGTTTGTCAAGAATTAAAGGGAGAAATGGTTTTAGTGGTTGAGGGCAAGAAGGAAAGCAATGATGTGAATATGAGCCAAGTGGCTTTAGAGATTCAAAGGTTGGTGAATCAGGGTTTAAGAACCAAGGATGCCAGCAAACAAATTGCTGAAAAAATGGGTTTATCAAAAAATAAAGTCTACAATCTCTACTTGGAAACATTGCCAAAAGACTAGACTTTTCCTAAAATGAATAAAAAGAGGATAGAGTATGTTAAAGAATCCAACGGTATTAAAGTATATGATTTTCATTTTAGCGGGCATTATTTTAGTGCTTAGCATTGCGGTCATTTACCTAGTCTTTAAAAAGAATGAGTATTATGTTGAGGAAGAAGGAGAAGTGGTTAAACCGACTTCATCAGCTAAAAAACCTCAGCTTCAACCAATTGAACTGGATGTAATGGATGATGAAGTCACTAAGGTTGTACCAACTGTTCAAACCTCATCAACAAAAAAAGGTTTATTGTTTTTAGTGTTGGCGGCTAATCAATCCACTCAGAAAGCCTTAATGGAATTTCCTTGTGTGATTGGTCGTGATCCTTCCTCAGAGTTGGTGCTGAATGATCCGGCTGTATCGCGTAAGCATTGCCAAATTTTAAAGGAAGATGGTTCTTTTTTCTTAGAAGATTTAGCGGAGCATAATGGGACTTTCTTAAATGGTGAGAAGATGATACCGAATGTGAAAGTAAAATTAAATCTTGGTGATGAGATTATGCTTGGTCATGTGACCTTAAAACTGGAAAAAGACATTCGTGCTTAGGAATAGCCCTAAGTACTTTTTTTCACTATAATGTAAGGAAATTGGAGGCTTTATGCAGATAAATGAAAAATACTATGGTTTTACTTTGAACCAAATTAGAGAAGTACCAGATTTAAAGGGAAGGCTATATGAATTTACCCATGATAAAACCGATGCGAAGTTGAATTGGATTCAAACATCGGATTCCAATAAAACCTTTTCGATTACTTTTAAGACCTTGCCCTTTGATGATACAGGTGTCTTTCATATTTTAGAACACTCGGTTTTAAATGGTTCTAAGAAATACCGTACCAGAGAACCGTTTGTGGACTTGTTGAAACATTCTATGCAGACCTTTTTAAATGCGATGACATATCCGGATAAGACCGTTTATCCTGTTTCTTCACGCAACGATAAGGATTTTATGAACTTAATGTCGGTGTATATGGATGCGGTTTTTAATCCAGCTATTTATGAAAACAAGAACATTTTCCTACAAGAAGGATGGCGTTATGAAATTCGTGATGCCAAGGAAAATCCAAAGTTTAATGGAGTTGTTTTAAACGAAATGAAAGGGGCTTTCGCAGATGTGTATGCCAATATCTTTAATGAAATGTACCGCCAATTGTACCCGTCTAATTCGTATAAGTACGTTTCCGGAGGGGATCCAAAAGCCATTCCTGATTTAACCTATGAGAATTTTTTAGAAACACATAAGAAGTTCTATCATCCAAGTAACGCAAGAGTGATTTTAGATGGGGATGTGGATATTGAGGCCACTTTGAAATTCATTGATGAGGAATATTTCTCTCATTATGAAAAAGGTCAATCTTTCACAATTGAAAATCAAGAAATATTACCGGCTCGTACATCTACGATCGAAATCGAATTAGCACCGGAAGAAAGTGTTGAAAACCGCAGTTATATTAGTTTTGGTAAGATTTTGGGTAATTTTAATGAATTAAAAAAGAGAATGGCAATGTCCATTGTTCATTCTATTCTTGTTGGTACGAATGAAGCACCTTTAAAGAAAGCTATTTTAGAGGCTGGCTTGGCACAGGATGTGGACTATGCTTTAGAAGCTGAATTACAACAACCCTTCTCTATTTTAATGATGGTGAATACCGAAGAAGTGAACTTAGAAAAGATAAAAGAAGTTATTCGTTCTGTTACGAAGGACTATCATTTTAATCCAAAGGAATTGGAAGCTAGTATCAATGGCTTGGAATTTCATTATCGTGAAAAGAGTGAACCGGCCGGTTTGTTGAATGCTCTTCATTCGTTAGAAACATGGTTATACGATGGGGATGCGATGGATGGTATTCACTTATCACCAATTTTTGATGAATTAAGAAAAGCGATTTCAAGCTCTTATTTTGAAGATGTGATGAAAGAATTCTATGGTGATGAAGAGCATTGGGCAACCGTGATTGCGAAGCCGTCAAAAACCATTGCTAAGAAAAGAGAGGAAGCTGAACAAGCTCGCTTGGTAGCGGATAAAGAAAAATGGGTTGATGTGCAACCATATATTGATGAACAATTGGCTTTGGATGTTTGGCAAGCAACCCCGGACACTAAGGAACAATTAGACACCATGCCAAAATTGGCGTTGAGCGATGTTAATCCAGAGATAATGCGCTTTCCAACCGAAGAGGTCTCGTATCGTGGAATAAGAGTTCTAGTGCACCCTTCTGATCCATCGGGTATTGTTCACTTTAATCTATATTTCTCATTAGCCGGTTTACCAAAGGATAAATTGCCGGAGGTTTCTTTCTTAGCTCGTCAATTACTAGGTAACTTAGCAACGGAACAGTATTCTCTATCAGAATTAACTTCAGAAATCAAGAATTTAATTCCAGTGTTGAGCACGAATGTGACTTGTTTCACACCATATAACCAAGTGGATGGAACGCAGCCTTTCCTTGAAGTGACCGCTTCAACCTTGGAAAAAAATGTGGATCAAGCGATTGCTTTAATTCAAGAAATCTTATTCAGGACTAAGTTTGAAAAGGAATTTGTCTTGAATCTTCTAAGACAAAATAACGAGTCTATTCGCCAAGCATTGGTAAATAGTGGTAATACGTATGCCGTGTTAAGAGCGAAGGCGCATACTTCTGCCGAGGGTTTCTTTAATGAATACACGCTCGGAATAACTTATGGTATGTATTTACAATCCCTTGAGGATCATTTTGATGAGGATTGGGATGGTTTCTTAGAAGCCATTCAAAATTATATTTCTGTTATCTTTAGTCGAGATCGGTTCATCTTATCAGTGGCCGGTATTGAAAAAGAAAAGTTTGAGGATTTCATTTTTGCGTTAAATACGGTAAAAACAAATGGAATGGTTGTGCATTATCCTTTATTAACAGATGAAAAAGAAGCTCTACAAATTTCCGGTGGGGTTTCTTATACAGGTACATCGGCTAAGGTAGAGGAATATAATTCTCGTTATCGTGCTGTGGCTCATTTAGTAACCTATGATTTCTTGTGGACTGAAGTTCGTGTAAAAAATGGGGCTTATGGAACCGGTATGCGAAATGATCGTTCTAGTTTGAATACGTTCTCGTATCGTGACCCTAGTCCAACGGTATCTTTAGAAGTAAACCAAAAGATTGCGGATTATTTAAGAAGCTTTGCGAAGAATCCGGAAGCAGAAAATGATTTAAATATCATTGGTTCGATTGCGTCCGTGGAGCCATTGATGAATTATCGTAGTCAAATAAAGGTAGGGGATAATTTAGTGTTATCTTCGATTACGGATGATATTCGCCAAGCTGAACGTGAAAATCTTCTAACGATGAAGAAAGAGGACTATCTTCCTTTAGCGGATATTGTGGAAGAAATGATGAAGGATAGCTATCAGGTTGTGATCGGAAATGAAGCAATGCTATCGAAATTAGAGGACTATAAAAAGTTATCGATGAAAGAGTAAAGGATGTGGAAACACATTCTTTTTTAAAGAAAAGCTTGCAATAATATCAATCTGTTCTATAATGAGAATAGTTCTCAATAAGTGTATGAAAAGAAGACAAACAGAACAAAAAAAGGCTATTTTAGAAGCCATTCATGGAGAAGGGAAACATCTTTCTGCTGAACAAGTAAAGAGTTTATTATCTGAACAAGGTTTGGATATCGGTTTAGCGACGGTATATCGCAATTTGAATCAGTTGGCTGAAGATGGTGTTATCCGTAAGATGGTTGGTGAAAATTTCAATCTCTTTGACGGAAATCCTAATCCACATGATCATTTTGTTTGTTTGAAATGTGGGAAATTGATTGATTTAGGTAATCTTCCTTACGATTCCTGCCCGGATCGTCAGTTGGAGATGGCTTGCCCTGAGTTAAAGCTTATTTCCCATACAACGCTTTTTGAGGGATATTGTCATGATTGTCAAGAGGAGGACAAGAAAAATGGAATTAAAGGGATCGAAGACAGAAAAAAATTTGAATGACGCATTTGCGGGTGAATCGATGGCTCGTAATAAGTACACATTCTTTGCTCAAAAGGCTCGTGAAGAAGGATATGAACAAATCGCAAATATCTTCTTAGAAACAGCTCGTAATGAACAAGAACATGCTCGTTTATGGTTCCAAGCTTTGTGTGGTGGTGAAATTCCTACAACAGCTGAATGCTTACAAATGGGTGCTGATGGTGAAAACTATGAATGGACCGATATGTATAAGAAAATGGCTGAAGAAGCCCGTGAAGAGGGTTTCACAAGAATTGCCGCTCAAATGGAAATGGTTGCGAATGTGGAAAAAGGTCATGAAGAACGTTACAACAAGTTAAAGAGTAATGTTTTAAATGATCGTGTATTTGAAAAGGATGAAGAATCTGTATGGCAATGTGAAATTTGCGGATATACAATGACCGGTAAGAAAGCACCTAAGATTTGTCCTTTATGTGGATACAAGGAAAGTTTCTTTGAACTCGCCAAAGAAAATTACTAATCAATTTTCAACAAAGACCGCTTTTTAGTAGGTACAATTAGGGTTCGTAATTTCTGAAAATATCGGCATGGTTTGGTAAGTGATTACCAACTATGTCGTTTTTTCATGTTCTGACTGTGTCATAGGAAGTAAAAGATTCGCAAATAAATACTATAATTATGCTATATCATTAGAACAAGAGAACGGATAGATGGATAAGCCATCAGAAGAATCCAAAATACATGAAATCTTTAATTCTACATACGCTTGAAGGAGTGTTATTTAAAAATAATCTTGTTTTAGAAAAAGATTTTAATTTGGTATACAGCTATTTTAATAATTTCTTAAAAGATGAAAGAAGGGTTTAATGATACTATGTGAATACAAAAGGTAGATAAATATGGATTGTATATTACTAGTTGATGATGAAAAAGACATTGTAGAAGCCTTAAAAATTTTTCTTGCAAAAGAAAACTTTGAAATAAAAACAGCTACGAACGGGAAAGAAGCTTTGGCTATTATCCAACAAGAAAAAGTAGATTTAGTTTTAATGGATATCATGATGCCGGTCATGGATGGTGTTGAAGCCACGAAAGAAATTCGTAAAAATAAAAATATTCCCATCATTCTTCTAAGTGCTAAAAGTGAGGGAGAAGATAAGGTATTAGGCTTGAATATTGGAG
The DNA here is from genome assembly GCF_016812035.1 of Bulleidia sp. zg-1006. NCBI lineage: Bacteria > Bacillati > Bacillota > Erysipelotrichia > Erysipelotrichales > Erysipelotrichaceae > Bulleidia > Bulleidia sp. zg-1006. The sequence continues at coordinate 1,519,383 of NZ_CP069178.1, read as the reverse complement.
CTGATGATTATATTACAAAGCCTTTTAATCCCGATGAGGTAATCGCCCGTATTAAAGCACAATTAAGGCGTTTTAAAGAATTAGGAATGCAACAAGAAGATAAAGACATTTACAGCCTTGGCGGCATTACTTTAAATGACCATTTAAAACAGGTAGATGTGGACGGAAAAGAAATCTCATTAACTGCCGTGGAATATGGCATCCTTAAATACTTTATTCAAAATCCTAAGAAAATTCTGACCTCGAATGATATTTACCAAGAAGTATGGAAAGAAGAACCAATCGGATCTGAAAGTACTATTGCGGTTCACATTCGTCATTTAAGAGAAAAGATAGAAATTGATCCATCACACCCTCGCTACATCAAAGTGGTTTGGGGTAGGGGTTATAAAGCGGAGGCTGATTATGAAAAATAAACTATTAGGAAGCACCACCATTAAAATCTTGGCATGGATGATTCTAAGTTTAGCCAGCTTTAGTTTTTTGATAGGCATATATGGCTCATTACTATCATCGGTTGCTTTTCGACAAACGCATGAGAGACAATCCGGTTATTTCACAACCTATGAAGCCAAAAATAAAATCAGGAATGAAACCCGGCATTTTCTAACGAAAATGGATAGTTTAGGCTTTAAAGCCACATCCGCAGCTAAGTATTTTGGCAAAGATAAAACAAACTTATCCATGACCATAAAAAAGGGAAATGAAACATTGCTTCAAAATTTCCCTTATGAAAACAATTCAAAGACCGTGACGGGTAAGTATTATTTCCGTAAATACCAAACAGGAGATAAAAATATGCCCTATGACTTTATCCAAAGTGAAGAGGGAGTAGCAGAGTATGTAGTGGAATATAAGGTTGTTCAACCATTGATGGTGATTGATTCATTGTTTCAAGGTTATCAAGTATATACCTATCTGGAGCAGTACCAAAGTCAGATTCAATTTCTATTGTATGGTGGTTTGGTGGGTATGGTTCTAGCAGCTACTTATTTATTAGTTGCGGCGGGGCATCGTAAAAATACAGATGAAATTGTTTTGACTTTTTTAGATAAAATACCATTGGAAATTAGTATTTTCATGCTGTTTTTTTTGCCAATTATGTTTTTGAGAGACTCAGGAATATCCGATTATATCGTAAGAACTTATTTGGCTAATTACTACTATGCGCTTTTTGTGAGTAAAGATAGAATTTTGAGTCTCATAATCTGTTTAGAAATTTGTGGCATATTGTTAGGTATGTTCTTATTAACAGTGGCGGTTCGTATCAAAGCTAAAGTCTTTTGGAAAAACACTTTATTATACAAGTCAATCCGGTGGGCAAGAAAACTATGGAACCACCTGAAAGAAAGAACGAGTTTAACGTGGATTGCGTTTTTCTTAGTAACAGTCTTCTGGCTCTTATTTGGTACTTATCGCAATAGATTATTTCAATTTGTGTTAGTTTTAGCATCCTTTGTGGCAGTTTTAATGTTTGTTCGTCAATCGGAATTATTATCAAAGGTTATGCGTGAATACGCTAAGGGAAATTTTGATTACACGGTTTCAAAAGAAGGATTAACCCCTATTTTTTCTACGCAGTTAGATGATTTATTCAAGGTGAAAGAAGGGGTTCAAAAAGCAATTGCTAATCAATTAAAGTCGGAACATTTAAAGACGGAATTGATTACCAATGTCTCCCATGATTTAAAAACACCATTAACGAATATTTTAAATTATGCTCAAATTGTTAAAGAAGATGAAAAGGAAGAAGAAAGAAAAAAACACATTGATATAATGATTCATCATGTGAATCGTTTGAAACGATTAACGGAAGATGTGTTGGTAGCTTCCAAGGCTTCAACGGGGAATATGCCTGTGCATATCAACCCTATCCATTGTGAAGAATTATTAGTTCAAATCATTGGTGAATACAGCGATCGTTTTAAAGAACGTGAGTTAGAAATCATTAAGATTAACCCAAATCCGGATTTAATGGTACAAGCTGATGGAGAGCTTTTATTCCGTGTTTTTGAGAATTTATTTTCAAATCAATTGAAATATGCCTTGGGAAAGACACGCATTTACTTAGATGTTATTGAAAAAGAAGATACCGTTCTCTTTGTGATGAAGAATGTTTCAAAAGAAGCATTGAATATCAGTGAAGAAGAATTGATGGAACGTTTTGTGCAGGGGGATGATTCCAGAAGCCATGAGGGAAGCGGTCTTGGTTTAAGCATAGTGAAAAGTTTAGTTCAGCTTCAAAAAGGTAACTTTTCTATCGAGATTAATGGGGATTATTTCCAAACTAGTATAGAACTAAAGAAGGTTTCTATAGCGTCAAATAAAGAAAACAAATTCATCTGATAAAAACTTGCGATTTTGCAAGTTTTTTTGTTACAGTAAAATAAGTTGAGAGGGTATAAAATGAATGTATCTTATCAACCGCTTTGGAAGATTTTAGAAGATAAAAAAATGAAGAAAAAAGACTTGATTGAGATAGCAAACATTTCAGAGAATTGTGTTGCTAATATGGGTAACAATAAATATGTTTCAATGGCGAATATTAGCCGTATATGTGAAGCTTTAGAATGTACCCCCAATGATGTATTTCAGTTCTGTGCAAGTGATAAAAGATAAGGAGGATAGGACTATGACTCAAAATTCAAGAAAAAAGAATACCGTTCTTTCTCCTGTAGTAAAATGGGTTGGTGGTAAAAGACAACTCTTAAGTGATATAATTCCACTTATTCCAAAAAACTTTTCTACTTATGTTGAGCCTTTTGTAGGTGGAGGAGCTGTCATATTTGAGATTCAGCCTAAAAAGGCAATTATAAATGATTTTAATAGTGAGCTTATAAATATTTATAAAGTAATTAAAGAGAAACCTAATGAATTGATTTTAGCTTTAGAAAATCACGAACAACTTAATTCAGAGGAATATTTTTACGAGGTGAGAGCATTGGACAGAAATGAGAATTATGGTGAAATGAACAATGTAGAAAAAGCCGCAAGAATTATTTATCTAAATAAAACGTGCTTTAATGGATTATTTAGAGTAAACCAAGCAGGACAATTTAATTCACCTTATGGGAAATATAAAAATCCTAACATAGTTAATACGCCTGTTGTGTTAGCAATGTCAAAGTATTTTAATGAAAATAATATAAAAATTATTGACGGAGATTACAAAAATGCACTAAAAAACTTGAGAAAAGGTGCATTTGTATATTTTGATCCACCATATATGCCGATTTCATCTTCATCTTCTTTTACAGGCTATACAGAAAATGGATTTGATAAAAAGCAACAAATAGAACTTAAGAAAGAATGCGACAAATTAAACGCTAAAGGGATTAAATTTTTATTATCTAATTCAGATCATCCTTTTATTAGAGAGTTGTATCAGGATTATGAAATCATTACCGTAAAAGCAAAGCGTTCAATAAATAGCAATGGCAATAAACGTGGAGAAATAAATGATATTGGTAAGGAATTATGATTAAAATGAATGTTAATGAAGCTTGGAGTAAACTTTTTGAAAAATATGATATTCTTAGTAAAATTAAGAAAGAGGGAGCCTTTTATATTACCGCTAATCAAATAAAAGAATTTAAAGAACCAAGGTTGATGGCAAAATGGGACAGTTCTGAAAATTTACCGAGTATTTTTAAGAAACATAATATTAATATTTTACCTACCAAAGAGGAAATTCAAAATATTATGAGAGAAAATAATGTGTGTAATGAGGGACAGATAGTTAGACGTTCCGGTTCGGTTTACTCATGGCTTAAATGGATATTTAACTTACAAAATATATAAAAGATAGAAGTATATTTTTATGTCGTACAGACAGAAGTTTATTGTTGAGATAGCAGAAATGTTATCTCTTTTTGTTGCTCATAATTAAAAAGAAAGGACAAGAAAAAAGAGAGGTAGACGGCTTTATGAAAAAGCAACAGTCTTTGAAAGTGTCTTTACCGAAAGCAAGGATTTCACTAAAGATGAATTTTATCAGCTCATCATATTTCTGAATATCAAAGAAATAATCAATCCCGTGTTTCACTTGATGACAATGGGCGTAAAAAGATTAATAGAAAAGTCAATCATTATTCTTTATGTTTATTTCTTTGTTAAATCAGCACAATAGAACATTTCCTGCTTTTATTCAGTTTAGATATGACACACGGTTTACTATTTATCAATAGATTATAGTTTCCCATTTAGAAGCAAAAAATATTGTTGGTTTATTTGTAAGTACTAATAAAAATAAGGAATTTCTAAAGTTTTTATTTAGGCATTCATAACTAGTTAATTATACAGGATAAAATAAAACAAAAAAAGACTATTAAAAATATTATTTTTTAAATAAAATATAAGTGGGAGAGAATATCATGAAAAAGAGAATGATCATTATGGCGACAGTATTACTGCTGGCAGGCTGTTCTAAAAAAGTAGAGAAGAAAATAGAACAGCCAAAAGAAACAGTAAATTCACACTTTAAAGTAATAAAGCATTATGAAATTAAAGCAACAGTAGGAGAGGGAGGTAGTTTTCATTATCTTGATGGCAATAAGCTATATACTTCAATAGAGAGGGAGAATAGTCCTATATTCCTAGGGTATCAATCGAAATCTCTCGGGTATATCGATATAACCAACGGAAAGTATATACCTATTTATCATTTTAAAGGGCTTGTGCGGTGCTGGGACTTTTTTGTGCATGAGAAGGGCTTTTACTCTTCTGAGTTCAAAGAAGATGGCGAAAAAGTTACGGTACAGTATAAAACAAATGGTCAAAGTAAAAAGATAGATGAAGGAGTTTTGGTCAATCCATGGGCGATACCAAACTTTCAGAAAATTGAAGGGAATCGATTACTTTACCAAATCATTACCAAAGAGAAGGGTCATTACTTTTATCATTTAAAGACAGTCAATCTAAGCAATCCAAGTGATATTAAAATATTGTATAAAGGAGAAGCTTATCCTAAAGTTTCTTATAATTATCAATATTGTGTAAACCGAAATAAAGTAACCTTTAATAAAACAGATGGTAAAAAAGGTTGGCATCTATCGTTGGATTTAAAAACCGGGAAAGTAAGCGATATAACAAGTGTTATTAAAAATCCAACTTCAAATACCATATATCTTGGGAACAACCAATATTTATTCGAAACGAATAGAGGGCATAGAGGAATTATTTATGATGTAGAAAAGAAAAAGGAAATTCTCAGTTTTGGAGGATCTACAGGTTATTTAGTAGGTATCGGAGATAGATACATCTTTGCGGTATTTGGACTAGGAGGCGAACATTCATTGGATGACTCTGGCGAACTAGTGGAATTAAAAGATGGTAAGACAAGAATTGTAAAGGTAAAGGGTTATAAAAATGTAGGCTCGGAAGGTTCACTGATGTTTTATGGTAATGGGAAACTAGTTACCGCAACTCAAAAATTGGCTAATTATAACAAGGCAGATCGCCATCACGTAATGATTATTGATTTATTGGAGGAGAGTAATGAAAAAAATAGTTAAAACCATAGTGGCTATATGGTGTACATTTGTGAATGATGTGAGACCAAAAAAATATATAGAGAGAAGTTCTGTACAATGAAAGTGATAACCAAACAAATAAAGGAGGTTCACTTCAACTTGCAAAACTTTTTCAAATGATGAATACCATGAATAGATAGAGTTATAAGTGGCTAATGAGATGAAAGAAATCACACAAGCAAAACAAAACTTGTTGAAAATACGTGTATGACAAGGCAATATGTATGCATGCAGATAACATAGGAATATATAAGTGCCTTAGTTGTATTTTCACCAATAACCATTTATTAAAAACAGTGATTTAAATTTATAAGGAGGTGAAAATTTATGAGTTATAAAAATTTTCAGAGGTACAGAAATGGAGATGGGATTTGCCTTCCAGTAGGTAAAATTGAACTAAGTAACATTTAAAAGTTTGAAAATTTTATAGAGAGTGAGAATAAATTTATGAAAAAAATCATAGCCGGATTGATTGCTATAATCATGTTGATTATACCTATACAGTCAGTATTTGCAGAAGAAAACAATAAATTAGATTCTGTTAACTCTGCGGAAAAGATTGAAAGTATCAAAACTGAATTTGAACAGATGTTTGGTTTTGATGATTCTAGGACAATTTCCCTTAAAGGTGTAACTAATAAAATGTTTATTGAGTTTGATTCACAGGAAGATGCACTTTACAAAATCAAGAATAGATGTTCCGGTATATTAGAGAAAATAAAGAAACAATATAGCCTTGATGATTTATCAGAATCCAATTGGCAGGATTATTACGGCGGTCTATATTCGATTATTGATGATGCGGGAGATGCTTTGGGCATTTCGGAAGCGGATTATGAATATCGTTTTTTGAGAGCTTTCTTTGATATTTATGAAAACAAATTTAAAAATGATAAAATAGTCAAAATTTCTTCTTTAGATTTATCATCAAGGGTTATAGACAATGGAGAAGAAAAAATAGTAAGTGAAGTCATCGCTAGTAACCTACCATATAAATCTCATTTTTCAAAGGAATATTTTGGAAAATCAAGTGCATATGAAGATTATACTGCTGAATCTGATAGAATAATTGAAGAAAAAAATAATTTAGAGTCAAGAGCGGCTATAAATGTTGTCCCTGCCATATCTTATGCACATGCTCATGCTACTAGTCCAAACACATCTGCATATCATTATTTCCATCGTGGAGATTGTGCAAACTTTGTTTCACAAATACTAGAAGCATCTGGGGTCAGTCAAGTGGTATATAACAATGTAAACTCTGGCTGGTGGCAGATATGGTAGAATTCGTAACTAAAAAAAATATCATAAACTTTTTGCTTCGAGTAATACCATTATCCACATTATTTTTTACATGGGTTGATGTTTACGGTATAAAGCCATATGACGGTATTGTTTGTGTATATGGAAATAACTTTACTTGTATTTTAGGCTTGGCAATTATTTTTATAGAACTATTTCTTAAATTAGATTGGAAATATAAGATAGGGCTTAATTTAATCGGAAATTTAATTTTTTGGGTTCCGTTATTTTATGCAACATTTAAAGAAACTAAGAATATAAATAATGTAACCGTTATGTGCCGTTTAAGTATCGCTATTGTAGGCTTATGTTGCATATCACAATTAAAGATGATTTACACAAGTAAATTATCTACTTTGTGACTGAATTGAATATTGTACATTTGTGAATGATGTGAGACCAAAAAAGTAAGAGAGAATCTTTTGTATGCTACCTTGTTAAGGTAATTTGAAATTTCGTAGGATTGATTGGAAAAACCTTTGAAATTTTGTAGGAAAACCCTTTGAAAAAACGTAGGGTTTTACCTAAAGTTAAGGAAATGATGGAGTGATTTATCATTTCCTTTTTATGTGATTACTTGATTTCTTAACCTTGTTAGTTAGTTTATCCGGTGAGTAGGATGTATACCCGTTATCTAAACTTAGTATCATAAGGGCATCTACCTCCGTGGTTTACTAAGCGTACATAGAAGGTGTGTACATCTTTATTATTCTTTTTAGATATTACCTCTTTACAGTATTCTACTTCATCATCCTTAAGAGCGATGATAGAACTGATTGAATCGTTAATCATAAATAAAAAACCTCCTTTCAGAATAAGATTCAATCTCATTCTAAAAAGGAGTTTTTAATTTTATACAACTAGACCCTATAAAATTTCAAATTGCCAAAATAAAAAATGTAATAATCAGTGATACCAAGCACAACCGGTGAAATCAGTTGTGCTTTTCATCTGTGGTTATGCTTAATTATGAAGTCAATACTTAGTCTATTTCTTTACACAAATAAATTTCTTTAAATGTAGAGAATAAATCCAAGTCTCTAAGTCTGGATAGCGATTTTCAAATGCCATGCGATATTGTTTTAGCTGAGCTTGGTAGCGTTGGATAAAGGCTTGTTCGTTTTCTAAATGGTCGGTTTTGTAGTCGATGATGATGGCTTTTTGTTCATTTGTTGCGATAAAGTCGATAATACCATGATACGATTGACCATCTTCTTCATAGTAATAAGGAAGCTCACGCTGAATTTTCATGGTTTTTAGAAGACTTTGAATCCAATCACTATTCTGGTAGAAAAGAATACTTTCTCTAGTAAAGAGTGGTAACTCATGATCGATTTCATCCAGTTTAACAGGATGATTTGGCAGCGTTTCCAGATAAGCGTGAACTTTAGTTCCAAAGGATTGACCGGTCTTATTCTTTTTCTTAAAGTTAAGTGGCTTTAATTGCATTGCATGATGGCTTGGAGAATCTTGTTTTGCAATAGAAAAAAGATTTTCGGGATAAGAGGGTAATTTTTGTACAAAAGGATAGTCTTGTGAAGAGGTGTATTCTTGTCTATTGCCTAGTTCTTTAATTTCTTGACATTTATATAAAGAAGGAGGTAGTTGGCTTAAAGCCGCTTGAACCAATGTTCCTAAATTACAGTGATTTAGAATGAAGTTTCTTGTTAAAGAGCCTTCTTTTTTGGATAGTGGAGCGACTAAATACAGCCTTTCTTCTGCTCGTGTAACTGCCACATAGGATAACCGTAAGAACTCCTCTCCAGCTTTACGGTGATTATCTTGTTGAATCATTCGTTTCACTAAAGAAGGATGATAGCTGTAATAGTCGTATTCATGGTAGTCCAAACCAATACCATATTGACTAGAAACCTCGACAGGACCGTTGCCGGAATGATTTTGATCACATTTGTATAAGAAAACCACTTTGTATTGAAGTCCCTTGGAATGATGGATTGTTTCTACTTTGACGAGATTTTCTTCTTCCAAATGAGCGTTGGATTCAGTGGAATATTCTTCTTCACTTCTTTCTAACCAATGTAAAAAATCATAAGGTGCAAGCACTTCTTCTTGAACAATCTTATCCAATAAATAATCAAAATTTGTTTTTTGTTGAGCGGAAAGGCGCTGATAGAAATCATTTTCCGTAGAAAGAGCTTGTAAGAAAACCAGGCTTCCTTCTTGAAGAAAGAGTTTCTTTAGAGCTTCTAAACGATTTTGGATAGCAATATGTGTGTCTAAGAAATATTGATTGAAACTAGAAGTAGTTGTTTCTCGGTTGTAGGATAAACGACTTTCCGCAAATTCTATATCCTGAACTTCAAATAGAGAAGATTGTAAAAGCGCAAATAAATGGATAGCATCGTGTTCATTGCAGAAATATTGAACAAAACTCATTATGGTTTGCACAACAGAGGATTTGAAAAATCCCTGTTTCTCATCAATGGAGTACGGAATATGAACTTCATCAAAGGCTTTACGAAGTTGAGCTTTGTCCGAATGACTTGGTGTTAATATACAAATATCCTTAAACGAATACCCTTTTTCCAATAAATGAAGGATTTCTTGACCAATCCAAGCGGCACTGAGAAATTTGTCTTTGGAATTGATTTGAATGATGTTGACAACAGAGGATTCTTTATCGTTGTCTTCTTGTTTGACTCTATTGCCAATGGTTACCTGATCCTCTTCGGCATAAGGGACAGAACTATTTTCGTAATTCATCAAGCTTCCAAAAAGGGCATTGGTGAATTGAACAATATGGTCTTTTGAGCGATAGTTATGTTCTAAGTGATAAACTTTGTCTTCATTAGCTTGCATAAGGCTAGCCATTAATTCCGGCTTCGCATTGCGAAATCCATAGATAGATTGCTTTAAATCCCCCACCCGGAAAAGATTATGACCATTAGAAATCATAGTTAAGATTTTATTTTGAAGCGCAGAGGTATCTTGAAATTCATCCACCATAATTTCAGCGTATTTTCTTTGAAGTTTTTTGGCTAAATAGCCATTGTTTTTCGCTAGGATTTCTAAAGAAAATAAAGCCATATCATGAAAGTCTAAAACATTGTTTTCGGCTTTGAGTTGTTGATAATTCAATTCCGTTGCTTGGCATAAAGACAATAAGTTTTGTGCTGTATCATGAAGATAGGGGGCTTCTTTCGCTAAGCGTTGTTCTTCCACTAAAGAATCTTCCAGGGCATTACGAATTTCAGTAAATTGTTTACTTAATTCACTAATTTCTTTTTTACGGAATTGGTATTTCGCTATTTGTTTTGTCATTCGAATCACGGTAGAATAATCGCGATTTTCTAACTCTTTTTGATAATCACAAACCACCCGCAAAAGATCGGCGATTTTTTTTGAAGTATTACTTGATTTTTCACTAATTAAGCAATCTTTCATTTGTTCTAAAATGGATTGTATGGAAGAGAGTTGTTCTTGCCAATAGGAAAAGAAATAATCCTGTAATTCACTAGGGAAATCTGAAAAATGAGTTAGTTTTGGATAAAAAGATAAGGCGTGATTCATCCATGCTTGATAATCAGAACTGGACTTAGCTTTATCGTTGATGGTATGCACAGATTTCTCTAAGGTTTGTGAATGGGAAAGAGGTTTTAATTCAAAATGCCTGGAAAGTTCTAGTGCTTTAGATGGATTTTGTTGATAAAAGGTAGAGAAGGCTTTTTCAAAAGCCAAATGTTGTAATTCTTTTTCTTGACCACCGGATAAAGTTTGTTTTAAACGAGCCGGGTTTAAACCAATGATGGAATAATATTGTTTCACTAAATTTAGACAAAAAGAGTCAATGGTGGATATTTCGGCTTTGGATAAGATAGCTAATTGGCGGTCAATCCATCCTTTTTCACTATCACTTATGTCTCTTAATTGATGAAGTTTACTGGCTAAACGGGATTTCATTTCCGCCGCCGCCGCTTTGGTGAAGGTAACGGCTAGAATTTGTTCTAAACTCACATGGTCTTGAACAACTCGTTGGGCTAATCTTTCTATTAACATATATGTTTTACCAGCCCCGGCAGAAGCGGACACAAGCACATTGGTGTTTCTTTCTTGAATGGCAAGACGTTGTTGATCCATGGTTGTCATTGCTTGTCCTCCTGTTGCTTTTCTAATAATTCAGACACTGAATCAGGAATGTGTGTTTCGGTGGCTCCATTTCTATAGGAACAAATTCTCTTATAGGAACAGAATGTACAATCCTGAGGTTTTCTTTCAATGGTGCCTTTCTTGAGTTGTTCATAAAAGTTCATTAACAAACGCAAAGTGACTTCATTGAAATCATCGTTGGTAATTTTAAAGCTTTTACTATTGAGTGTATTCTTGTTGTAATCAGAAAAATCATCATCTAATTTCCAACCACTAAGAGATTGATTATGAAGGAATGTAGGACGAAGAAAATCACCCTCGTAAACATCTTCTGCCTCTTTTTCCACGCTTCTTCGATTAAATTTATATTGAAGATAGTCTAATTTTTGTTTCTGAGGTGAAAGACTGAAATAATACGTAGCCCGAACTTTTTTATCTCCATCTTTTTCTAAAACTAATTTATAAGTCATGAGTTGAATTTGTTGACCAGATAAGTATTTGTATTTATCAATCCTATGTTCTGAAGATTTGTAGTCATATAGGTAGTAATCTTGGTTACGTTGATCTTGGTCAATACGGTCAATTTTACCGATTAGCTCTAAACCATCAAAAAGATTGATATGGAACTCCTGCTCACTGGCGATTGGCTTAATGAAATCATGTTTTTCTTCATATCCTTTTAAGTATTGTAAAGAGAAGTGAATGTTAGAAGCTAACTTATTTTCCATTAAATCAATGTCTTCAACATGGGATTTGTCTAACTCTTTCCAAAGCTCAAAATAAGGAGTCAATTGATGTTGGATATCTTCTAAGCTTAATTCATAATAATGACTTCCTTTTTGCTTAAAAGCCTTTTCTAAAATAGCATGGGTGATGATGCCGAGGTATAAACTATTGGGTTCAAAAGAACTTTGTTCTTGTATTTTTAAAAGACGACTTAAGAAGTATTGATAAGGACAACGATACCATTCTTCAATGGAACTGACGGAACCTTTCACCACCGGGTTTTGGGTAAACCATTCTTGCATAAAAGAAGGGGATAAGTTTTCTTCATGTTGATTGGTTTTTCTTGGTAGTAATTCCTTGGCTTTGATGATTTGGCTTTTCTTTGTGAATAAACTTTGAATGGCATAAGAAGCTTCTAGTTTTTTACCTTCATAATCCTTTTGGGAATAGGAGAAGTGAATTTGTTTACCGGAATGAAAGATCCAACTTAATTGTGAAAGGTAAGTTTCATAGCGTTCTTCATAGCTTGGATAAGAAAGTTGAGCGTAATAATCCTCATTGAAAATACCTGATTTATTAGGGATATTAGGATATGCATCACTATTCAAACCAATGATGTAAGAAAGTTCCGCCTGTAAAACAGGATGGCGTAAATCCGTTACCATGATTGGTCCAATTTCACTTGGTAAACAAAAGGATTTGAAGTGATCCAATAGTTCCAAAAAGAATGGCAAGTTGTCTTCATCCACTTGATCACCAATTTGATTTAAGAAGGATTCCAATGAAGAGGCAAGTTTTTGTTCCTGAAGGTTTTTAAGAAAGGGTAGGGTTATGAAAACATCATAGCTTTGTTTGAGTTTATCAACGATGGTACCGGCTTGTAAAAGAGTAGAAAGGTTTTCTTGAATAGCAAGATAAAAAGCATTGATTCGCTCTTGATAGCGAGCATAAGCTTTCGCTTCATCGGACCATAATTCTTCCATGCTTTGAATTGGTAATTTGGGGGATTCCGGTTCAACCTTGCTAAGATATTTTGATAATACATTTTGCTCGTCTTTGCTTAAAGAATGATGAAAGGCATTATTTTCAATTAAATCTAAGAAAGCCTTCACATCTTGTTGGTAAGCCACTAAGAATAAATCTTTAAAAATCCTTCCGACAAGGCTCGGTTGTTCTTGTTGATAAGCGGAAAAAGGAATGCCATAACGATGAAAGACTTGTTTTAAAATAGGAAATTGGGAAGAATATTGAGATAATACGATATTGACACTTCCTTTAAAAGAACAGATTTCTTGTGCCATCACTTCCATTTCTTGGCGAATATTTAAAGCGGTTCTTAAATCAGAAATAGTTTCTTGGAAAAAAGACCTAGAAGGTAGTTTCCCTTTTAATAAGTGACTATGGTAATCATCTTCTAAAACAATATCTTTTACTTCTAAAGAAGAAAGGTCTAATTGTTTATTTTGTTCAATTGCATTACGATAAGCATCCAATAAAGATGATTGTAAAACAAGACCAATCAGTTCTTTTAATTCTTTTTCAAGCTTGTCATTTTCCGGTAAGTCTTTTTTTTGAATACCAAAGGCAATGCAATCTTTCGCAAAGTGAATCACTTCTTGAACAAAAGAAGGGTATTGTAGCATACCTGCGTAGCTTGGGAATAAAGAAAAATCCGCTTTCCTTAATTCCGCTTGGATAGACCACATAAAAATGAGTGGGTCTTGGAAATCTTGGTTTAAGTAAGAAGAAAGTGGAGCGATTTGCACACCACTGACTAGACCATTTTTTTCTTTGAAATACCGGTGATAAAGTTGTTGCTGGAGAGGGGCATTGGCTACTATTTTTTTCATGATTTTATTTTACCATTTTTAAGGATAGGGTTTCACTAGATAAAGGTGGTTAAACATGTGAGCAGATTTATATCAATACACGAAGAGTATTATAATGATGATTTTTGTTTTTTGAGGTGAATTGACAATGTGCCAAGCAAATAATGTACGCCTATCAGCTACAAAAATAAAAAGTCACTGAAACCCTTTAAATAAAGGACTTCTGCGACCTTTTACTCTCTTGAAAGTGTTAAAGACAAGATTTTATTTATTGTAACATTTTCATCACCATTATGTGTCGCTAAGAAAACGATGATTTAAAATAGAAAAGTTGCTAATACCCAATGATTCCACCCTTCTTTTTTGATAAACGGTTTAATTTAACAAATATTAATTTAGAAACAATATAGTACATACCTGTCAAAACAAACAATATTCCCATTTCGTAAGGAATAGGTAATAAAGTTTCGTACCCAAATAGTAAACAGCGAATACTATCTAAGCCCCAAGTAAAAGGCATCCAAAGTCCTGCCAAGCGTAATCCAATGGGCATATTCACCAAAGGTACTAACATGCCACAAATAAATGGAGCTATATTCCCAATAAAAGAAACAAATTGATCACATTCTTTCCAAACTAACATTAGTCCCATCAATATCACCCCTAATGAATAACCTGAAAAGACAGAAATTAAGATAATCAATACACTAGCCAAGAAATCCAGCAAACTAATTTTAATAAAACTATATAAAATACTAAGCATAAATAACGGAAGAAAAGACACAATGGCACTTACAATACCATCAATTGACCATATAATCATTCGCTTATTCATACTTATCGGCAGCAATTGATTTTCATCATAGATACCTTGTTTCATTTCACTCCTTAATTGGAATGTAAACGACCAAAGGCACTCCACAAAACTCCAAATACTCAAAGCGACTAATAAATAAAAAGAATACTGTATGCCGGAAGAAAAGCCCCAAATAGCTTTATTGTCATTGAAAGTTAATGTTAAAGAAGGAAAGATAATCACGAAGATAGATAAAGTTTGAAGCCAAAAATTCACTTGATACCGCCATTGTGTCAAGAAGTTCGCTTTTACAATAGCCCATATTTTCACCATTGTTCAAAGTCCCCTCTCATTTTCATGCCATTTAAATTCTTATTGACAAAAAGAATTCCAATGATTAGCCATACCAGACTTACTAACACAAATAAACCAATCAAAATTGGACTAGCCATATACTCTATATCCATCACATGAATGGCATATGTTAATGGAATGAGATAGGAAACAAATCGGAGTGCAATAGGAAACTTTGTGATGGGAATCGTATACCCAGATAAAAATCCAAAGACATTTTGTAAAGTTGTATTTATGCCCTGCATCTTTTTAAACTTTAAAACAAAAGAAGAATATCCCACCGTAAAACAAAACAATCCTACGCTACCGATTATTAAAGTAATTAAAAACTTTACTATATTATCAACTGTTATTCCAAGAAACAGCCATGTGAGCACTAAGGTTATTCCTGTTACCAATAATTGACGAAGAACTAAATAAATATAGTAGAAAAACTGATAGGTGATAAAGTGCATGGGTGACATCAAGATCATACCTAGTACTCCCTCAATCTTTAAAGACTCAATGCCATAAGAAATACCATAGATTAGCTGCACTAACCACGACCATAGGAGCATACTTCCTAATACCCTTGTGGCCGCTCCGTAGTTTTGAGCTAATAAAACATACGGTGCCATCATAAAGAATGGATTAAAAATTAAATTTAAACTTCTCATCTTATAGCGAAAGTCATATAAATATTCCTTCTTGACTAGCCAGAACATAACTCTCCTTCTTTTATTGACAACTGCTTCCAATGGCTTGGAATATATCCCAATTGATGACTGACAACAATCACACATTTACCATTATTTACTTCATTTTCTAATATTTGCGTCAATAACTGACAACCGCTTTCATCTAAACCACTATAGGGTTCATCCAGGAATAAAACTTTGGGATTATGTAAGATAGCTCTGGCCAACATTAATCTCTTTTTCATACCTGTAGAATACGTTTCAATATATTTTTTATTATCTTCTAATTCTACTAATTTTAAAACTTCACCGACTCTTTCTTTTAATTTCTCAGCTTTCATACCATAGATAGAGCCCATCATTTCTAAATTTTCTCTTGCGGTCAATTTATAGTATAGTGTCCTCTCACTTGCAAACATATACCCGATTTGAGATTTGACCGTAGTACTTAAATGATCACTCTTTTCTGTGATGACAGTTACCTGTCCCGTATCCGGTAAGATTAAGCCCATCATCATTTTTAATAGTGTGCTTTTCCCACTACCATTCTCTCCACTAATGCAATATCCACCTGTAAAAAAAGAATAGGAAATTTCTTTTAAAACCGGCTGATTATCAAACCTCTTGGAACAACGTTCTAACTTTACATATTCCATTCGACAAGTTCCCCTTTTCTTTCCAAATAGTTTCCCATTGCTAAAATTAATCTATCGATAGAGGCGCTCAAATACTCTTTATTGCATTCCTTTTTGGTGCCTTGGATAAAAGCATTATAGGAACAACCCCCATTGCATAAAAATAAATACGGACAATTTTCACATTCCATATCCACATCCTTTTCACACCATTGGCTTTGCATTAAGGTATACATATACGGCTTTTCCAAAAAATCATCTTTGCTTATTAATTTAAACTTATCCATGCCTAATCCTGATATACATTTGTATAAGCTACCATCAGGTGAAACCATAATATCATTTTCAGATAATCGCATACATATAGGTGATGGCTTTAATTGGTTGATTTCACAGTTATTTTCAATTAAAAAATCTATCGCATCATAAACCACCTTAGCATACTCTTTTTCCTCCAAGATATTTTCATTTGTATATTTCGATTTAAATACCGGGTGGCATTCTCTTCCGACATTAAATATCATTCTTCCTGTCTTTATCTCAGATGGGAATTCCTCTAAAAGGAATGTAATCATCTCTATATAATCATTTAAATTTCCTTTATCTAAAACGCTATTAATAATTATGTTAATTTTTGTATGATTAAAAATAGTATGCAAATTTGCAATTATTGTTTTAAAACTTCCTACTTTGTTTTTCAGGTATCTTCTGGTATCATGTATTCTTTCAGTTCCATCTAGTGTTATCTGTATTTAGAAAATGGAAACTTAGTCAATAGTTCAATAGAATTTGCATCTAAATTAACCCCGTTAGTAACTGCACTATAGTAATCAATCGGCAAATTCCTATTTGTTGCTTCTGTTAATAAATTATTAACATAATTCAAGTTTAAGAAAGGTTCGCCTCCAAATAAAACAATTGTAGCACTTTGAAGACCACTTGCTTCTATTAGATTTTGCCAAATATCTACTCTTTCTTTAACACTTATTTCCTTTACATCTTTAAAAGTATTTTGTTGCATGCAATAAACACATCGAAGATTACATTTATAGCTTGATGCATCTGTAATTAACAGCTGATTTCTGCTATATTTGGATTTGTTTATAACATATTTAGATATCTTCTTTTCATCTATACTCTCATCGAAAATTACTAAGTTATCTTTTAAAAAAGTTAATATTTCTTCTTTTTTTAATAGTGTTCATATCTACGCCCCTCATAATTTCAAAGAAATTAATTTATTTGTTTCAGAATAACAGATATAAAAAACATTTTCAATATACTTTGTTTGATTTCATTTAGATTATGAATGTTCAGGGATAATTGAATCTATACTAATAAAGTAGACAAAAAGAAAGGAGTATTTCATGCCTAACAATCGTTATGATGAGGACTTTAAAAGTCCATCGTATCCCTTCATCAAAATGGCAAATCTCAATCACAGCTCAGCCGTGAGTACAGTATTTCCTTAAGTGCAATAAACATCAGTGTTGGAAGAGTGTATCGACTGATGCGTTCCATGGATTTACCTAAATTGTCTACAGACAAACCTATAAGACATCACCATATTAAGGTATCTGGCAAATGGTGCTATCTTTGTATTGCCATGGGATCTGTTTTCAAGGAAAATCATCGGCGGGCATATATCATCAAAACATGATGTAAATTTAACCATGACTGCATTTCATAAAGCATATAGTAAACGAAATATTCAATATGGATTGATTTTTCATTCTGGTGTAATCGGTTATATGACACCCAATGAGTATAAAGCTGAATTATTTTCTATAAATTTGTGCCTACTATATTGACTGTATTGCAATACAGATTCTCTTAAGAAGATAATAGAAAACAAAGTTAAGGATAAGTATTTGTATGAAGTGTTTGATAAGTATCATGAAATGCCATTAGAGACGACAGACTGGTATGATAGGATGATAAAAGAGGCTACTGAGGGGTATAAAGCATAATATTTATGTTTTAGGAGAAATAAAGAAAGCAAATAATATACGCCTATCAGCCACAAAAATAAAAAGTCATTAAAAGCCTTTAAATAAAGGACTTCTGCGACTTTTTACTCTCTTGAAAGTGTTAAAGACAAGATACAGGATATTAACAAAAATATTGTTATTTTCTAATCAATTCTAATTCTCTTGCTTGTTTTGCCCTCTCTATTTTGGTATAAATTGATTTATAATGTGTTGGTCAATGCTGATAGGGGGAATCATGTTTAAAATTTATGGTAGTGAAATGTGTTCGGATTGTGTGGCGTGTAAAGAAAACTTTGATTACTATGGTGTGAAATATGAATTTTTGGATATTAACACTTCTTTGAAAACCCTAAAAGAATTTTTGATTTTAAGAGATAAAGAAGCCGT
This sequence comes from Bulleidia sp. zg-1006, assembly GCF_016812035.1. Classification (NCBI taxonomy): domain Bacteria; kingdom Bacillati; phylum Bacillota; class Erysipelotrichia; order Erysipelotrichales; family Erysipelotrichaceae; genus Bulleidia; species Bulleidia sp. zg-1006. The sequence goes on along the minus strand of NZ_CP069178.1, from coordinate 1,501,048 downwards.
CTTTGATCATTTAAAAGCTATTCATGATATTGGCTTACCGGCTTTGGTGAGAGAAGATGGAACTGTTTTTACTGATTGGGAAGCTTACTTACAAGAAATGGGAAAAGAAGTCATTTGGAGTCATAGGAGTGAATCTTGTTCTTTGGACCATAAGGGTTGTTAGTATGGACATAGTATTTCTAACCAAAAGAAAATACTTGAAGAATATGCAATTAAAAATGATTAAGATAATATCATTCACTTTACAGATGATGGTACAAGTGGAACAAGATTTGATAGACCCGGTTTTACATTAATGATGGAACAAGTCAATATAGGAAATATTGGAACAGTTATTGTAAAAGATATAGTATATAACGAATACTTAAATAGTCCTTGTAATCTTTTGAATGATATGTTCGATGAAATGTTAATATAACCGATAATGAAACTTGAGAAAACTCAAGTTTTTGTTATAATTAAGCAAGATAAAAAGGTAAGAGAGGATAGTATGAACATATCGTATGAGCCGTTATGGAATCTTTTGAAATCAAGAAATATGAAGAAAAAAGATTTATTAGAAAAAGCAAGTTTAACATCAAATTGCATAGCAAATATGGGTAAGAATGAGTATATATCTTTAAAGAATATTGCAAAGATTTGCTTGGCTTTAGATTGTAAAGTTGAAGATGTACTATGTGTTATAAATGAGGAAAAATATGAAAAATTTACCATATGATGATTCCAGTATAAAAGATATTTTTAGATATTCTAATGAACTTATTGGGTTAAGTTTTGCTGATGTATTAAGTAAAGTATTTTCTGATGTATTATTAGATGAAAAAATTGAGTATTATAATAATCCTAGAAGTAAAGGAAATTTAGGAAATTTATTAGAGGAACATTATTATTTATATAAACCTAACAGTGATTCGACCCCCGATTTTTATAAGGTTGGTATGGAACTTAAAGCTACACCATATGAAAAAACAACTAAAGGTATAAAAGCAGGTGAACGACTTGTTATCACAATGATACCAAATGATAAACCCATTGATATCGAGTTTAAAGGCTCACATTTGGAAAATAAAATAAAGCTTATTCTAATGATTTGGTATCATAGAATTAAAACTGAACCTAGAACGAATCACAGTATAGATTATGTAAATTTATATGATATTTATAGCGAAATATGTTCTAAAGATTTAGAAATAATTCTTGAAGATTATAAAACAATTGTGGAGAAAGTTATAAGTGGAAATGCTCATAAAATATCTGAAGGGGATACAAAATATTTAGGTGCTTGTACAAAAGGGACGACTGCAAGTAAAAGTTTGCAACCACAATTTTATAATAGAAATATACTTGCAAAAAGAAGAGCATTTTCTTTGAAACAGTCTTATATGACATATATTTTAAACAATTATGTTAATACTGGATTGATGAATTATGATTCTATTTTTGATAAGGACGAACTATTAGGAAATAACTTTGACGAAAAAGTAATAGAAAAAATAAATAAGTTTGTTGGTAAAACCGAAAAAGAATTATATAAACAATTTGATATTAATTTTACAACAAATTCAAAACAGATAAACAGAACTCTTGTATATAGAATGTTAGGTGTAAATACAGAGAATGCGGAAGAATTTGAAAAAGCTAATATTGTTATCAAAACAGTAAGAGCTCAAAAAAATAGAAAACCAAAAGAAAGTATGTCATTTCCCAAAATTAAAATTAAAGATTTTATAAATCAAGATTTTTACGATTCATTAGAATATGATTTTTTTGAAACAACAAGGTTTTTATTTGTTGTATTTCAAGATAGTGGTAATGGAGAATATATATTAAAAGGTGCAAGATTTTGGAATATGCCAATTGATGAACTAGAAACTATTGGCAAAAGTGAATGGGAAAGTTATAAAAACAAGTTTTTAACAGGAGTCAATTTTGAAATAAAAAAGGATAAGTCTGGCAAAGAAGTTGCTTATAATGATTTACCAAATAAAAGTGAAACAACGATTTTTCATTTAAGACCACACTCTTCAAAAAGTGCATATTTAATAAAAGGGCGTAAATATGGCAATGGTGGTGATAGAGATATGGATACTCTACCTAATGGAGATAAGATGACTCATCAGTGCTTTTGGTTTAATAATGACTATATAGCAAAAATAATTAAACATTTATTAAAATAGGAGAAATTTATGGAATTAACCGTAGCAGAACTTTTTGCAGGAGTAGGTGGATTTAGAGTTGGACTTAATAAAATAAAAGAAGTTGATGAGAACGGTAAGGCAATAGAAAATGGTTTTTGGAAATTTGTCTGGGCGAATCAATTTGAACCATCAACAAAAATTCAACACGCATACGACTGTTATATTAAGAGATTTGGTGTAGAACATCATTCTAATGAAGATATAAATAAAGTAAATAAGACTGAAATACCAGATCATACCTTATTAGTTGGAGGGTTTCCGTGTCAAGATTATTCAGTTGCAAGGTCATTGAATAGTGAACAAGGTATTGAGGGTAAAAAAGGTGTTTTATTTTGGGATATAAGGGATATATTGATTGAAAAAGCCCCACCATTTGTCTTGTTAGAGAATGTAGATAGGTTGTTGAAATCTCCATCTACAAAACGGGGAAGAGATTTTGCGATTATGCTTAAAACTTTTGATGAATTAGGTTATGATGTCCAATGGAGAGTTATTAATGCAGGAGACTATTCGATGCCTCAAAAGAGAAGAAGAGTATTTATATTTGCATATAAGAAGAATACAAAATTTGCAAATAGTACTAAATTGAATTTATCATTATCTAATATTTTCAATTTTGAATTTAAAGTTACCTTGAAAGATAAAACTAGAAGCATTGATTTATCTGAGTATAATGATGTATTCGATATATCTAATAATTTTAAAGAGGGTAAATTTTTAGATACTGGAATAATGAAAGATGGGAAAGCCATTTTTTCTGATGTAGAAGCAATAGTTGAAGAAAAATATACACTAGAAGAAATTATAAGAAAAGCTAAAAACATAAATAATAGTTTAAATAATTATATAGTAAAAGATGATAAGTTGGAAAAGTTGAAATATCTAAAAGGATCAAAACGAATCGAAAGAGTAGCAAAAAATGGTCATTCCTATATTTACAGTGAGGGCACAATGGCATTTCCTGAAAAATTAGATGAACCAGCAAGAACTATGCTTACAAGCGAGGGTACAGTTAATAGATCATCTCATATTATTTACGATACAGAAATAAAAGAATATAGGGTTTTAACACCAATAGAATGTGAATTAATTCAGATGTTTCCAATTAATTGGACAAATACTATGACTGAAAAAAGAAGATATTTTATGATGGGTAATGCATTAGTTACTGGGATAATTTCAAGACTTGAAAGTAGGTTAAGAAAAATAGTTGAAAATGAATAGACAGTATTTAGAGATAACAAATTATGTTATCTCTTTTTTTATACAAGAAACGAGATTTAAAAATGGCAGATAGTTTTCATTTTTCCATAGACATTATTTCAAGGGGAAAAGTGCAGTCGCAAGTAAAATGTACCGACCCTCAAAAGTTAGACCAAAAATGATATGTACCCAGAATCATGGACACATATTTATGAACTGGATGGAACACATGGATGCTATCGCAACCAACATGATTAAAATACTCGACAACAATACTAAAACAGAGATTGATTAAAGTCTCTGTTTTAGTATTTTGCCTTATAGGTCTAACTCGTTCTTCTTTACCTGTGTTAATTCTCTATACAGTTTCTAACACTTTCAGTCTGTTCAACCTCTTTTCGTATGTCTATAATTTGAAAATGTAGACTATCTTTTTCTTTCTTCAAGGCTGTTACTTCCGATTTCTATTTAGATTTATTTAGGGTCTTGCTTTCACTTAAATATTCTTTGAGATATTTCTTCACACTTTCAAACAAAAGAATCTCTATGGTGGTATGCACATTGTAGAAATTATCTTGTTTGGCTTTTATAACCAATTCACTCCCTCTGTATCTTTTGATTGGAACAGGCGATTACCCGGTATTATACCAAGACGATTTTCATTTTAAAGAAGATATGATTCCTATTGGTGTAGAATTGTTTTTGTATAGATGGTGAAAAAAGGAAAAATACGTTAAAATATCAGCATGAACAAATTATATGAACGCCTTGGAGAATTGATTGCACTTGGAATTCTGTTTCGGATATTGATATCCGTTTTTAGTCCTATTTTATTTATTGTATTTATTGGAATAGCACTAGCTTTTTTAGGCAGTATCTTTAAAAGCGCTCAAAATGTGACAAGAAAAAAAGAATATCGACGTGAAAAAAAGTATTCCATTCAAGAATACGTACAATTAAATGATTATTTAACCCGATGGTTTCAACATGAAACAACTTTTTGGGTTGGTAATGGCTATCATCTTCAATTAAAAAACCGGGAATACCGAGGCTTAGATAGTTTGGATGTTTATGACGAAAATGGTTTCGTGGAACATTTTCAATCTTTTAAAAAGAGCCGTCCTGAAAAATATGCTTATATTCTTCAAGAATTGATGATTAAAGCGAAGAATGGTTCAAAAGATGAAAATATTATTGATGTACAAGTTACCAAGCATGAAGAAAAGAGGAATCATTTTGTAGAGGAAATAGATGATTTAAATGCATCGATTCAAGATAACGAAGTGAAGGAAGCTTTGTACAAAACAAGAGCTTTATTATTACAAATTGATGAACTGGAAAAGACCTTTCCGGAAAGTAAAGATAAGCTAAGAAAGTTATATGAATATTATCTTCCTTATTTAACCAATATTTTAGAAAAGTTTGCGAAGGTTCAAATTTTCAAGATAGATGATGATTACGATGGTTCTAAGAGTAAACTGATAAAAACCGTTTTCTTGGTGAATGAAGCGATGGAAAATATTATTTCTAACATGAATGATGAAGATTTCATGGAATTAAATGCGGATATGTCTACTTTAGAAGCAATCTTAAAGAAAGATGGCTTAACCAATGATGGAAGAATGGAGCCTTGGAAACATGAAGAATAGAACAGAAGAAAAGGAAAGACTTTGGAAAGAAGTTTTTGGCAAGAAAAGACCGTATGAAGAAAGTGAGCATATCCAAAAAACCTTGAAAGATAATCAAGAGGCTTTGGATCAATTGAACACTATTCTTCATAAACAAAACCAAGAAATTTATCAACAGAACCAAATGGAGTTGGAACAGTTGGAAAAGGACATTCAACAGGATTATGGTCGTAATGCCTTTCGTGAAGTTCAAAAGACCACAAATGAAATTGACTTTATTGAAATCAAGGAAGAGTTAAATGAAAAAGTACCTGGGCAAAAAGAAGCCTTAACCAAGCTGGTTCAAGCTATTCGTCGTCCTTTCTTACAGAAACAGGATGGTATTCAAAATATCATTGTACTGGCTGGTCCAAAGGGAGTTGGCAAACGGGAATCCTTAGTCACTTTATTGGATATTTTAAAGGAAAAATCTGTTTTTTTGTCCAATCGGTATAGTGAGTTAGATTTATCAAGATACCAAGATGGTTCTAATGAACAAGTCTTTTTACAGGATTTATACCAAGCCAATGAAGAGCGTGGTTCCTTTTTGGTTGTAGAAAAAGTAGAAGAAGCGGATTCTTATTATATCCGTCGTATGGAAGAGTATATAACGAATGGTTCTATTCAGTTAAATAAGCGCTATGTTTTAAAAGAGGGTGTCTTGGTGGAAAATCAATCCGGTCTTGTTAAAGAAAGTGTGGATCATTTAAATGCAACTAAAAAATACCTTGTTTTTATAACTGATTTATCGTTAAAGAAATTTCTTGAATTATGGAAACCGGAAGTACAAGCTAAGATGGTGGATTGTATTGAATATCAATCTTTAAGTAGTGAAGTATTAAAACAAGTTTTGGAACAATACAGCCAAGAAATTCAAGAACAAGCCCAAATCAATCTTGGTTTAAGCTTGACTTTCAGTGAAGAAAGCAAAGAATATATGTTGGCGCATTATAAACAAAAAGAAGGTAAAACAGGTTTAAAACAGTGGATTTCTATCTTCAGAAAGAAATTAGAAGACATGGCTTTACAACAGGAATTAAAAGAAAAAAAAGCAACTATCGAAGTCAAAGAGAAGCAGTTAGTGGTTAAGATGGATGAGTTGGAAACGGTTGTTTATGAACCGGTCAATGAACAAGAGGCTTTAGAACAAATTGAAAAATCATTTGAAACCATCATTGGTTTAGAAGAAGTGAAAGAAAAGATACGTTCTTATCAAGCTTTGTTCTTAGCTCAAAAAAGAAGAGAGGAACAAGGCTTACCGGTCAAACCAATTTCCATGCATATGTTGTTTATGGGCAATCCCGGAACAGGTAAGACCATGATTGCACGTTTATTAGCACAATATCTAAAGAATATCGGCTTATTACAAGAGGGGCAATTGGTTGAAGTAACACGTTCGGATTTAGTGGCGAAGTATGTTGGTCAAACCGCTCCTTTAACGAAGTCGGTTATTCAAAAAGCCAAGGGTGGTGTTCTCTTTATTGATGAGGCTTATTCTTTATATCGTGGGGAACAGGATTCTTTTGGTCTGGAGGCGATTGATACGATTGTTAAGAGTATGGAAGATAATCGTGGTGATTTGGTGGTCATTTTAGCCGGTTATGAGAAAGAAATGGAAGAATTCTTGACGGCAAATACAGGCTTAGCTTCTCGTTTTCCAAACCAATTTCATTTCCAAGACTATCAACCGGAGGAATTGGAAAAGATTGCGGTCTTAGAAGCCAAGAAACAAGGCTATCGTTGGGATAAGAAGGTTCAAAAAGAACTGGTGAAATACTTTATGTCCGTGGATACGAGTGGTAATGGTCGTTTTGCACGTAATTTAGTTGAAAAGGCCATTGTTAATCAAGCGACTCGTTTGTTGAAAGAAAAGGATGCTGTGGTGGATGAATTAGTCCTTGCGGATTTTTCCTTGAAATAGAAACAGTAGTATCACATGTTGAAAAAGCTATATTCATAGATAAAATATAGCTTTTTTAAGGAATTTCAGCTTACACTTGATGATAAAAATGAATTTTGAGTGATGGGTGAAATAATTAATATTTTCTTCAAAAAAGAAGCCCCAAACTATGTTATATTAATATACACAAGTCAGGGGGAAAAGGTGGCACAAAAGAAACAGAAATTAAAGGGGAGAAAAAGAATTGTCGGCATGGATGGATTGCGTGCTTTAGCCGTGCTTCTAATTCTTCTTTACCATGTTTTTCCAAAACAATTTCCTGGTGGTTTTGTTGGCGTGTCGTTATTCTTTGCGCTTTCCGGCTATTTAGTCGCATGGACTAGCTTTAAGTCCATCGAAGAAAAAAAGTTTTCTTTAAAGACCTACTACTTGAAGCGACTAAAGCGAATTTATCCGGCTTTATTACTGGTTGTTTTCTTTAGTGCCGGTATTTATTGGTTCATGGATTCAATGATTTTGGATGGTCGAAAAAAGGAAATCCTGTCCATCTTCTTTGGTTATAATAACTACTATCAAATTTCTCAAAATGCTGATTATTTTACGAGGTCGGTCAATGCTTCGCCTTATACGCATTTATGGGCAATTGCGATTGAGATGCAGTTTTATCTTTTATGGCCATTGTTTCTAAAGTTGTATCAATCCATTAAGAAAACGCAGTATAAAGATAAAGCAAATTATTTTTGGTTGGCAGTGGCTTTACTGAGTTTTATAACCATTCAATTTACTTATCAGGCAAGTAATGTGATGCCTGCTTATTATGGTTCTATTAGTCGAGCATCGGCTTTATTCTTAGGTGTTTCTTTAGCTTGTTGGCAGTGGTATGGTGATTACCGAGAAAAGTTCTTGTTGGAACCTGGATTATATGGATCTACCTTGGTGTTTATCTTTGCTTTAATGATATTTTTTATGGGTGGTCAAAGTGTTTGGACTTATCGAGTGGGACTATTGGTTAGCTCCATTATTTCGGTTGAATTCATTCGTTTGGTTACAAGTCAAGTTTCTGGAATTGGCAGGTATTTGGATATTCCTATTTTAAAATGGATAGCGAATTGTAGTTATGAAGTGTATTTATGGCAATATCCAATCCTATTTTTCTTCCAATTTCAACACTTGGATCAAATTACGGGAATGGGAATTCTCATCATTGCTATTATTTTGGTATTTGCGCATTATTCCCATGGATTTTTAGAAGATGTAAGCTATATTTTGCTTGGAAAGGGGAAAAACAGTCATGAAAAAGCCTAATAAGGAACAAGTGAAATTTACAGTTTGGTTGATGGTCATGGTTGTTCTTATGGTTGGCGTTTTTGCGGTGTTTACAGCAACGAATAAAAAGGAAGAAGATGCGAAAACTTTGAAAAATAACCTTAATCAACAAGAAGAAGCCTTAAAGGAAAAAAAGGCTACGGTGGAAACTCAAGATGGTAAAGTCCATGCTTCACAAGCTTACAGTGACCTTAGTGCAAAAGGACAAGCGGATTTGAAGTCCATTACTTTCATTGGTGATTCGGTTATGCTTGGCTCTTCAGCAACCTTACAATCAACTTTTCCCGATGCTACAATCGATGCTAAAGAATCGCGTCAGATTTGGGATGCCACAAAGATTTTCAAAGCTTTAGAAAGCAAAGGAACTCTTGGTAAAACGGTTGTGATTGGTTTAGGAACAAATAGCCCTTTCTCCTTGGATTTAGGTCAAAAAGTCGTTGATTCACTTGGTAAAAACCGTAAAATTTACTGGATTAATGTTCATGGACCGATGAATTGGACAGATAAATCCAACGCTTCGATTCAAGCGGTTGTGGATAAAAATAGTCATGTGAAATTAATTGACTGGCACTCTTATGCTAAAAATCACAAGGAATGGTTTTATGTGGATGGTATTCATTTAAAGCCACAAGGGGCTAAAGAATATGCGAATTTCATACTAAAGAGTCTTTCATAAGGCTCTTTTTAAGTTATACTTAGATAAAAGAGGGATTAAATATGAGTGAAAAATTAGAAACACAGCAAGAAGAAATTGAATTAACTCTAACACCAACCATGGATGTAAAGGAAGAAAAATCAGAAGCGGTGGTGGAAGAAGAAAAAAAGAAAGCAGAATCGGCTAACTACACAGATCCAATTTCCGAAAACAAATTAAATGACAAAGAGAAACAAATCGTTAGTGATTTTGCGAAAAAGATTAATATTGAAGATTCAACAACGATTCTTCAATATGGTTCAACCGTGCAAAAGAAGATTAGTGATTTCTCGGAATCGGCTTTAAAGAATGTTAAAACAAAAGATTTAGGAGAAATTGGTGATTTATTAGGAAACTTAGTCGTTCAACTAAAAGATACGGACAACTCAGAAGAAAAGAAGGGATTTTTTGCGAGTCTGTTTAATCGTGGAAAAGAAAAGCTGGAAGGTCTATTTGTTAAGTATGAAGATGCGGAAAAGAATGTTACTAAGATTGCGAATTTATTGGAAGATCATCAAATTACATTGATGAAAGACATTTCGATGTTGGATGAGCTTTATGTGAAAAATCAAGAGAATATTAAAGAATTGGATATGTATATCTTAGCCGGTCGTCGTAAACTTCAAGAAGTTCGTGAAAAGGATTTACCACCATTAAGAGAGAAAGCACAAAAAACAGGACTTCCGGAGGATGCGCAAAAAGCGAATGATTTAGAACAGGCAATTGTTCGTTTTGAAAAGAAGCTTCATGATCTTGAATTAACTCGTCAGGTTTCCATTCAAATGGCTCCCCAAATTCGTTTGGTTCAAAGCAATGATACTGTGATGACAGAAAAGATTCAATCCACTTTGGTCAATACAATTCCATTATGGAAGAACCAAATTGTGCTTTCCTTGGGTATTCATCACTCCAAGCAAGCTTTAGAAGCACAACGTGAAGTTTCTGAAATGACCAATGTTTTATTAAAGAAGAACGCAGAAACTTTACATCAAGCAACGGTTGAAACGGCTAAGGAAAGCGAACGTGGTATTGTTGATTTGGAAACTTTACAGCATACAAATGAAGAATTGATTCAGACATTGGATGAGGTCTTAAATATTCAAAAAGAAGGTCGTGAGAAGCGTGAAGCCGCAGAAATGGAATTACGTCGCATTGAAAATCAATTGAGCACTAAATTATTAGAACAAAGAAAATAAACTAGCCGATGAGGACTTCTCATCGGCTTTTATAAAATGTTTTTGTCTAAAAAGTAGGAATGGATGAAGGATCACCGGTAAAAATAACCATCCATACAATGAAGAAACCTAAGACTAAAAGAAGGGCTCCTAAATACCCATGGAAAGAAGCATTTAATAACGGGAGTAGTTGAAAAATATAGATAAAATAACCAACAAGTCCTAGTATTAACATCATTAACTTTAAATGGACTAAACCACAAAGACAAACCAATAGCAACGCAAAACAAGCAACAATATGCAAGTAGGTTAAGGTAGAGAAAAGATGATTCAATTTATACTTCTTTTTACCAAAGAATTGCAAGAAGAAAGCGTTGATAGCATAAGAGGCTAGTACACTTAAAAAACCCGTTAACAATAGTATAAGAGGGTGATTGTTAATATCTAAGTATTGAAAACTCCAATAAGTTACTAAAGTAGAGATAATCATTACAACAACAGACGCAAAGGTTGTAAATTCAAATTCCTTCATTGGCTGAAGAAGGACGTAAAGAATAGGCTTTAATTCTTCTAAATGAATTTCAATATTGGGATTGTTCTTCTTTTCGATAGAAGAACTAGGAAAGGTTGGTAAAGCAGCTCCACAATGCGAGCAATATTTTGCGTTTTCTTTTTCAATTGGTTTTCCACAGTTTGGACAGAACATATAAAATCTCCTTTGAATAAATTCATCATACCATAGAAAGAAATTCATATGTCTTTCAGATAAATCACAAAATTATATACAGCAGAGAAGGAAGAAACAAGTACATTAAAATTATTTTTAGCTTAGCCAATAGTTATACTAATTTTGATAGATTCAGAAATAGGACTTAATTCCTATTGAATAACCGGTTTTCCTATTATGAAAAAGTTAGAAAATAGGATAAAGAAAAAGTGGACAACCGGGTGCGCCTGTTAACCACTTATTCTAGTAAGCCCTACTTTTTCACAGGTTTAAAATTTTCACCCCACAAAAATTCACAATACCACTTCAATGACTTATCACCAAAATCCCCAGAAATGTGAAAAAGAAATAAGAAGAGCAATGATAGATATAATCCATATTATAACCTCTCCCGTTCGATTAAGTCTTGGTTTTGCAGGATAGAAAACTCGATATATAGCAACAATGGTCACCAAAATATTCAAAACCAGCAGTATATCATACGCCCCCATTTTATCAATCTCTCCATTCAATGATTCTATATGCGGCAACCTAATGATGCCACACAATTGTTTTTGATAGATTTATAACTACATTCTTTATTTACATAAAATACCTTTGCGAAAGAAAGAAATATTATTTTCCCATGGGTATTTACCCCCTATCTGTTATTCACGGTATTACTTTGTTACTATTAGGATAACAGAAATAGAAAGAAATAATAGACTATTAAAACGAATAAAATAATGTTAAAATTATATATATGCTCATTTAGATTAAATTTATACTTATAATACTATTCGTGCTTTCTTCGTGTGCTTACAATACACTAATTTCAATGGATTTATTTTCCCACGATAGAAATTTATAGGCTTTTCAGATAAATCATCGGTTTTATCCCGTATAATAAAAATAATGAAGAAAAGGAAAAAGAGAAGACAATTTCAGAAACAAACGCAACAAACCCTAGTATTTTCAATAGTGGTATGTCTTATATTACTAGCTTTGGGAACTTGGTCACTTTTGGAAAATGTGAAATATATGAAGCATTCAACGAAAGATAAAATGGCGCAATATGCCCATCATTATAATTGGTCTTATTTGGATAAATCAGAAAAGATTTATCGTTACGAGGACAAGAATTATTACTCTCGTTTTGGTATTGATGTATCGGTTCATCAAGGGGAAATTGATTGGGCAAAGGTCAAGAAAGCAGGTGTTCAATTTGCGTATATTCGTCTAGGCTATCGTGGCTATCAGAATGGTTATGTATTCGAAGATACAACCTTCCGTTACAATATACAAGAGGCTTTAAAGCAACGGCTTCCTGTTGGTGTTTATTTCTTTTCTCAAGCCATCAATGAGAAAGAAGCGAAGGAAGAAGCGGAATTTGTCTTAAAAAGAATACGCTCTTATCCGATTAGCTTACCGGTTGTTTATGATTTAGAAACAGCCGGAGAAGGTAAAAACAATCGCATCGGTTCACTAACGAAAGAAGATATGACAAAACACGCGATAGCCTTTATGAAGCACATTAAAAATAATGGTTATGAAGCGATGTCCTATTCCAGTACACAAGTATATGGAAGAATGTACCAATTGGATGTGATTCAAAAATATCCTGTTTGGATAGCGGAGTATGATCAAGTGGTGAAATACCCGTATCAATTCCGGTTTTGGCAATACAGTAGTAAAGGGAAAATTGATGGTATTCATAAGCCCGTGGATTTAAATTTACAATTTATTCGCAAATAGGAGAGTTCAGCTCTCTTTTTTATTGTAAACGCTTTATTGACAGAATAAGTATTTCAAGATAAGGTAATATAGTAAATCGGTTTACTATCTATAATCGATATGCATATGGAGGACAAATGAAAATAAAAATAATTCAACAAATGGTGGTGAAAACCATCGTACTCACTTTATCGCTATTCCTTGTCATAACAGGATTTCCCATGGTGCAAGCACAAAATCCAAGTGCTTCTTTGGTTCAGAATGGAGATTTCCAAGAAACCATTGCTAAAAATGGTCAATGGACAAACGTGGCGGCGAAGGCTTGGTCAGTTTGGGTGGATAAAAATAAAACCAAAAAGAACAGCTATACCATTGAAGCAAAAAATGGTCAATTACAGTTAGCGGCGAAAGATACCTTAAGGGCCATCGTTCACCAAACGATTGAAAAGAAAATTGATTCAAGCAAACAATATCGCTTAAGCTATCGTGTGCATACTAAGAATAAGATTGGCTTTTTCTATGCCCGCATTCAAGAAAGAAAAAAATCAGAAACGAAATTTACGACCAGTAAAGCTTTACAAACAAGTAATGTATACAAGAATCAAGCATGGAAAGAAATCACATTTGATTATAAACCAAGTTCTGAAGTAGATAGCGTTAAATTAGAGCTAATTTATGAAACCGGAACGGGCGAAGTCTTTGTGGATGATGTCAAATTAGAAGAAGTGGCTCCTAGTCCAAAAGAGATTATCAAAAACTCAAAGTTTCAAGAAACAGAAGATGGGAAAGCCCCTTGGACTAACAAAGCCGCAAAACACTGGACTGCTTGGACACCAAATGAATATAAAAATATGAATGGGGCTAAAATGTTTGTGAATGATAAGAATGAATTAACTATTTCATCACAGAAAGAATTCCGTTCTTGCGTATACCAAGACATTCCTAATTTTGATAACACAAAAAATTACCAGTTAACTGTAAAAGCGAAACTCAATCAGAAACAAGGCATCGCAAAATTAAGAATTTTAGAAAAACGAAAAGATGCAAAAGGACGAGATGAACAAGTCAACTCACTTAGTTCCAACACGCTCACCGGAACGACAAATGGTTGGCAAGAATTAAAAATCAATTATAGTCCTTTAAGTTTGACACAATTTATCCGTTTAGAATTATTCTATGAAAAAGGAAAAGGAACGGTTCAATTCAAAGATGTGGAATTAAAAGAAATTGGTGTAAAGAAAGCCTTTGCGCCAAAAGAGGTAAATCGTATTTTAGAAAAGGAAATCACATTCCCGCTAGATAAGATTTATACATTAAGAAATCCAAATTATAGTTATAAAGCTTTGGATGATAAGATTAATGTTCAGGAAGGCATGATAAGAGCTAATAAGGTTGGTGTTTCAAAACTGGAGGTTCAAGATAAGGGAAAAACAATCGCAATCATTAAGGTTCATATCACGAATAAAGTATCGGATGAGTATAATCGATTATTAGAGCAATGGAATGAAATGATTGTTGGCAATAAGTCCTATGACGAAAATAATCCAGCCATGAAAGCTCTTTTCGATACTTTAGAAACCAACGCTGAAACCTATCTAAAGGAAATGAAACAGGAAAACAATCGAACATACCTATGGGAAGAAGCGAAGGAGTACGAACGTTCTAGTGCATTGACCACTAGCTTTCGACATTTAGAAGCGATTGCTAAACAAATCACCAATCCAAAATCGAAATACTATCAAAGTCCAAAGGCTATACGTCAAGTAAGAGAAGGAATGGAATGGCTGTGCACCAATGTTTATAACAAAGATGCTCGTGTCATCGGTAACTGGTGGGACTATGAAATTGGAACACCAAGAGCGATCAATAATACACTTTCTTTGTTGCAACAATACTTTTCTCAAGAAGAGATTAGAAAATACACCGATGGAATTGAACACTTTGTGCCGGATTCAACAAGGTTCCGTGTGACACAAAACGATTCATTTGAGGCTGTTGGCGGAAATTTAATTGATATGGGTCGTGTCAAGATTATTGCCGGTTTCTTAAGGAAAGATGACAAGGAAGTAAAAGAAACGGTTCAAGCCATTCAAAAAGTATTTGTGATTGTCAATAAGGGACAAGGCTTCTATCAAGATGGTTCTTACATTGATCATACGAATGTTGCTTATACAGGAGCTTATGGTAATGTCTTAATGGATGGTTTTTCGCAATTATTGCCAATCATCCAAGCTTCTAAATCTCCACTTCCAAAGGAAAAGTTGGCGGTGGTTCGTCATTGGATTGAGAAAGCTTTCTTACCGCTCATTGTTCACAATGAACTCATGGATATGAGTCGTGGTCGTTCGATTAGTCGTTCTAATAGTGAAGACCATGTTGCCAGTGTTGAAGTATTGCGAGGGGTGGTGCGGGTATTGGATGTCTTTGATAATGCTTATAAGAATTCATTAAGGTCAGAAGTCAAAACAATCTTAAAAGAAGATACGTTCTACAAGGTTAGCGATAACTTGAAGAGCTATGGTGACATTGCGAATGTGGAAAAATTATTGAAGGACACAAGCATTCCAACACTCCAAAGATCCACTAAATTATCTTTGTTTAATCATATGGATAAGGTGGCTTATTACAACGCCAAGAAAGATTTCGGCTTTGGTATTTCAATGCATTCCAATCGAACCCTAAATTTTGAAATGATGAATAATGAAAATCGTAAGGCTTGGTATACGGCAGATGGAATGACTTATCTTTACAATGGTGACTTAGCGCATTATAGTCAAAACTATTGGCCAACAGTGGATCCGTATCATTTGCCGGGTACAACTGTTTTCAATTCCGAAAAGCGTCCGGCAAAAGAACTTGGTTCAACGATGTCCTCTTCCTTTGTTGGAGCCGTGAAAGCGAATGAATCTTATGGAACGGTAGCGATGGACTTTGAAAGCCAATTAAAGTCCATCAGTGCTCATAAAGCATGGTTTATTTGTGACGACCAGATTGTTTCTATGGCTAGTGCTATTTCGAAAGCCGATAGTCATACTACAGTTGACCAAAGAAAGTTAGAACCAAAGAAGAAGTACCAATTCTTTGTGAATGGGAAATTAGTGGATTTAGACCACGGAAAGAAAGAATTTCAAAATGTACAATCCGTCTTTGTGGAAAGTGGGGATAAAAAAACGAATATTGGTTATCATTTCTTAACACCAACCAATCTTGAATTATCGAAGCTTGAACAAAGTGGTAAGTGGTCAGATATTCGTGAAGTAGCCGGTGAAGATACAAGCGTTCATAAAAATACTTTCTATCGCTTGGTCATTCCGCATAAAGATATGGATAATTATGCCTATTCAACCATCCCATCCATTCAAAAAGATGAATTCTTTAAGATGATTAAGAATCATCCGGTTCGTGTGATAAAGAATACAAAGGAAACACAAGTTATTTATGATCAACGACAAGAAAATTATGGCATTGTGAAATATAGTGACAGTCCAGAAACTTTTGGTGTTACGAAAGTGAGTAAAAAAGGGATTTATTCCTTGGTGAATGGAAGTGGTGGTTATTACCAACCAAGCACAATGAGGGAAGAAAGAATAGAAAATCCAACCAAACAAGTGCTCTACAAAGTTTTAGAAAATGATTTAGAACATCTATATCGTATTCGTGTGAATATTCCGTTTGCTAAGTTTAAGGCTGTGTTTGTGGACGGGGTTCAACTAACGAAAGAGCAATATCTAGCCGGCGAGGGTAGCACAATCATTCAGTTAAAGAAAGCCTATGTGAACACATTAAAGACGGGTCAACACACCATTCGTATACTTGCAGAAGATGGTCAAGTAAGCCAAAGCTTCTATATCCAACGAAAAGGTAATGTGAAGACAGCGGATATATATTCATGGACACATTCCATAGGTCTTATGGTGATTGGATTATTTGGTTTATTCTTAGTGATACGATATCGTAAAAGAGAAGTGAATGCTTAGGCATCCACTTCTTTCTTTTTGACTTCTAATAATTTTAGCTGTGCTTTCCCTTTACTTAAATCCTGTATTTCCCGAGAAATATCTTCTTTTGGATAATCAAATTCACAATATACTTGTTCAGCGTATTGAAATTCCGGATTGGTTTTGTTTTGGTAAAGCCACGGTTCTAAACGATTGGATAATTCATAGGGATATTGAATAGAGAAGTGATAGTAAGGGATGAGGTTTGTTTTAGGGGCTTTCTCTAAAGCCATACTGGCGGTAGAACTATAAGCTCTAATTAAACCGCCTGTTCCTAATTTAACACCGCCAAAATAACGAATAACACAAACCAGTGTATTTTCTAAGTTTGCATAACGGAGAGCTTCAAGAATGGGGATGCCGGCTGTACCACTTGGCTCATGGTCATCACTACTCTTCATTCGTTGTCCAACTTTATAGGCATAACACACATGCGTTGCCTCAGGATACTCCTTGCGTAAAGCTGATATCTTTTCTTGGGCATCCGCCAAAGAATAAATGCGTTGTACGATGGCGATAAAACGAGACTTTTTAATGATTTCTTCGTATTCACTTCTTCCTTTAACCTGCATGTTTTAATTATTGTATAATAGAAGTACTTATGGCAAGAATAAAACAATTAGATGCTCATGTTGCGAATATGATTGCGGCGGGAGAAGTGGTTGAAAGACCAAGTGGTATTGTGAAAGAACTCGTTGAAAACGCAATTGATGCACAAAGCACAAAAATTAAAATCAGTATTGAAGAAGGCGGAATCACAAAAATTCGTGTGGAAGACAATGGCGTTGGGATGGATGGCGAAGATTTAGTGAATTGTTTCAAAAGACATGCGACCTCAAAGATTTTCAAAGAAGCAGACCTCTGGTCCATTCATTCTTTGGGCTTTCGTGGTGAAGCCTTACCATCTATTGCGTCTGTTTCTAAAGTTAGTTTGATTAGTCATGATGGCAAAAACGGTCATCGTATTGTGGTTCAATATGGTGAACAAAAGACCGTGGAATCGTATCCATGCAACCAAGGGACGGATATTACGGTAGAGGGTTTATTCTATCAAACCCCAGCCCGTTTGAAACATATGCGTTCCGCCGCTTATGAAGCTAGTCTTGTACTAAGTACCATTCATAAGTTTGCATTAGCGTATCCAAGCATTTCATTCAGCTTTATTTCCGATGATAAAGTGAGCTTTCAAAGCACTGGCTCCGGCAATCTAAAAGAAGTAATTTTTTTAGTGTATGGAAGGGCAGTAGCTGAAAATCTAGTCCCTTTTGAATTTCAAGATCAAGATTTTCATGTGCATGGCTATGGCGTAAAGCCTTTAATCACCCGTTCGTCGAGAAATCATATGCACTTATTTTTCAATGGTCGAATGGTGCGTCAATATCGTTTGGATAAAGCCATTCAACATGGTTATGAAGATTTCATTGTTAAAGGACGTTATCCTATTGTGGTTTTATCAATGGAAGTAGATCCCCATTTAATGGATGTGAATGTGCATCCTAGTAAATGGGAAATTCGTTTATCCAAGTTAGCTAATTTAGAAGAATTGATTGAAAAAGGAATTCGTAAATCTTTAAAAGGAACTAGCTTAGCAGCACAAGTGGAAACAACGATTGCTAGACAAGAGGTTTATTACACGCAAAGTCAAATGGATTTTAAAACACCGGTTCAAGAAGAAACGGTAGAATGGAATGTTCAACCACCAGTTGAACAAGAAAGCTTTGAATTTCCAAAACAAGAAGAGCCGGTTTACGAAGAACGAGAAACAAGCCTTCCGGATTTACAAGTCATTGGTCAATTGCATGATAAATTTATTCTTTGCGCCTATGAAGAGGGCTTAGCTATTTTGGATCAACATGCGGCTCAAGAAAGAGTTCATTTTGAAGAATACGTTCAGAAGTTAAATCAAAATCCTTCCATGCAGGATTTATTGGTACCAATTATGTTGCATAGCGATCGAACAATCGTTGAAAGGGTGAAGGAAGTCAATGAAGCCTTAAAAGATTTACATATTGAATTAGAAGCTTTCGGTCAAGATTCGTTTGTGTTAAGAACCGTTCCTGTTTGGTTAAAAGAATTAGAAATCGAAGCTTTTTTACAAGATGTACTAGATGAATTTAAGAATGAACAAGAAATTAAATACGCTCGTTTGGAAAGAAAACATATTGCAACATTAGCTTGTCATCATTCGATTCGTTTTAATCACAGTTTAACCATGGAGGAAATGAAAGAAGCGGTTCGTCAATTATACAAGTGTGAAAATCCGTATCATTGTCCACATGGGAGACCAACGATTATTTTCTTAAAGGAAAAAGAGTTGGCAAAGGAATTCTACCGATGAGAAAGGTAATAGCGATTGTTGGTCCAACGGCTTCCGGTAAAAGTGATTTCGCTATTCGTTTGGCTAAAGAAATCAATGCTGAAATTATTTCCGGAGATTCCATTCAAGTGTATCGCGGCTTTAATATTGGTTCCGGTAAGGTTACGAAAGAAGAAATGGCTGGTATTCCGCATCATTTAATGGATATTAAAGGACCAAAGGATAAGTATAGTGTCAAAGAATTTCAAAGTCTTTCGCGTCAAATTCTTGCGGAAACGAATAAACCAATGATTTTTTGCGGTGGTACGGGCTTATATTTAAAAGCGGCTTTGTACGATTATGATTTTCCCGAAGAGGAAATAACCCACTTTGATTATTCCCGGTATTCCAATGAAGAGTTGTATCAACGCTTAAAAGAGGTGGACCCAAAACAAGCCGAGAAAATTCATCCGAATAATCGTCAGCGCTTGGAAAGAAGCTTAACGATTTATGAACAATCGGGTGTGCCTCAAAGCACCCTGGTTAATCAACAGGAAAAGAAAGCTCTTTATGATGTGGCTTGGATTGGTATAGAGTGGAATCGTGAGGTTTTATACCAACGCATCAATTTACGGGTGGAAAAAATGATAGAAGCTGGTCTTCCGGAAGAAGTGAAGTCCTTATTAGAAAACGGTTCTACTTTTGAAGATCAAGCGATGAAGGGAATTGGCTATCGGGAATGGAAGGATTATTTCTTTGGTGAACAAAGTCTTGAAGAAACGAAGTATCTAATTCAAAGAAATAGTCGTCATTTTGCGAAGCGACAATACACTTGGTTTCATCATCAAGTTCCGGTGAAATGGTTTTCTTTAGCGGATGAAGAAAAACTGATTATGGATATCAAGGCATGGTTGAAATAAAAGTTTACGATTGTATAAAATTCAGTTATAATTCTTAGTATCTGAAAGGCACTTGTCTATACCAAAAATGAAAGAAGGTGTAGAATAATGGTGTTATTGAAAGGAAGTAATCAATATGAGTGAATTTAGAGATGATATGTACACAAGCTCTCGAGCAGATTCGGTTGTCAAATCCTATATGACAAAAGTGTATGGCTTTATGGCAATAGCGTTATTATTGACAGCGGGTGTTGCTTATATGGGCTATCAATCATTATTGAATGGAGGCTTAGTATTTGAATTATTGAAGAGTGGAAATGGATTTGGCATGTGGGCTATTTTCCTTGTTCAATTGGGCTTGGCTTTCGGCTTGTCTGCCGGTATTTCCAGATTCCCGGCTTGGGTAAATGGATTGATGATGATTGTTTATTCGTTTGTAACGGGAATTACTTTTTCGGTATTGCCGATTATCTTTGAGATTTCGACCATTTATCAAGCATTTATCTATGCATCAATCTTATTTGTAAGCTTAGCCATGGTTGGAACGTTTACCAGTGTGAACTTATCGAAGTTTAGCGGTATCTTGGTCTCCGGCTTAGTTGCACTTGTGCTAATCAACTTGCTTGCGTTTTTTATTCCTAGTCTTTATGACCATGCGTGGATTTCCTATCTTGGTTTAGTTATTTTTATGGGACTGACGGCGTGGGATGCTCAAAAGTTAAAGGAATATGCGCTGGTTGAGGGTGGAGAAAACATGCAAATGAACTTAGCCATCTATGGTGCTTTTGAGCTTTACTTAGATTTTGTAAATATGTTCATTTACTTGTTACGAATTTTAGGTGGCGGTCGTTCAAAAAGATAAAACAGGAAAAATTCCTGTTTTTTTATGGAGGTTTAAATGTTGAAACAAGCTCTTACGTATACTTGCCCTTATTGTCATGAAACAATGGATTTAGAAGTGACACTTAGTTTAGGGGCCGGTGAAGAGGAAAAAGAATTATTGATGAGTGGTGATTTATTTCATCACACTTGTGACCATTGCCAACATGAATTTTTATTACAAGTTCCTTTCACTTATATGGATCGAATGCGTAAGTTTGTGTTGGTTTTGGTGCAAGATGAAGTCTTACCAAAAGAAATAGAACAAACAGGTCCTACTTTAAGCAAGGCAGGTTTTAAGCTACGCCATGTGCAAACCATTCAACAGCTTATTGAAAAGATTCAAATCTTTGAAGATGGAGTGGATGATTGTTTGGTGGAATTAGCGAAATACGATAATTTCATTGAGTTTGTGGATAATAAAAAAGGAAATGCAGAGGATATTACATCGATTGAATATCAACGCGTGGATAATGAAGTGATGAAAATTAACATTCGAACAGGTGACAGTGGGATGACTTTCTTAACACCATTGAACTTAATCGAAGAAGAATATCGAATTGACCAAGACCGTTTGGTTATTCGTAATGAAGTTTTCCCGATTGTTGATCAAAAATGGATTATTTCTGCCTATCAAGAAGTGGATGGTAAAGCTTAGTACAAGAGGTATTAGTGGAGTAAGATTTCACATAATATCACATAGCATTTCCGCTGTTCTAAGAAAATGATTTTCTATATTATAGATGCAAGTTGAAGACTTGCGCTGATGAATGGAAGTTCTTCAGTACTCTATCCCCTAAATATTTTAACTAAAAAGAAGAAGTGTTTGTGCTTCTTCTTTTTAGTTCTCTAATTGATTCATAATCTTTTGAATATTGTGTTCATCCCCTAGTACGAAGATAGAATCTTTTTTATTAAAAGTGTAATCCGGGGAAATAATCGAATTAACTTCATTATCGGAACGAACCGCAATGATATTGATATGATAAGCACGACGAACATCCAATTCAGTTACAGTTTTACCAACCCAATCCGGGGGTGTAGAAACTTCATAGATGGAAATATCATCTCCAACGGGAATGTATTCAATAATGATGTCATTGAAATAACGAACAGCGGTTAAATTGCCAATTTCTTTTTCCGGATAAACCACATGGTCAGCGCCATTTCGCAATAAGAATTTTTCTTGGGTATTTTTAGCTGCACGGGAAACAACTTTCTTTGCGCCAAGTTCTTTTAAGAAAGAAGTGGCTTCTAAGGAAGCTAGGAAATCATCTCCAATGGTCACAAAACAGACATCGAAATTGGATACACCTAAGGTCTGTAAGAATTCTTTCTGGGTTGCATCACCGATGACCGCGTTTGTGACATACGGCATAACATCGTTGATATTGGATTCAAAAATATCAACGGCTAAGATTTGTACATCCAGGTGATTTAATTTTTTAGCGATATTGCGACCAAAACGGCCCATTCCAATAATTAAAGCTTGTTTCATATTTTCTCCTATCCAACAACAATGTGTTCTTCAACAAGTTTACCTCGGTTTTTATTGACATTTGGAAATACCGAAATCATTAGGGTAACACCACCAATTCTTCCCATCAACATTAAGAAGATTAGGATACAACGAGAAATAGTTCCTAAAGTTGGTGTGATACCAACGGTTAAGCCAACGGTACCAACCGCACTGGCTGTTTCAAAAATTGTTTGAATAATCGGTATATTTTCTAACTGCGCTATCATAATGGCAGAAATGATACAGGCCGATATATATAACATAAAGATGGTTGCTGCGTTTTTAACGACGGAATCAGGAATCGTTCGACCAAAGGCTTCACAACGTTCTTTTTGGCGGAAGATAGCGAAAGAGGATATCAACATAGTCGCAAAGGTTGTTACTTTCATACCACCGGCGGTTGAACCGGGTGCCCCACCAATGGTCATCAAGATAGACATAATCAACAGACTATTTTCAGATAGTTTGGTCATATCTGTGGTGTTAAATCCGGCGGTACGTGGTGTTACGGCTTGAAAAATAGAAGCGAGCAGTCTTTCCTTCCATGGTAAATCTCTATATTGGGATAAGAAGAAATACAAAGTTGGAATGACTAATAAGAATAAAGTAGTGACTAAGATGATTTTGGTTTGTAAACGATATTTCTTGAAGTGGAAATGGTGGGTACGGAAATCTTCGTATGTCATAAAGCTTAAACCACCAAGGATAATTAGGAAAGCAATGCTTAAAGTAACCAAAGGATTGCCAACATAAGCGGTAAGAGACGGGAATAAATGCTCAGGTGTTCCTAATAAATCAAAGCCGGCGTTACAGAAAGCGGAAATAGAATGGAAGATAGAAAACCAAACTCCTTTTAATACACCAAATTCGGGAATGAACTGGAAAGCTAATACGCAAGCAAATATACCTTCAATTCCAAAGGTGATTTTAAAAATCATCTTAATAAAACGAACAATACCACCTAGATAAGGAGCAGAAACGGAATCCACCAACAGTTTTCGATGACTGAGGGTGATATGTCGATGAGCCCCTAGAGAGAAAGCGGTTAAGGCGGTGATAATTCCTAATCCACCAATTTGGATTAACAGTAAAATGATAAATTGACCAAAGGAAGACCAATAGGTACCTGTATCATGAACAACCAAACCCGTTACACAAGAAGCACTAGTGGAAGTGAATAGAGCATTAATAAATGGTGTCCAAATGTTTTCTTTGGAAGATATTGGCAGCATCAATAGAAAGGCACCTATCAAAATTAAACCAAGAAAGCCTAATAGGATTACTTGGAAGGACGATAACTTCAGTTTTTTCATACCGTTAGTGTATTGCGAAAAAGAAGATTAGACAAGTTATTCTTGTTTCTATAAGGAAAATGGGTGGAATAATGGCTTTAAAAGTCCGAATCAGATTGTAAAAGAGTATTTCTTGAAGTATAACAGATGTCTTGACCGTTAAGAGCAGAAGGTGGAACACATGATAAAAATAACTTGATATCTTTATACAAATCATGTCATGTAAGTCGTGGAGATGGATGGAATAAAAAATAACCACTCGTAAAGAATGGTTATTTCAACAGTTCATCAATATTTCGTTTTGAATATAGAAGTCTACGCACTTCCATAGTGTCATCAATTATGACATAAAAAATGGAGAAGTTTCTTACATTGATTCTGTAGTAAGGATGCTTCCTAATCTTTGACGATTGATAGGGAACAAAGCTAAGAGGCATTTCAAGTCTTTTAACAATTGCAAGTTCTATATCATCAACTAAACGGTGAGCTGCACCGGGATTTTGTAAAGTATTGGTTATATAATCAGTGATTTTAAGTAAATCTTTTTCAAATAACGGAAGAAAAGTTAATTTATAGGTTCGCCTGTTCATCAATACTGCTCTTTACTTTATTAAAGACTTCCGTTTTTGATAGTCTGGTGGAAGAGCTTGCAGCAAAAGTGTCTGCTTCATCAAGCTTTCTTTCAACATCATCAGTAAGTGCAGAATATTGTTCAACGCTCATTAGCACCATTGTTCCATAGCCGTTTTTGGTAAGAAATACAGGTGCGTTTGAGCCTAAAACAGTTTCTTCTATTTCAGGGAATTTATTTCTTAAGTCAGAAACCGGACGAATATTAATCATAGTATCAATCTCCTTTACTATCAATATAATATCATAATTTTATCTTAATTACAATAGAGAGAAAGTGATTTGATATCTTTATGTAAATCCTGTCATGTCGTGGCGACAGATGGAATAAAAAATAACCATTCCAAGTGGAATGGCTATTTTACAGGATATCAATCTAATTTTGTCTTGCATGAAGAATTCGATGAACCATTACAGTCTTACTTTCTTCATGCACTTTATAGAAAATGATGTAATTCTTAACAAGACATTTTCTAAACTCTTTACGGTGCAGATAGGCATCATCCACCAATCCATAGCGATGAGGTATGGTAGATAGAGCAGAAACAGTAGATTCTATCTCGTCAAGTAAGTCAGATGCAGTAAACGGTGCATCTAAATTGTGGGAAATATAATGAATTATACCTTTTAGGTCTCTGTGATAGGTTTCAGAAACAAGTATCTTATAGTGTTCCATTTTTTAGTCCCTCCCTTAAACTTTTCATGGAGTCATCAAAAGTTAGGGTACGACCGTTTGTGAAATCAGATTCACTTTGATCCAGAAGTTGATATAGCTCATATCTTCCCATGAATTCATTGAACAAATCAATGCTCATAACAACAAGGTCTCCACGACCATTTTTGGTAACGAAGATAGGTTCGCCTGTTTCATGACAAAACGAAGAGATTTCATTGTAATTATTACGTAAATCTGTACTTGATTTAATGTTTGGCACAATAGCACCTCCTTCAATCTAAAGATATTATACTATTATTTCTTTAGATTGTCAATTTTATAAAAGGTAGGGGCGGTCAAAATCTATGAATGTTCAGTGATAATGTCCCAATTATTGATTAAAGATAGTAAGGCATTGTTTTACATCTCCTTCTCCATTTTATTATTTTCTAGTCATTGGAGGAACAAATATGGCTAACAAAAATCATACATTGGATAAACCGATTGTTGAGGTTGCTGGAAGAGATTTTTTGCAAAGGGGCTTTTAATCCGCTTCAATAAATAATATTGCAAAAAATGCAGGTGTTACAACGTGAGCTATATATACAAGATATAAAGGAAAGGACGAACTTTTTAATGTTCTTGAAAATGAATGAAAACAAAGAAGCATATATGAAATATTGTGTTGATAGTAATTTTGATAATTTTTGGCAATATAGTAGACACAAATTTATAAAAATAATTTTTGAGAACTTGAATTTACACTCTAAGTGCAACAATTAAATAATGACCCATAGCCTTGATTGCAATGGAGTTTGTTTCGTGGATTTCAGCAGAATTTAAGTTATATTTAATTCAAGAGTATAAGAGACTTAAATCATATGAAAATTCCAAACTATCGTTAGGTTGGAAACTGAATAGAGAAATCTCAAAGATTAACTAATGGAAAGCTACAATGCTGTTTTTATTGACTTTAGTATATAAGATGAATATGTCTTTTGTGTTGCACTTCATGTTACAACGTGAGGGAAGAAAAAAATTTCAACATTTTAGAAAAAATAGTTTGACAAGGGGGAAAGCTTTTGGTATAGTCTAGTTAGCCTAGACTAACTCATAGATAAATATGAGTGGTTGGCTCTTCCTTTAGGGCAGATTGGAAGAATGTACAAGTTCTGGTCCTCCTCGATACAGAGTTGTACCGGTCCTAGATTTTATCTAGGGCCTTTTTTTATTCTTTTTTGTTGAAATCGTGTATAATGAACTTTGTTACAGGGGCGCGAAAGCTGAGATGTACCCTTTGACCTGATCTAGGTAATGCTAGCGTAGGGAGTAAGTCCTACGCCTTTTAGGAGGTGTTTTTTTATGCAGAGAGATAAGGTTAAGTTTTTGACGTATGTGGCGATGTATATTGCTTTGTATGTTGTTTTGAAGTTTGTGGGGAATTTAATTCCTTTCCTAAAGATGCCACAAGGTGGAAGTATTGAACTTGAATTAATAGCGTTGTTTATGGCTAGTTATCATTTAGGTTTCCAAGCCGGTGTTTTAGTGGCCGGTTTATCTTGGTTGATTACATTTATGCTGGGAATAGAAATGTGGTTTGTTCATCCGGTACAAATTCTTTTAGACTATGTTTTGCCATTGGGTATTATTGGTCTGGCAAGTGTATTTCCTAAGAAATATGGATTGGCTATTGTGTTACCAATGTTGATTAAATATGGTTCTCAAGTTTTATCGGGTGTTTACTATTGGCCACCTAAAAATGAAGCGGCCGGTTCAACCGCGGCGTGGATTTTTTCTTTGAATTATAACGCTTGGTACAATCTGGCAACACTGGTGATTTGTTTGTTGGTGGTACCGTTGTTATGGACTAGGATTCAAAGACTAGTGAAATAATACGAAGACCTACTAACCTATGGGTACTGGTGAGTTTTAAATTCGTGGATATTTTAGCGATATAAAAGATGCGATATTAAAAAACTGCTGAACATCAATCAGCAGTTTTTCTTTAGATTAGTACATACTAATGGAAAGAATTTTAAAGGTAGCTTTTTCTAGGACCGGTAATTTATCACTAGAAACAAATTCAAAGGCTTCGTACTTGCCGGATTGTTTGGCTTTTAAATCGTTCGCATAAACAGAATCTTTTTCAATACGTACTCCTTTTTGATCCACCGCTTCAATCTCGATATGATAAGATTTTTTCTCATCGGACTTATTTTTGACAGTAATTGGCAGAATCGGTTTAGACATAAAAAATTCTTTTTTGACAGAAAATTTACCAATTTCCACATCCACATTTTTTTCTAATAATTCTTCGGTATTTTTTCCAGATAGATTTTTAGAAACATCATCGATGGATTTCGATAGAGAAGCTTGGTTGCTTAATACCAGACCACAAGCAACAACGCAGATAATAATGGAAACCAAAGAGACAACCTTCTTTTGACTTCGGAAAAAGCCGACAGCTGATAAAATTAAACCAAAAGCCCCTAAAATGAATGAACCGTTGTTGATGATTGGAATGAAAGAGGTAAGCAAGGCAATGACCCCTAATACGATACCAATAATAGTAAGTACACTTGTATTTTTCTTCATTATTTTCCTCCCTATAAAATACACCTTAATTATATATATATATATATTCAAGCCTGATTGGTTGATATTGGGAAAAAAGTCATACTTTGTGAAAGATATTTTGGAAATGACAAAGTTTTAATTGGAAAATCATCGATTCATCATCTGCTATAATAAACCCATGAACAGGAAAATTATATTTTTAGATGTGGATGGTACATTGTATTCACCGGTGATTGGTGGAACTCCGAAATCAGCGCTTGAAGCGATTGAATTGGCGAAGAAAGCAGGGCATAAAGTTCTTTTATGTACAGGAAGAAGCTTAGCTGGCGCAACGAAATATTTACATTTTCCAGTGGATGGTTTTATTTTTGGGACCGGTGCTTCGGTGTATGTGGATGGGAAACATATTTACGATAATCCACTTTCAAAAACACAGCTTAAAACTCTTATGAAACAAGTAGAAGACTTAGATATTCCTTATATACTAGAAGCGGCGGCCGGTATTTATGGGGATAAAGTGGGCTATGATTATATTGTGAATTATTACGGCGGAAATACAGCTGATGAAGAAAAGCGCTTGAAGGTCATTCGTGATAATAACATTTATCATTTTGATTATTTGGATGAGAATGAAAGTATTTATAAGCTATGCATCTTTTTGCGGAATTTAGATCAAATGAAAGATTTAGAAGAAAAGATAGAAGAACCCTTTGTGCTAACCTTATCAGCCTTTGAACCAAATCATCAGTTGTATATTGTTGAAATCACCAATGGCTTAGAAACCAAAGCAACCGGTATTCAAAAGGTCATGGATTATTTTGGACTTGGCAAAGAAGATGCGATTGGTATTGGTGATAGTGCGAATGATATTCCGATGTTGGATTATTGTGGTTTGGCGATTGCGATGGGGAATGGTGCTGAAGAGGCAAAAGAACACGCTGATTTTATTACAAGAGATATTTTAGATGATGGTATCTATTATGCTTTTCAGCATTTTCATTTAATGGAGGAAATGAAATGAAACTTGGAATTGTAGGTTCCGGTAAAGTTGTGGATATGGTTTTAAGTGCCGGTGTTCAAGAAGTGGTGGAAGTACCTTTGTTGTATTGCCGAAATGAAGAAAAAGGAAGACTTCTTCAAATGAATTATGGTATGGAAATAGGTCATGATTATGATGCTTTTCTAGCCACCAAGCAGATAGACACCGTGTATATTGGTTTACCCAATGCCCTTCATTATGAATTTGCGAAAAAAGCATTATTGGCTCATAAAAATGTTATCTTAGAAAAACCATTCACCTCTACCTTAGAACAAGCCAAAGAATTAATTGACTTAGCTAAACAAGCCAAACATTTTTTGTTTGAAGCTATTTTAACCAGATATTCGACTCATTTAGAAGAATTGAAGAATGCCTTGAAAGAAATCGGGCATATTCAAACTGTTTGTTTGGATTTTCAACAACGTTCCTCTCGTTATGATGCTTATTTAAATCATGAAGTAGCGCCGACCTTTAATCCAAAATTAGATGGTGGAGCTTTGATGGACATCAATATTTATAATGTACATTTTGCGATTCAGCTATGGGGAAAACCGAGGTCGTATCGTTATGAAAAAGAAATAGGTTGGAATGGTATTGATGTTCGAGGAATCGTTTATTTGGAATATCCCGACTTTATAGTTGAGTGTATTGGCTCGAAGAAAAATGATGTCCCTCCTTGTCAAAAAATAACGGGGCAATTTGGAAGTATTGAAATTGAGCATCGACCGGGTGATTTGCATGAAATTCATATAAAGAAAGATGGCATTGAAGAAGTTGTTGGTAAAGAGGCTGAAAACATATTTCGAAATGAATTTTCACAGATACAAAAGGTCATCGATGCCAAGAATTTTGAACAGTCAGGAGAATGGTTAAAGGATAGCTTAAATGTGATGGAAGTGATTGAAAAATTACGCCATTCTTAAGAAAAAAGTCTTTTGAGAATAAAATAAAAGACTTTTTATTTTGGGCAATCTTTTTTACAAATACTAAAAACACTTATAAAATAAACGACGTTAAGGGGGAGATGCTATGAATCAACAGATGTGGGATATTTTGTCAGCATCATTTTGGCCAATTTTAAAGGCCGGTTTAACAGTAACGTTACCACTGTCTATTCTATCTTTTTTCTTTGGTTTGATTATCGCTATTTTAGCAGCGTTGGTTCAATACGCAAAAGTTCCAATCTTAAAGAAATTAGTTCGTGTTTATGTTTGGCTAATTCGAGGAACCCCTTTATTAGTGCAATTGATGATTATTTTTTATGGTTTACCACTAATTGGTATTCATAGTAATCCCTTCATCGCGGCAACGGTTAGTTTTTCTATTTGTGAAGGTGCTTATATGTCCGAAACCATTCGTGGTGCTTTAGAAAGTATTCCTCACGGTCAAAGTGAAGCCGGTTATTGTGTGGGTATGAATTTTTGGCAAGTTATGTGGTATATTGTATTGCCCCAAGCTTTTCGTACAGCGTTTCCTGCTTTATCCAACTCCTTGATTTCGTTGGTCAAAGATTCTTCTTTGGCGGCGCATATCACCGTTGTAGAAATGTTTATGACAACGCAACGCTTTGCGGGTAAGTATTATATCTTTATGCCTCTTTATATAGAAGTAGCACTTCTCTATTTAGTATTCTGTACGGTTATTACTTTCCTACAATCAAGAATCGAAAAGAGACTTTCTCGCTATGAAAGAAAGGAGGCTTAAGATGGCTATACTAACGGTCAAAGATATCCATAAAACCTATCAAGAAAATGAAGTATTAAAAGGCATTGATTTATCAGTGGAAAAAGGAGAGGTCATTTCAATTCTAGGACCATCCGGATCCGGAAAGACAACGCTACTCCGTTGCTTAAATTTTTTAGAAATAGCCGATAAGGGTACCATTCTATTTGATGAAAAGGAATATGAGTTTACTTCCATTACAAATCAAGAAAAAAGCCAAATTCGTCAAAAGACGGGCTTTGTGTTTCAATCTTATAATCTATTCGCCAATCAAACGGTATTAGAAAATGTGACTTTAGGATTAACAACAGTCCGTAAAATGAAAAAAGAAGAAGCGAATAAAATTGGTATGGAATTATTAAAAAAAGTAGGTATGGAAGATCGGTGGAATTATTATCCATCCCGTATATCCGGCGGTCAACAACAGCGCGTGGCGATTGCTCGTGCTTTAGCACCAAATCCGGAAATCATCTATTTCGATGAACCGACCAGTGCTTTGGATCCGGAATTAATTAATGAAGTATTAACGGTTATGAAAGAGTTGGCGAAAGAGGGAAGAACCATGGTTGTGGTCACGCATGAAATGAATTTTGCGAAAGAAGTTTCTAACCGAGTTATTTTCATGGAACATGGAAGAATCGTGGAACAGGGGACGGCGGAAGAAATGTTTGAACATCCAAAAGAGAAAAGAACGCAAGAGTTCTTAAAAAAGAAAGAGGGAAGTGTATGAAAAACATGGTTAAGTTAGTGATGAGTGCTATTTTATCCTTAAGCTTGGTGGCTTGTGGAACGAAAACAAGTAATGCAAACAAGGACAATTCCTTACAGAAGGTAAAGGATGCGGGTGTTTTAAAAGTTGGTTTAGAAGGAAATTGGAAACCTTTTTCTTATCATGATGATAAAGACCAATTGCTTGGTTATGATGTGGAAGTAGCACAAAATATTGCGAAGAAGTTAGGTGTCAAAGCGGAGTTTAAAGAAGCGGCGTGGGATGGCTTATTAACCGGTTTATCCACAGGTGTGTATGATGTGGTCGTAAATGGTGTGGATGTGACGGAAGATCGTAAACAAGCCTTTGATATGAGTGATGCGTATGCTTATGACCGTATTGATTTGGTTGTAAAAGAAGGAACAACAAATATTAAAAGCTTTGAAGATTTAAAGAATAAGAAAGCAACGAATTCAACAGGTTCCACTTACGCAACGATTGCGGAAAAATATGGGGCTAAGGTTTCTAATGTACCTACTTTAGCGGAAACGATGCAACTGGTGTTAAATGGGACAGCTGATGCGACCATCAATGCGGATACTTCGGTGAATGATTATTTAAATACAACGGGTGAAAAGAAGTTGAAGGTTATTGCCCAATTACCGGATATTACAGAATATGCTATTCCAATGAAAAAGGGTCATGATTCCTTAAGGGAGGCAGTCAATCAAGCGTTAAAGGAATTAAGAGAAGATGGCACTTTAGCCACTTTATCAAAGAAGTATTTTGGTAAAGATTTAACAAATAAGTAAGCGATAGCGGTACCTCTTACTTATTTGTTTTGGCGATGCTTTGTGCAAAAACAAGATTTTTTAACAATGTAAGCGCTTAGTGAAAATGTATTCTGAAATCAAATATTCGGAAAAAGAGATTTATTTCATTTACGCTGAAAAACATCTTTAAATTCAAATCATCTGAATAGCGTGAGAAGAGCGTGTTTGTTATGATTAACTAAGTGAAAGGGGAATTAACATAATGATTGATAATCAACAATGGCATGGATTTGAAGGTCGTACATGGAAAGAAGAATGTAATGTGCGTGACTTCGTCCAGAAGAATTACCATCCATACGATGGTGATGAGTCTTTCTTAGCAGAACCAAGCGATGCTACGAATAAGTTATGGACTCGTTTACAAGAACTACAGAAGGAAGAAAGAAATCACGGTGGTGTGCTGGATGAAGAAGCGGATGTTGTTTCCGGTTTAACAGCTTATGGTCCGGGATATATCGATGAATCCTTGAAGGATTTAGAAACAGTGGTTGGTTTACAAACCGATAAGCCATTAAAGAGAGCCTTTATGCCTTATGGTGGTATTAAGATGGCAGAAGAAGCTTTGAAAACGTATGGCTTTGAACCTAATCCTGAATTCCACAAGATTTTTACAGAATATCATAAGACACACAATCAAGCGGTTTTTGATGCATACACACCAGAAATGAGAGCGGCTCGTAGTTCGCATATTATCACCGGTTTACCAGATACCTATGGTCGTGGTCGTATTGTTGGTGACTACCGTCGTGTTGCTTTATATGGTATTGACCAATTGATTGCTTGGAAGGAAGAAGATAAATTAAACTGTGGGGATGGAACCATGGTGGATGATGTTATTCGCCAAAGAGAAGAATTGTCTGATCAGATTAAAGCCTTAAAGGGCATGAAAGAAATGGCGGCTGTGTATGGCTTTGATATTTCTAAACCGGCTAAGGATGCTAAAGAAGCTTGCCAATGGTTATACTTTGGTTATTTAGCGGCTATTAAGACACAAAATGGGGCGGCGATGTCAGTTGGTCGTATTTCTACTTTCTTAGATATTTATTTAGAAAGAGATTTAGAAGCCGGCATCTTAACTGAAGATCAAGCACAAGAATTGATTGATCATCTGGTTATGAAGTTTCGCATGGTTAAGTTTGCTCGTGTTCCTGCGTATAATGAATTGTTCTCAGGGGATCCGGTGTGGGCAACCTTAGAAGTAGCCGGTATGGGTAGTGATGGTCGCTCTTTAGTAACAAAGAATGACTTCCGTTTCTTACATACATTAGAAAATATGGGACCTTCCCCGGAACCAAACTTAACGGTTCTTTACTCTTCTCGTTTACCGGAAACATTCCGTAAGTATGCGGCTAAGATTTCTGTGAACACTTCTTCGATTCAATATGAAAACGATGATGTGATGCGTCCGGAATGGGGCGATGATTACAGTATTTGTTGCTGTGTATCGGCTACGGAAACGGGTAAGGAAATGCAATTCTTCGGTGCTCGTGCAAACTTGGCGAAAGCTTTATTATACGCTATCAACGGTGGTGTGGATGAAAAGAGCTTTAAGCAAGTAGCACCTGCTTACCGTCCTATTACTTCGGAATACTTGGATTATGATGAAGTGATGCAGAAATACGATGTCATGTTAGACTGGTTAGCCGGTTTATATGTAAACATCTTAAACTTAATTCAATATATGCATGATAAGTACTACTATGAAGCCGCTGAAATGGCTTTGATTGATACCGATGTTCGCCGTACCTTTGCGACCGGTATTGCCGGTTTCTCTCATGTTGTGGATAGTTTGAGTGCTATTAAGTACGCTAAGGTAAAGACTATTCGTAATGAAGACGGCATTGTTACAGAATATGAAACAGAGGGTGATTTCCCTAAGTATGGTAATGATGATGATCGTGCGGATGAAATTGCGACTTGGTTATTAAAGAGTTTCATTGATAAGATTAAGAAGCACCATACGTATCGAAATTCTGAAGCAACGACTTCCATCTTAACCATTACTTCCAATGTGGTTTATGGTAAGTTCACCGGGAATATGCCGGATGGTCGTAAGGCTTGGACACCATTAGCTCCTGGTGCTAATCCATCTTATGGGGCTGAACAAAATGGTTTACTAGCTTCCTTGAATTCCTTAACAAAGCTACCTTATCACTGGGCATTGGATGGTATTTCCAACACCCAGACAATGAATCCAAGTGCTTTAGGTCATAGTGAAGAAGAAAGAAAAGAAAACTTAGTTCATGTCTTAGATGGTTACTTTGATCAAGGTGCTCATCACTTGAATGTGAATGTCTTTGGCAAAGAAAAACTATTGGATGCAATGGAAAATCCGGACAAGCCTGAATATGCTAACTTTACAATTCGTGTATCCGGCTATGCGGTTAAGTTCATTTCCTTAACTCGTGAACAACAATTGGATGTTATTTCTCGTACATTCCACGATCATATGTAAGGAAGAGGGCATCGGTTAAAGATGCTCTTTTTTATCAACAGGAGGACAAATGACAAAAGGCTATATTCATTCTTTTGAAAGCTTTGGTGCTGTGGATGGACCGGGGGTTCGCTTTATTGTCTTTATGCAAGGCTGCCCAATGCGTTGTTTATATTGTCATAATCCGGAGACTTGGAAGTTTAAACAAGGAATGGAAATGAGTGCAGAGGAAGTGTTCCGGAAAGCCGTTCGGTATCGTTCTTATTGGAAAAATGGAGGCGGTATTACAGTATCCGGTGGAGAAGCTTTGGTTCAAATGGATTTCTTAATTGAATTGTTTGAAATTTGTCAGAAATATCATATTCATACGACTTTAGACACTTCCGGTAATCCTTATACAACGGAATCTGAATGGTACGCCAAGTTTGAACGTTTGATGCAGGTGACGGATTTGGTTTTATTGGATATCAAAGAAATGAATCCGGTTATTCATAAGAAATTAACAGGTTGGTCAAATGAAAATATTTTGGCATTGGCAAAGGATTTAAGTAATCGAAAGATACCGGTATGGATTAGACATGTATTGGTGCCGGGTATTACAGCGAATGATGAAGATTTAATTCAGTTAAAGAGCTTTATTGATACACTTGAAAACGTGGAAAGGGTAGAAATACTCCCTTATCACGCCATGGCAAAAGTGGAATATGAACATCTCGGTATTCCTTATCCTATCCCTGATACCCCGCAACCAACGGTAGAGGAAGTGCTACATGCTGAAAAGCTATTAGGTATTCAAAAATAAAAAGAGGTACATTTTTGCAGTGCACCTCCAAAAGTTAGACACCAAACTAACTTTTGGGATGTACTTCATCATTCAATGAACCTCTTTTTTAGTGTTAAATTTGTATGTTATTTGACATCAATATCCCCCGTGGTTGATTTAATGTACAAACGACCATTTCCTTGGTAATGAGCAATATTCATATCCCCCATTTGACTTTCAGCACGAGTTTCAAAGTCGTGCTGAGAACAATTCACCTGAATATCTCCTGTGCTTGATTTAATTTCATAGTTTTCAATACGGAATAATTCCAAGTCAATATCGCCGGCGGTACAACGGATGTCAGCTTTTGGATAATCACCGGAAACATCCACATCGCCAGCCTTTGTGTTGATTTTTAAGAAGGAGCCTTGACTATGGTTAATATCCACAGCACCAGCCAAAGCGCTTAATGCTAAATCACCGGAACATGAATTCACATCGATATCTCCAGCCAGTGTTTCAATGGATGTTTTGCCCATGATACAATCATTCAATTCCACATCACCGGCAGCCAAATGGAAGTATGCGTTTTGATAACGAAGGTCATCCAAGATAATATCGCTTGCTTTGGAATTTAATTGAAGTTCATCCACTTTAAGATTAGAAAGATTGATATTGCCGGATTGGGTTTGAATATTGAGATGATGAATAGATGATGGTAAGGTAATCAAAAGGGTGCCATGACCATGTTTGGAGTTAAAATGAACCACATCACCATTGAGATTCTTTGTGAAAACAGCCTGTTTTTTAGAATGTTTTGATGTGTAAGCTTTATAGGAATAAGAAACACTTTCACCCTCTTCTACATCAACGTCGAAATAATCACCGGAGATGAAAATTTCAGTTGCTTTTGAACAAGGAAAGGAATCCGTCTCTTCAAAACAAATTTCTTCATCAGAAAGCCATCTAAAATTCATATCTTTTAGGAAAGGTGTAGTTTTCTCAATGGCTGTCTTAACGAAATCAGAAAAGCCGGTTTTTTTAGTTTGTGGTTGATCTAAGAACATATCTTCAATATTGCCTAATTCCTTGACAATCTCATCCATGGTTTTCCCTTGAGCTAATGATTCATCAATGTGATTTTCAAAAGATTGTAAAATTTCTGCTTGATCTTCATTAGGGTAATCGTTTAGGTAATCTTTTAAAGCATGTAAATATTCTTGTTTGGTCATAATAAATTCCTCACTTTCTCAACGAAGGATAGCCATTCGTTTTTTTGTTCCTGTTGGTAGGATAAACCCCTTGTGGTAATGTGGTAGTATTTTCGAGCCGGTCCACTGTTCGATTCTTTTAAATAAGTTTGAACGTAGTCATTGTCTTTTAATCGCTTTAAGATAAGGTATAAAGTACCGGCTGTAATGGATAACTCTTGGGAAATATCTTCGGTTAACTCATAGCCATACTTATCTTCATCCACAAGCTTGGATAAGACACATAATTCTAAAACACCTTTTTTAAATTGAGCATCCATAGTTACCTCCCGAGAATGTTATATCACATAGTATACTGTTATGCAATATAGTGGGCAAAAAAAGGTGTATAATAGATAAAAAGAAGAGGGGAAAACAGGTATGACATTTGAAGAATTAGCGAAGAATCGTTATACAGTTCGAAAATTTTCAGATTGTGCAGTAGAAAAGGAAAAATTAGACAAAATTTTAGAAGTGGGTAATTTAGCACCAACGGCTAAGAATGGTCAACCACATAAAATTTATGTGGTTCAAAGTGAAGAAGGGTTAGCCAAATTAAATAAACTAACCCGCTGTATTTATGGTGCAAAGATTGTTTTCATTTTTGCGTATGATACAAATAAAATTTTTAAGACCTCACCGGAGGCTAAGCATAATTCCGGTCATCAAGATGTTAGTATTGTTGCGACACACATGATGTTTGAAGCAGAAGAACTTGGTTTAAGCACCTGTTGGGTGAATGCGTTCTCTAATGAAGAGGTAGAAAAGGAAATGGGCTTACCCGAAAATGAAAAGGTTGTTCTATTAATGCCACTAGGTTATGCCCATGAAGACGCAAAGCCATCGATTCTTCACACCACGAAAAAAGACTTATCAGAAATTGTTTCCTATAAGTAAAATAAAAAAGAAGGTAGCTGTGTGATGTGACCCCTAAAAGTTAGACCGAAATCTAACGGTAGGGAGGTCGGCACACTGTCTATCTTCTTTTCTTTTGGCTTTAAAATCGGGAAAATACAAAACTTAGTTAATAGCTATAAAGGGGGACAAGTCATGCAGTCACTTAGATTTAAGGTATTATCCCAATTTTTACTTTTCAAAGAATTCCAAAAAAGGGAAAAGGAGATTGTTTTTTGGTGAATAAATCCTCCTTGAAAAGCATTAAAGATAAGTAATTTATCTTTATAGTATTATTATGAGAGCGTTTACAGTTCCTTACACCCCAAAAAACCTTTAAAATTTTGTATAATTCTGTATAAAATAAAGCTTTTTTATAATAGAGGGATATTTTTAAAAGAGCAGTCCTTGACGATTTCTTCAGGCCAATAAGAAGCTTGCACTTCACCAATATGGGCTTTATTCAGTAGTAACATACACAATCGAGATTGTCCAATACCACCACCAATGGAGTAAGGTAATTCATGCTTAAGAATCATCTGATGATAAGGCATTTGGAGTCTTTCGGTACAATGAGCACTTTCACATTGCGATACGATGGAATTTTCATCCACGCGAATTCCCATAGAGCTTAACTCAAGGGCTTGCTCTAATTGTGGTAACCAGAAGAATAAATCACCATTTAATTGCCAGTCGTCATAATCGGCCGCTCTTTTATCATGTGGTTCCTGTGATCCTTTTAAGGTTTCACCAATGCGTTCGATAAAGACACAACCATATTGACGTGTGATTTCACGTTCACGTTCTTTGGCATTCAAGCTGGGGTACAAATCCAACAATTCTTGTGAATCAATAAAATGAACATCCTCGGCTAAATGACAAACCGCTTTTGGGTATTTATACCAAACCTCATGTTCCATGTGTTTGATGACTTTAAAAATCAAGCGGACGGTTTCTTCTAAATATTCCTTACGACGGTTTTCTTTACTAATTGCGATTTCCCAATCCCATTGATCCACATAGAAAGAATGCGTAGCATCGGGTGTTTCATCTCTACGAATGGCATTCATATTGGTGTATAAGCCTTCACCATTTTTAAAGTCATATTTCTTTAAAGCAAAACGCTTCCATTTCGCTAAAGATTGAACTACTTCCAAGGTTGTGTTTTCCAAGTTTAAAGCATCAAATGAAACGGGTCTTTCAATACCACTAAGAGTATCATTTAAACCGGATTCCCTTGAAACAAACAAGGGTGCGGATATTCTTTCTAGCCGCATCACCTTACCAAACTCATATTGGAAGGTATCGCGGATATATTTAATGGCTTCTTGGGTTTCACGAATGGATAGGGTGGGTTGATAATATGACATAAAAGCTCCTTTTCGTTTTATTGTAAGAAAGAATAGCCGGGATAGCAATAAAAGGGTGAGTATAGGTATTATTTATTTTGAAAAGAATCTCAAAATCATGTAAGATTTAAATATCCTTGCAAGAAACAAATGTGTCATAAAAACTTTTGAACGATTCTTCTGCTTGCTAGAAAGTATATTTTCACTTATACTAAAGTGTAGCTAAATGGGTCTATGATTAGAAAAGGACTAGCTTTTCTCTAATTTTTAAAACACAAGAGATAGGAGGAGAAATATGGCTAAAGATAAATACGAAGGCTTGAAGTTAGAAAATCAAATTTGTTTTCCATTATATTCAGCAGCGAGAAAAATCACTGGAATGTACACGCCGTTTTTAAAGCCATTAGGCATTACGTATACACAATATATTGTTTTCTTGGTGCTATGGGAAGAACATCATTTAACAGTAGGTGATTTGTGTGAGAAGTTGTACTTAGATAGTGGAACAATCACACCATTATTAAAGAAGATGGAAGAAAGGGAATGGGTGACAAGAACTCGTTCTAAGATAGATGAACGCGTTGTTTTAGTCGATTTAACGGAAGAAGGAAAAGCAATGCGTGAAAAGTGTTTGGATATTCCAAAGCGTATTTCTTCTTGTGTTTCTTTTTCAATAACGGAAGCAAGTGATTTATACAAGCTTCTTCACCAAATCTTAGAAGAATTCTAAAACTGTCTCTATTAGGCAGTTTTTTTATGCAATCGTTTAACTTGTTTTCATAGAAGGGTCTCTTAAAATAGAAGTATGAGAGAAAAGAAAATTATTCAAACAAGCCTTATCGCTATCGTAATGAATTTATTATTAGTGGCTTTTAAAATGGGGATTGGTCTTATCGCTAATTCACTTTCGATTATCTTAG
Source organism: Bulleidia sp. zg-1006 (assembly GCF_016812035.1). Taxonomy (NCBI): domain Bacteria; kingdom Bacillati; phylum Bacillota; class Erysipelotrichia; order Erysipelotrichales; family Erysipelotrichaceae; genus Bulleidia; species Bulleidia sp. zg-1006. Next base: position 1,461,787 of record NZ_CP069178.1, on the reverse strand, counting down.
ATGCTGTCAATAATTTAAGCGATGCTCTATCGTCTATCATCACGATTGGCGGAACAACTTTATCTAAGAAAACGGCGGATAAAGAGCATCCTTATGGTCATGGCCGTTATGAATATATCGCCGCTTTAATTGTGGCTTTTATTATTTTATACGCCGGTATTCAATCGGTGATTGAAACAATTAAGCTTTGGCTTCATCCTAGTCAGCCAAAGTATTCTTGGTGGTCGGTTTTGATTGTGACGGTGGCTATTTTTGTCAAAATATTCTTGGGAAATTATGTTCAACAAGTAGGGATTCAATTGGATTCTCCCTCTTTAAAAAACTCCGGTCAAGATGCTAAGAATGATTCTTTATTATCAGTGGCTACTTTGATGTCAGCACTAAGCTCTTTGTGGTTGCACTTTGAGATTGATAAATATGTATCTGTGGTGATTGCTTTATTCATTCTAAAGAGCGGGTATGACATTTTGAATGAAACCCTATCGCGTATTTTAGGGGAAAGAATTTCTTCTTCTTTAACTAGCTCTGTGATTGAAGCGGCGAAGCATGTACCGGGTGTTTGTGGAGTATATGATTTGTTTATCAATGATTATGGTCCAAATCGTTGGATTGGCTCTTTACATGTGGAAGTGGAAGATACAACTTCGGCATCTCGGATTGATCAACTCTCCAGAAAAGTAATGCGTCAGGTTTATATAGAAACGGGAGTAACTTTATCGGCGGTTGGTATTTACGCCAGAAATTCGCACTCGGAAGAGGTGAATGAAATGCGAACGGGAATTAGTAAATATTGTTTACAATTAGGATTTGTGAAACAAGTGCATGGTTTCTTAGTGGACCAAGAGAATAAAAGAATTCGTTTTGATATTGTGGTTCCCTTTGGTATAAAATCACTCAATCAGAAACAAATGGATTTAAAGGAATGGATAAAAAAAGAGTATCCAGGTTACGCTATTGACTTAACAATCGACCCGGATACAACGGATTAAAATAAATCCTTTTGGTATTGTTTGGCAATCCTCATAGTTTCTTTTAACCATCGTTCATAATAGGGAATTAGAGTGCTATCTTTTAGATAAGCACTATTTTTTTGTAGAACTTCTTTTTCACGATTGGTATCAAGGATGGGAAAATGATGGGCTTTTTTATAAGCAATAACTTGTTGAACGGCATTCATTCTTTGTTCAAATAAAGAGACCATTTCTTGATCAATGGTATCAATGGCAGAGCGGATTTGTTCTAATTCATTCATACTATTTCCTCAATTTGTTTTGGAACAGCGTGATAGCGCAAGAAATAGCCAAAGATAACACCAACCGAAGCTTGTACAATTTGAAATGGTAACTTAATCAAAGAAGTCTTTAAGGTGGAATAAACAAAAGCACGACCAAAGGTATATCCGCCAACCATAATGAAAGCCCCAACACAAGCGGCGATTAAACTACGATTTTTAGAGATAAGGTTTCGATTAGAGTGAGCTAAATAGGAAATCACATAGCCTTGTACACCATGGGTAACCAAGGACACGAACATTGGGCTTGGATAAAAAAAGAAATCTCCCAAGAAAGCACCGAGTCCACAGACTAATAAAGCATCTTTAGGACTAAATAATAAAGCCGATAACACAATCACAACATCATTTAAATAGAGATGACCGCCCGGAACGGTTAAGCTAAAGGAGGATAGAACGATGACCAATGTCATCATAAGAGCCATTAAAGTAAAGCGTTTGGTGTTCATGGCGGTATTCCTTTCTTTTTATTTTTTCTTATCTTTCTTTTTCAAACCGGCAATCCATTCTAATTGGTATTCGCCGGTGACTTCCAGGATTCCACCTTCAGGAAGAATGATGGAATCCTCTGTTTCGTAATAATCCGTAACCCGACCATGAATGTCTTTGACATGAAGACCGGCATCGCGAATGGCTTTGACACTATATTCCCCGGGGCGAATATTTTTAGGAACATCATAGATGCCGGGAGTAACGGTAAATTGGTTATTGTTATTGATAAAGATTAACTTATTATCTTTGTGGTTGATTACATTATTCACTTTTTGGAAGAAGCGTTCCCTTAAGAAAAATAAATCCGCATGTTCTACCTTATAGGTGAATTTCTTGCTTGGTGTTTCGATTTCAATGCGATCATTTTGGTTTGGATTGCGCTTTATATAACCCAGACGATGAACGTTGATGTAATGGTCACTTAAGAAATAAATGGCCGCTTCGGTTTCAAATAACATTCCTTTAACGATTTGGCTACCAACTCTTCCTTCAGCATTAGGAATGTTCATAATCGCATTTTTATCAATTTCAGAAATGGACTTAACTGCCTCATCTTTCGGGATTAATTCTTCTAAAACCACTTGTACAGCAGGAAGAGAGTTGATACAGTGTTCACCATGGTGTAATTCAATACTTGGTAATGGGTAATGTGTCGCAATAATCTCTTCCGGATTATGACTTTTTAAATAAGTATCCATAACTGTATCAACCATATTAGCTTGAGCTGTTACTAACATTTGGAAGATGTCAAACTTAATAGGCAAGCCATATCCTTTGATAATTTCTTTACAGTGTTTACAGATATAATGCCCATCTGATAATTTTTCTAATCGATTGTGAAAGATACCGCCTTCGCGTAAATCGAAATCACATACTTTTTTACTTGGCATATGACCTCCTAACCTCTCTTATTATATAGTAGTTATATTTAGAATACTATACGACGATTTTGGTGATTTTAGTATAAAACAGTTTAAAAAATGAAGCCCGGGAAAATCTTTTTTCTATAATATACGGATGTTTGAGTTGATATAAAAATATGATATTGTAATGCTGGGGGAAGTGAAAAATGATAACGATTAAATTTCCTAAAAAGAAGAATCTTCAAAACAAGTTTTATCTCTTACAATCGAAGAAATCGCAATGGATTAGTTTAGGGATAACCCTTATTTTCATGTTGATTGCTTTTTATATTTTTATACCGGCTATTCATGTTAAAAACTTTAGTTTTTGGCTATTTTTATTGGCAACGGTTGTTGGCTATGTTTTGGTCAACGGCATTATTTGTGCTATTCATAGAGAAAGACCAAATCTAAAACCGGCTATTATTATGATGGCCGGACTTGTTGGCATTATGCTTTTAGGTACAGTGGCGGGACTTCGTATTTGGCATGCGAAACGCTATGCTTCTATTTTAAAGATTGAAGAGGGTGATAAAAAAGATATTCCTTCAGTCGAAGGAGCAAGTTCCATTGCTTTAATGGATACCGCCAGTGCTGAAAAATTAGGGGATCGTAAGATTGGCTCTTTGACCGATGTGGTATCGCAATTTAATGTTGGTCCATACACACAGATTGATTATCAATCTTCACCAACTAAAGTGGCGGCCCTTCAATATGAAGGTTTTTTCAAGTGGTGGGGAAATCATAAAGAGGGTGTCCCCGGTTATGTTAAGGTAAATCCTGTTACGATGGCGGCGGATTATGTACCATTGAAAGAGAAGATGCGTTATGTACCAAGTGCTTATTTCAACGATGATTTGAGTAGAAGAATTCGTTTTCGTTTTCCAACAGTTATGTTTGAAAACTTGCACTTTGAAATTGATGAACAAGGAAATCCTTGGTATGTAGCAACGACGTATGACCATACTATTTCTTTATTTGGTGGTAAAAAAGTGACAGGGGCTATTTTGGTTAATCCAATCACGGGTGATATGAAGCAACTTGGCTTAAAGGATATTCCCCAATGGATGGATGTGGTATTCCATGGTGATTTATTGATGAAGCAATACAATGATGCGGTTCAATTGCATAAGGGTTTCTGGAATAGTATTTTTGGTCAAAAGGATTGTCGTCAAACAACGACGGTAAAAGTAAAAGATGATGATGGTGATTCTAGTTATAAAGCCGACTATGGCTATGTGGCTAAGAATGGGGATATTTGGGTGTTTACGGGGGTTACCTCGGTTAATGGTGATTCTTCCAATATCGGCTTTATGATGGCAAACGAAAGAACGGGAAAAACACGTTTTATTATGGCTTCCGGTGCGGATGAAGGCAGTGCTATGCACTCGGCAGAAGGTGAGGTACAAGAGAAAGGCTATCACGCTTCTTTCCCTTCTTTAATCAATGTGGATGGAACGCCAACGTATATTATGGTCTTAAAGGATAATAGCGGTTTAGTGAAACAATACGCTTGTGTCAATGTGGAACAATACAACTTAGTGGTGACGGCTTCTAATCAAAAAGATGTGATTGATCGTTATCGTCGTTTAATGAAGGGTGAGATTACCGCTGATGAGGCGAAGAAATCAGGTGAAAGTCAGATAGATACAAGTAAGTTTGTGGATAAGACCATTCAAGTGAAGAAGTTAGAAAAGATTGATATTGGTGGTAATACGCATTTATATATCCTAGATACGGAGGGTAAGATTTACCAAGCAAAATATGCGGATGTGCTAAAGATGTTGTCGGTAAAAGAAGGAGATAAGATTACCATTCAAACAGATGGAAAGAATTATCTGATTAAATAGAGCTTAAGGCTCTATTTTTTAGTTGGGATAGATACTTCAATATAAAGTTATTTCTATGACTTACAAATGACGGGTATTCAGGAAAAACATTTGACAGACAATCTTGGAAGAAACCACGATGAAATCTTAGGATTGGAACAAAACCGGAACGAAAAGTGTCAATGTTCAGTGAAAATGTCCCAAAAAATTTGTAATATAAGCGGGGAATCTTGATTAGAGATTTCTCGCTATTTTAAAGCTTACTATCATCGTGTAAATTGCTTGTGTTGATGTGCTCTTTGTTGCTGACGAATAAATGAATCTCTTTTCCAAGGATGACTCATTGGCGGTATATGTACCTGTTTCGGCTTTTTTTCTTTTGTGTCATCAGTGTCAAAATTTGCAGAGACTTTCTTGTTCTTTTCTAATTCAAATAGAGCATACACACGATCATCTACCGTTACGTATAGGGTATTGTTTAGGGTTTTAATGACTAAGGCTTTTGTCTTAGGCTTAAAGGCGATTAATTGATTATTTTGATTATAGGCTTGGTAATATTTTTTTTATAGCTTATACAGGAGCCATTATCGAATTTTCTTTCGCATATAACTGATAATGTTAGATTGATTGTCTCTTCGCCGGGACTACTTTCTATTACCGAAGGGTATTTCGTATAATCTTGAGCAAAACGCCTATTAAAATTAGGTACGAAGGTTTCAATAAGATATTGGTCGGCTTTTTCTATGGTTGTTATATTCTCCATTTTTAACTCACTAACTAAGCGGTCTTGAAAGGTTCTATTCGCTCTTTCTATTTGCCCCTTGTATTGGCTAACACCGGAAGTTTCAATGGTAACGCCAAGAGTGTTACAGGCATAACCGAATTGCGTTAAGACATCATTTTCAGCCGATTTATTCGTGCGTCTTTCATACTCAAAAACAGTTCGTCTATCGGTAAGAAATTGATAGGGTACGCCATAGTTAGAAAGGATTTGGTGAAAACAGTGATAATAGCCGTGAAGTGTTTCTTGCTTGTCAAAATAAGCACCTACAATCACGCCTGTGGCATTATCAATCGCTAGATGTAGTGTTGCCTTATTTTCACCAAACCAATTATGAATAGAGCCATCCATTTGTATTTCTTCCCCAAAATTCTTACATCGAGCTTTTCTTGGATGAGCTAGTTGTAAACTTAATTCATGATTGACAGCCACATTTAGTTCCGTATCCGTGAGAGTCGGTTTCGTTTGTTTTAAAGACATGATACTTCTTTTCTTTTTGAACAGCGGTGTTCATTAGGGGAGAAGATACCTACTTCATTTAAAATTCTTCTAACCGAAGAAAGACTGACATGGATATCATGTTTTTCACTTAAGAATTGGGTGAAATGAGAAAAATTAAAGCCCGCATCTTGATAAATCGATTGATAAAGATGTATGATGTGAGAGCTTAATTCTTGTGTGAGGCAATGAGCAGATGGTCGGTTTCTGTTTCCGTGAACGAAACCGGCTTTTCCTTTATTCCGATAGACAATAATTAAACGATTGATTGTACGAATAGAAACACCAAGTTTTAAAGCTGCTCGTTTCTTATTGCCGTGATGGTCAATTAAATCTTTGATTGTCAAATATTTTTCTTGTTCTTTCATAGATAATCGTATCCTCTTCATTTGTTCCTCCAATGACTAGAAAATAATAAAATGGAGAAAGAGATGTAAAACAATGCCTCACTATCTTTAATCAATAATCGGGACATTTTCACTGAACATCTATTAAGACATTATCACTGAACATTCATAAAAATTTCACAAAACCGGAACGAAAAGTAGACTTTAAAATCCACCTAAATTTAATAAAAACCTAATCATAAAAATCCCATTTTAAAGCCTAAATATACTTTGATACGAGTATAGCATAAGTGGACTAAAAAGTCTGAATTAAAATCCAACCCATTCCATACTAGAAATACTGGATAAAACATTGAAAAAGGTGGTGTTTCAAGTTTGAAAAGACCTTAATCAAACCAAAAACCACGGTACTTAAAACAAATAGAAAAAAACAGGAGGTGAACCAAGTGAAAAGACGGATAGATTTCAGAATAAAACGGATCAAAAAACCGCCACTTGAAAAAATCAAGTTACAAATCGATTGTCTACCCTGTAGCCTAAGCTTAGGGCATTTTAACTAGACTGTTTAAACAGTCCATAGTTGTTAATAAATAGATGATACAAGGAGAAAAAAATGAGAACAACCATTCACAAAATGTATCAGAGATGCTTGTCCATTGTGCTGACAACAATGATGCTGCTTAGTGCCTTAGCACCAAGTATGCAAGTGGTAGCACAAGAAATAAAAGAGAGGGCATCGGGTACAAATAACATAAGCGTAACATCATATAGTCTTGATGTTATTGACAGTACACACGATGGGAAAGAAATTGACTATAAGAAAGAGGGAAATCCTGGATACAACGATTATCTAAATGACCCTAAAAAATTTACGCAACCTATCGGAAAAGACCAAAAAGTTTCTAAACTAACGTTAAAACTGGCAGTCAACCTCTCCGCAAAAACAGCGATTAAGGATGGCGAGACGCTTGAAATTCCAGCTTACTTAGGGGATGAATTTAAAAATGCCAGCTTTGGAGCAAAGTCACTAAAAGATGGCTTAGGTAATGAAATTGGTACTTACGTCTATAATAACGGAAAATTTATTTTAAAATTTTCAGGGGACTACATTAAAAAGAACGAAGTCAAAGATTTAGGCACAGTACTTCGTACAGATGATGTAACCATTTCAAATACAACTTACGGCACAGGAAAAAATGGTGAAAAATCCACCCTCTATGGAAAAGTGGTGAATAAAACCATCGTTGCAGGCTATGAAAAGAAGAATGCCGATACACCGGCAGGACCCGGACCCCTTAGCCTTGACAATGTAACCATCAAATCTTTTGAAATCATTGATGTCGCAAATGGGAATAAGAAGATTGATTACAGAACAAGTGATAGTTCAGAGTATGAAGCATATAAGAAAGACCCGTCTAAGTTTAGTAATGCTTTTTGTGAGGGGCAAAAAAATAGTAACTTTAAGTTGAAATTATCGATGACTTATACGGCTCAAAAACCAATCTTAGAAGGTGATACCCTTACCATTCCGGCATTTGCAGGACATGAAAAGCAAAACTTTTCTTCAAAACCTTTGATGGATGGAACAAAGCATGAGATAGGTACTTGGGAATACAAGGATGGTAAAATAGAAATTAAATTCAGTGGGGAATATATAAAACATAATCAAGTCAAGAGTTTTACCGCTTCTTTTGAAACAGGAAATACGAAAACATATCTTTCTGGTGGTGGAACAACACTTATATTAGGAGAAAGAAAAACACAAATCGGTAAACTTGGGAAAGAAGATCTTGTAGTAGGTAGAGAAAAAGAGTATGTAGTATCACAGAATAACAATGAGACATGGCAAACAGTTTATAAGTCTGCACCAGGAGCCGGTGATTCTGCTGTTATATGGCAATTTGGACTAATGTCTGATTACATCAGAAAAAATATTGATGGAAAAGAACACCACTTTTTTAATTCATATTTATTAGAACATAATGGGGAATATTCACCAAAGACACTGACGGATGTATACATGGAAGATACATTTATTGATTGCGTGGAAAGTCCTACTCTGAAATCAGTAAATGTGTGGATTTCAGGTATAGACGATAAAGGGAAAGTAGTTTCTGGTAGCTATCCAGTAAATTTACCGTCTATTTTGAAAAAAATAGAACAAGGAAATAAAACGAAAACGCAAATTAAAACCTCACTTAAAAAGGGTGAATATTGTATCTATGATAATAAAGACGGAACATATACACTTATGCTTAAATGGTGGGATATGAATGATGGAAATGCTCCTAAATATGATGATATTCCATCAATTAAAGCCGCTGGTGGTGTCGGAAATTATTTAAAGAAAACCCATGATGTGTATAGCAAGCTTAAAGCATCAACTATCAATAAGATTAATAATATATACAAGGGGAAAATCGTTCAGAATCTGTATATGGATTTTCATGCGAGATACGTTCCTGTAAAAGAAAGAACAGAAATTCCAAACACTGCAACAATCAGTACCAAGCAACTTGGTAACAAAGAAGTGAAAGCAACAGGTGTTTTAACCCCACCAGCCGGTATTGCCGACGCACCAGCTGACCCGCTAACTGTAAAACTGGTCAAGTCAGATAGAAAAACAGGTGCAACCCTATCACAAGGCTTTAAGTTTAAACTACAAACCACAAAAGACAATGGTAAAACATGGACTGATGTAACTGTAAAACAGGACATGGTAGAAAAAGGAAGCCTGGATAAAGGTCAGTTAGTACCGGACAATAAGGGAACCGTTCAGATTAAAAAACTGAAGGTCGGTAAATACCGCTTTGTCGAAACAGCCCATCCAAAAGGCTACGAAGATGTAACAATCAATGATGCGAAACCAAACAGTACACAAAACCCTACTTCCGCCAACTCAAAGGTCATCACACTAACCAACCAAGGAAGCGGAGCCTATGTAGCTATGTACAATAATCCAAAGGGAGAAAAGGTAGAAGTTAAGGTAACGAAGCAGTGGGTAGGACCTGAAAAAGACACTGTCACCGTAAAACTATTGGCAGATGGAAAAGATACAGGCAAAACCCTTACTCTTACAAAAGCTGAAAAATGGCAAGGCAGCTTCAAGAACCTAGATAAACACAATATCGACGGGAAAGAAATCGAGTACGATGTCAAAGAAGTCGCCATCCCTAACTATGAAAGTAAAACAACAGGGGACGCAAAGAATGGCTTTACCATTACCAATAAGAATGTAGAGAAGGTAAACATTCCGGTTAAAAAGGTTTGGAATGGTAAAAAAGAGGATAAGGTAAGAGTAGGACTGCTTGCGAATGGTAAAGAAGTAGCCTTTAAGGATTTGAATGAATCCAATAAATGGCAGTGGACATTTAGCGGTCGTCCAAAGTATGACGATAAGGGTAAAGTAATCACCTATACCGTTAAAGAAGATAAGTTAAAGGGCTATCAGACTGTCATCACAGGAAACGCAAAGACAGGTTTTACGATTACCAACACCAATGTAGAAAAGGTATCCGTTTCGGTAACGAAGCAGTGGGTAGGACCTGCAAAAGATTCAGTTGTTGTAAAACTAAAGGCAGGAGGTGTAGAAAAAGCTACCGCCACTCTAAGTAAAGCGAATTCTTGGAAACATACCTTTAAAGACCTTCCAAAGTATGATAAGGATGGAAATAAGATTGAGTATGATATTGAAGAAGTAAGTCTAGGTGGATATATCTCAGGTAGGAGCGGTACAGCAGAATCAGGCTTTACCATTACCAATACCATTACAGGTAAAGTATCCGTTCCGGTTACCAAGAAATGGGTAGGAAAAGAAGGAACTTCAGCAACCGTTCATCTTTTAGCAGACGGTCAGAAAGTAGCCGGTGTTACTCTGAATAAGGCTAACCATTGGCAACATACCTTCACCAATCTTGAAAAGTATAAGAACGGAAATGAGATAAAGTACAGCGTAGAAGAAGAAAAGATGCCACTTTATGACAGCAACCTACAAGGAAACGCTAAAGATGGCTTTATCATCACCAATACCCATGTCCCACCTAAGAAAGAAGTCTTCACAGGTGGTACCACTACCAACATCGATGGTAAGAAGGTCAACCCCGGACAAGAATTGACTTACTCCATTACTTACAAGAATACCAAGGGTAAGGAAGTCGACGCTGTTATCAGCGATAAAGTTCCAGCCCATACGGAGTTCGTATCCGCCGATAATGGTGGTCAGTATGCAAATGGAATGGTTAAGTGGACAAAGAAGCTAGCTCATGGAGAAAGCTGGACAGTTAGCTTTAAGGTAAAAGTAGTAGAGGATGTAAATGGCGAAGAGTTAAGAAACAAAGCCAAGGTCAATGACGGCACAAATGAGTATGACACTAATGAAACTCATAACCCTACACCAACTGAACCTGAGAAAAAAGTATTCACAGGTGGAACAACTACCAACATTGATGGTAAGACAGTTCAACCTGGACAAGAATTGACTTACGCCGTTACCTACAAGAACACCACAGGTAAAGATGTCAAAGCAACGATTAGCGATACTATCCCGGCTCACACCAGCTTTGTATCTGCGGAAAATGGTGGACAATACGCAAACGGTAAAGTCACATGGACAGCTGATGTCGCTAAAGACAAGAGCGTTACCGTTAAGTTCACCGTCAAAGTAGACAAGGACGTAAACGGAGCCCCTGTCGATAACAAAGCCAAGGTCAATGACGGAACAAATGAGTATGATACGAATGAAACTCATAACCCTACACCAACTGAACCTAAGAAAGAAGTCTTTACAGGCGGAACGACGACTAACATTGACGGTAAGAAGGTCAACCCCGGACAGGAATTAACCTATGCCGTTACCTACAAGAACACAACAGGTAAAGATGTTAAAGCAACCATCACTGATACCATCCCGGCTCACACAAGCTTCGTATCTGCGGAAAATGGTGGTAAGCATGAAAATGGTAAAGTGACATGGACAGCTGATGTAGCCAAAGGTAAGAGTGTTACCGTTAAGTTCACCGTCAAAGTGGACAAAGACGTCAACGGAGCAACGCTTACTAATACAGCAAAAGTCAAGGATGGTGAAAATGAGTATGATACGAATGAAACCCATAACCCTACACCAACTGAGCCTAAGAAAGAAGTATTCACAGGTGGAACGACGACTAACATCGATGGTAAGACAGTTCAACCTGGACAGGAATTAACCTACGCTATTAGCTACAAGAATACGACAGGAGAAGAACGTGATGTAACCATTACTGATAAGCTACCGGCCCATACTGAATTCGTATCTGCAGATAATGGCGGTAAGTATGAAAACGGAATGGTTAAGTGGACAAAGAAAATAGCTAATGGTGAAAGCTGGACAGTTAGCTTTAAGGTAAAGGTAGTAGAGGATGTAAATGGTGAAGAGTTAAGAAACAAAGCCAAGGTAAACGATGGAGTAAACGAGTATGATACCAATACGGTGAAGAATCCAACACCAAAGACTCCTCATAATCCTGAACCAAAGAATCCACATTCACCAAGAACAGGAGATAGCAGTAATATTGCCCTATTGTTCATGATGTTACTGGCTTCGAGTGCAGGACTAGGTGTGACTTACATGAGAAGAAAAAGAGTGTAAGCAGTAGGCATAATAAAAGTTCATTAAAAGAAGTAGATAAAGGCAACAGGAGACAACAGCCCAATTCCTGTTGCCTTTTCTCTTTTCTTTCGTTAAAGAAAGAGGAAATGGATATTGAAGTGCACCCCAAAAGTTAGACACAAACTAATTTTTGGAGGTATCTATTTTGTTTTATAGAAACGAGTATAAAATAAAAATTAAGGGGAAAATGACCTATAAATATCATTGAAAATGTTGATTCTTTAGTACTAATAACGTACAATAATGAAAATTAAAGGGAAAAAGACCTTTAATATTAAATGGAGGTACATGACTTTGAAAATTTCAAGAGATAAGTATTTAGAAGATTTGATTGGTAGAATGCATAATGGCTTGATTAAGGTAATCACCGGATTAAGACGAAGTGGAAAATCATATTTGTTATTTGATATATTTAAAAATTATCTATTAGAACATAATACTGATGAAAAACACATCATTGAGATGTCGCTTGACCAAAGAAAAAATAAGCAATACAGAAATCCTGATATCATTCTTGAATATATAGAGAGTGCTATCGTTGATGATAAACAATATTATATTTTTTTAGACGAAGTTCAAATGCTTGAGGATTTTGAGGAAGTATTAAATTCTTTATTGCCTATTAAAAATTTAGATATTTATGTTACGGGTAGTAATTCCAAATTTTTATCAAAGGACATTATTACGCAGTTTCGTGGGAGAGGAGATGAAATCCACGTATTTCCTTTGACATTTAAAGAATTTATGCAAATCTATGATGGTGACGAATACCATGGATTTTCAGAGTATGTTACGTATGGTGGATTGCCACTGGTTGCTACAATGAAAACTGATGAACAAAAAATAAAGTATCTTAAAAACTTGTTTGAAGAAACATATCTGAAAGATATCAAGGAACGCTATAAGATTGAAAAACTTCAAGAAATGGAAGATTTAATTAAGGTTTTGGCATCAGCGGTAGGTTCTCTATCAAATCCATCGAGAATTGCTGATACTTTCAAAAGCTCACTAAAATCAGACATCAGTATGAATACCATAAAAAATTATATTGTATATTTGGAAGAGAGTTTTTTGATTCATGAGGCAAACAGGTATGATGTTAAAGGAAGAAAATACATTGGTACTCCTTTAAAATACTACTTTGAAGATGTGGGATTAAGAAATGCAAAATTAGAATTTAGACAGATGGAAGAAACCCATTTGATGGAAAATATAATATATAACGAACTCAGAGCAAGGGGGTTCCAAGTGGATGTAGGCATGGTTGAAAAGAAAGAAAAAAATAAAAAAGGATTTTATGAAAAAAAGCGTCTTGAAGTAGATTTCATAGCAAATAAGGGAAGTAATAAATACTACATTCAATCAGCATATAGTTTACTGACACCGGAAAAGGTACAACAGGAGAAAAATTCACTACTTAATATCAACGATTCTTTCAAAAAAATAATAATTGTGAAAGATGTTATAAAGCCACAAAGGGATGATAATGGGATTGCCGGTATAAGTTTATTCGATTTTCTTTTGGAGGAAAATAGTCTCGAGCTATAGTTTGAATTGCTCCTTCTGCATATATTTTTGTCGGCTTGGATTTTAATGATGATGGTTCATCATGGACATAGAAAAATAAAGAAATCAGTATAAGGCAGGGAAAAAATAGGAATCAACCATACCTTGATAACAAAATGATTAAAAGAAAAAGGGTATATGAGAGAAAAATAAAAAGAAACTGTCATATACAGGGTTTATAAGTAAGAATCAATGTGTAAAGTTATCCAACTGTCAAAAAGATTTAGCTGTAGATGTCAAGAATACTAGACTTTAAATGGCAAGAATGTTAGACTTTACGTACCATTTTGTGGTATATGTAATTAAGAAAGGTTTTTTGTGTGATTTACTACGGATTTAAAGACTTTCTATAGATGTGCAGTCGTTCTTTATTTATAGGTTTTGACCTGTAAATTAAAGTCTACCTTTCGTTCCAAACCGAGCGGTTACAAGATTTAGGAGGGGATAGATATGGTTTTTATACGAGCAGATTCCGAGCTGAATATGCGTTAGAAGAATTTAAATCTTAGAGAAAAAGGAGGATGACAAAGTTGAAAACAAGATTAAGAAGTAAATTTATGGTTGTGGCTATGATGTTCGCATTGTTGTTTCAAGTATTTATGCCAGCCGGTAATGTTTTTGCGGAAGGAACGCAGAAAGAGGTTGATGTAGAGATTACCGATTTTGAAATACAAAACACGAAAAAAGAAAAAGTAGATAAAATATTTCATAGCGATACATTTTATTTAATGATGAAGTGGGATGCATCTAAACATGGAGCAAATCTTCATAAAGGGGATTATTTCAATGTAAAACTTCCGAATACCATGAAATTCCCATCGGATGTTACAGCGAGGAATTTCGATATAAAAAACGATGATGGCGTTGTAATAGCAAAGGCTCAGGTAAATCCGGGCCTAAATGATGAGGGAGGTACGGTGAGAGTAACCTTTACGGAAAATGTGGAAAATAAATACAATGTAAAGGGAACCATGTATCTGGCCGCACAATTTGCACAAACAAAGGTTAAAATGAATGAAAAAAACGTTTTTGAAATATCCGTTGGAGTTAAGACAAAGAGTACGGATACAGAGATAATCGGAAGAAAGAAGATAACAGATGAACATTTAAGCAAGTGGGGAGGAAAGGTTATCGGGAATTCAAATTTGGCTGAATGGAATGCCAGAATAAACCATAAAAAAGCAAATTTGAAAAATGCGATTGTAGAGGATTCGCTGGTGGGAACGGGAGAAACTTTTGTAGAAGGTAGTTTCGTTCTCAGAAAGGTTCAATTTGATGAATATGGAGATTACGATAAAAATAGTGCTCAAATTGTAGATATAAGTTCTAAATTGAAACTTTCTGCAGATAAGAAAACATTTCGCTTGGAACTTGGAGATACCAGTGATCAGTATAGTTTAACATATAGATCGACGTATACACCGGGTACTACCCTAAAAAATAAGCTGAAGCTTACCAGCGAGCAAAAGAACTGGGTAGTAACTGCTTCTCATATACTCGCTGAAAGCGGAGGTCATGGAGATGGAGATTTAGCCAGCAAGATAAAACTCATAAAGGTGGATGCGGAAAATAATACAAAGGGCTTGGCAAATGCCGTATTTGAAGTTAAAAAGCCCGATGGAACAAGCTTTGAATTGAAAACAGGGGCTGATGGAACTGTGGTTTCCGGTGTATTGGAACAGGGAATTTACAAGGTAAAGGAAAAGACACCGCCACGGGGATATGAGCTTGGAAATGAGGAGTTTGAAATGGAAGTCACTCCTGCCGGAGGAGCTATCAAAACAATTACAAATAAGCCTATAAAAATTGATGTATCCGTTAAAAAAGTGTGGGTGGATAAAAAGGAGAATTCAGCAAGAGTTTCTCTATTTGCCGATGGTGTAAAAATTCAAACGGTGGAGCTCAATGAATCTAACAACTGGAAGCATACATTTACAAATCTCAGAAAGTTCAAAGACGGAAAAGTGATAAAGTATGAGGTTAGAGAAGAGCAGATGCCGAATTACAAATCCGAAATAAGCGGAGATGTGGAAAATGGCTTCACAATCAAAAACACAAATACAGAAAAAATATTAATTCCCGTTAAAAAGATATGGGTAGGTAAAAAAGAGAATTCAGCAAGAGTTTCTCTATTTGCCGATGGTGTAAAAATTCAAACGGTAGAGCTCAATGAATCTAACAACTGGCTGCACGTATTTACAAATCTCAAAAAGTACAAAGACGGAAAAGCGATAAAGTATGAGGTTAGAGAAGAGCAGATGCCGAATTACAAATCCGAAATAACCGGGAATGCGACAACCGGCTTTGTGATAAAGAATACAAATACAGAAAAAATATCAGTTCCTGTTAAAAAGATATGGGTAGGTAAAAAAGAGAATTCAGCAAGAGTTTCTCTATTTGCTGACAATGAAAAGATTCAAACGGTGGAGCTCAATGAAGCTAACGACTGGCAGCATACATTTACAAATCTTAAAAAGTACAAAGACGGAAAAGCGATAAAGTATGAGGTTAGAGAAGAACAAATGCCAAATTACAAATCCGAAATAAGCGGTGATGTGGAAAATGGCTTTGTCATTAAAAATACAAATACAGAAGAAATATCGATTCCGATTAAAAAGGTATGGGTAGGTAAAAAACTGAATGAAATAACAGTTAACCTATTAAAAGACGGTGTTAGAATTGACAGTGTAAAGCTAAATGATGGAAATGGCTGGAAACACAGGTTTGAAAATCTTGAGAAGTATGATAAAAATGATGGACATGAAATAAAATACGATATTGAGGAAGAAAAAGTAAGTGGCTATACAACAGCTATCACAGGAGACGCAAAGAATGGATTTGAGATTACAAATACCAAAGATACGCCACCTACGCCGCCAACACCACCAAATAAAACCGTACCAAAAACAGAAGATAGAACCAATCCGTTCCTATACGCTTGGTTGATGTTTGTTTCAGGAAGTTTACTTGTTCTGTTGGGTATTAGAAAAAGACAACAGCAATAAAGACTTTGAAGTGAAGCCTAAAAGTTAGACCAAGAATCGGTAATTTGAAATTTCGTAGGATTGATTGGAAAAACCTTTGAAATTTTGTAGGAAAACCCTTTGAAAAACGTGGGGTTTTACCTAAAGTTAAGGAAATGATGGAGTGATTTATCATTTCCTTTTTATGTGATTACTTGATTTCTTAACCTTGTTAGTTAGTTTATCCGGTGAGTAGGATGTATACCCGTTATCTAAACTTAGTATCATAAGGGCATCTACCTCCGTGGTTTACTAAGCGTACATAGAAGGTGTGTACATCTTTATTATTCTTTTTAGATATTACCTCTTTACAGTATTCTACTTCATCATCTTTAAGAGCGATGATAGAACTAATTGAATCGTTAATCATAAATAAAAAACCTCCTTTCAGAATAAGATTCAATCTCATTCTAAAAAGGAGTTTTTAATTTTATACAACTAGACCCTATAAATTTTCAAATTGCCAAAGGAAGTGTTCTGATGAAACACTTCCTTTTTCTTGTTATAAAGCAAAATACTATTTCAAATGCCAAATATCGTGATTGTATTCTGCAATAGTTCGATCGCTGGAGAAGAAACCGGCTTTAGCAATGTTTATGAGGGATTTTTTCAGCCATTCCATGCGATTTTCATAGCAAGCTAATAAGTCTGTCTTAACAGTGAAGTAGGATTCTACATCTAAAAGAGTCATGAACCAATCGTGGTGAATTAAGTTATTCTTTAGGGAGGATAACATTTCCTCATCCCCTAAATCCAATAGTTCTTTAGAGGTGATAAAGTTTACGCACTGACGAATCATTTCGTTGTTTTGATAGTAGTCGATAGCGTGATAAGCACTTGTTTCATATAGCTGAATCACCTCATCGGAAGATTTCCCAAAGGTATAAATATGATTACCTCCAACTAATTCCCCAATTTCCACATTGGCACCATCGTTGGTACCTAAGGTAATGGCACCATTTAACATAAATTTCATGTTTCCAGTACCGGAAGCTTCCTTGGAAGCAAGTGAAATTTGTTCGGAAATATCACAAGCAGGAACCACGATTTCGGATTTAGCAATGTTATAATTCGTTAACACCACCACTTTTAGATGTGGACAAACCTCAGAATCGTGACGAATCAAATCTTGTAGACAAAGGAGTAAGTGAATAATGTTCTTTGCCATATCGTAGGCAGGGGCGGCTTTGGCACCAAAAATAACTGTAATTGGTCTGGATGGAATATGACCGGCTTTAATTTGCAAGTATTGGTGAATAACCCATAAAGCATTGAGCTGTTGACGCTTGTATTCGTGTAATCGCTTCACTTGTACATCGAAAATAGAGCTTGGATCTACATCAATTCCTTCGTTTTCTTTGACGAATTGAGCTAGGGATACTTTATTGTGGTATTTGATATCCTCTAATTGTTGTAAGACCTTTTCGTCATGAATGAATGGTAGTAATCGTTCAAGCTGTTGAGCATCCTTGTGCCATGTGTCACCAATTAAGTCATCGATGAAACGAACCAATTCAGGGTTACAATGCATAATCCAACGACGGAAGGTAATTCCATTGGTTTTGTTGTTGAATTTATGCGGATAAATGGAGTAAAAAGCCTTTAATTCTTGGTTTTTAAGAATTTCTGTATGTAAAGCGGCAACACCATTGATGGAGGCGCTGTAGTGCATATCGATACGAGCCATGTGAACACGATTGTATTCATCGATAATAGCTAGCTCCGGATTGTTTTGGAAGCGAACTTGGACACTTTGGTGTAGGCGATGGATGATGGGAACCAATTGTGGTACCACTTCTTGTAAGTAATCCAAAGACCATTTCTCTAACGCTTCTGCTAAAATCGTATGATTTGTATAGGCACAACTGTTGCCAACAATAGTCACCGCTTCTTCAAAATCAATTCCTTCTTGAGTGAGTAATCGAATCAATTCAGGGATAATCATAGAAGGATGGGTATCATTGATTTGAACGGAAACGTGTTTGTCCAAGTCCTTTAAATGATGCCCTTTCGCTTTCTCTTCTTGAATAATGAGTTGAGCGGCGTTACTGACCATGAAGTATTGCTGGTAGATACGCAATAATTGACCCTCACGATAGCGATCGTCGGGGTATAAAAATAAAGTTAAATTCTTGGAAATATCTGTTTTATCGAATTCAATGCCATCATGAACAATCGATTCGTCAATGGTATCCAGGTCAAATAAGTGCAATTGGTTCTTTTGACCGTGGTAACCAATGATATCGATATCGTACATGGTGGAGGTGTATGTTTTTCCGGCAAGTTCAATCGAAAAGTGAACATTCGTCGGGTTTAAAATAGTGTTGTTTTTTTGCCACTCATCGGGCACTTCAACTTGTTTTCGATTTTTAAATTCTTGGCGGAATAAACCCAAATGATAGTTTAAACCGACACCATCTCCTTGTAGATTTAAGGTGGCGATGGAGTCTAAGAAGCAGGCCGCAAGACGACCTAATCCCCCGTTTCCAAGAGAAGGTTCTTTTTCAATCTGTTCAATCTGCTTAAGATTTTTATTGTATTTAGAAAGTAATTGATTTAATTCATCGTATAAACCAAGATTAATTAAATTTTTACCCAATTGCTTGCCGATTAAGAATTCAGCGCTAATGTAATAAAGCTTTTTGCCATCTTGGATGGTGGATAATTCTTTTTTCTTTTGTTGAACCAAGCCGGCAATGGCTTGAAATAACTCTGTATCAGATGCCTCTTGAATGGATGTGGGTAAGAGGGAATTTAAATGTATTTCCAGTTCCATATTTACTCCTTTGAAAATAAATTGAAAAACAACTACAACATGGAAGTTCTTCCAATGGACAGTACAAAAGCCGAAATAGAGTAGAAAGACAAACGAGTTATCGTCTACGGGATATCTTTACGTGTACTTACTTTTGGCTGTGGAATAGATATTCCATTGCCTATTTTATCCAGAAATGCTCAAACAAGTAAAGTCCATGTAATAAAATTCACGTAAAAAACCATCAAGAAAACAAGAGAAACGGGTCAAGAAAAAAATTCAAAAAAAAGATTTGACTAATGGTAGCGTTTTCATTAAGATATAAGTGTATCGCAATCGTTAACGGGAACGGTTACGAAATGAATCATAAAGCGGGAGGAAAAATATGAAACGCTTATTCAAACTAGGCATGGCATCGTTGATGGCCGCCACAATGTTAGTGGGATGTGGAAAAGCTCCCACAGCAAACAAGAAACCAAAAGGGAAAGTGTATTATTTGAACTTCAAGCCGGAGGCAGATGCACAATGGCAAGAGTTAGCTAAATTGTACACGAAGGAAACGGGTGTTCCTGTGACTGTATTGACAGCGGCTTCCGGTCAATACGAGCCAACTTTAAAAGCGGAAATGGCTAAGACAGATGCGCCAACCTTATTCCAAGTAAATGGTCCTGTCGGATTAGCCGGTTGGAAAGATTATTGCTACGATTTATCGGGTTCGAAGATTGTTGGAGAATTGTCTTCTAATGATTTCACATTGAAAGATGGAAAGGCAATTGCCGGTGTTGCTTATACAGTAGAAACGTATGGTTTGATTTACAACAAGAAATTATTAGCCAAAGCCGGTTATAAGCAAGAAGACATTAAGTCTTTCGCCGACTTGAAGAAAGTGGTTGAAGATATTACAGCACGTAAGAAATCTTTGGGATTCGCCGCTTTCACTTCTTCCGGTATGGAAGGTTCTTCTGACTGGCGTTTTAAGACCCATTTGGCAAACTTACCTATTTACTATGAATACTTAGCAGATGGTATTAGCACAACAGATGCGATTAAGGGAACTTATTTAGCAAATTATAAGAATATTTGGGACTTATACATCAATAATTCGACGGTTGCTCCTACTCAATTATCTGTTAAAAAGGGTGATGACGCTGTGGCTGAATTTGTGAAGGGTGCCGCTGTTTTCTATCAAAATGGTACATGGGCTTATAACGATATCACAGCTGTAGGTGATGACAACTTAGGCATGTTGCCAATTTATATTGGTGCACAAGGCGAAGAAAAACAAGGCTTATGTACAGGTACAGAAAACTACTGGAGCGTGAATAAGAAAGCAAAACAAGAGGATATTCAGGCAACATTGGATTTCATGAATTGGTGTGTGACATCGGAAACCGGAATCAAAGCTTTATGCGGTGCTGAAGGAGCTATGCCTAGCGGTGAAGCCGGTATGGGACTTGTAACACCATTTAAGAAGAACTTGAAGTCTAAGAACCGTTTAGTAACCATTGCAAATGAATATGTTGAAAAAGGATTCACTCCTGTTTCATGGAACTTTACAACCATGCCTTCTGAAACATGGAAGAATGGTGTTGGATCGGCTTTAACAACTTATGCGGCAAAACAGACGGATGCGAACTGGGGAGCAGTGAAGAAAGCTTTCGTAGAAGGTTGGGTTGCTGAAGTAAAAGCTACAAAAGCAAAAAAATAAGTATAAAATGTATCGGTATTTGGCAGCAGGTAAGTTTTAATACTTGTTGCCAATCTATTTTTAGAGGTGAGATATGGGAAAAAACATAAAAAAATATTGGGCTTTATTCCTGATTCCGACAATGGGGGCTTTTGCGATTGGATTTGTGATTCCTTTCTTACTGGGGATATATTTATCCTTTTGTGAGTTTAGAACGGTTACGGATAGTCAATTTGTGGGTTTAGCCAATTATATAAAGGCTCTATCGGACACAGTCTTTCAACACTCTTTTTTCTACACGGCGGCCTTCGCCTTGGTGACGGTCATTGTGATTAATGTGGCGGCTTTTGCATTAGCGGTAGCATTAACAAAGAAGCTAAGAGGAACAAATATATTCCGTACCATATTCTTTATGCCTAACTTAATTGGCGGAATTGTTCTTGGTTATATTTGGCAATTGATTTTCTCGGGTATTTTATCGCAATGGAATACCGCTTTGAATTTAGATGCCGGAGTTGGTTTTGTGGGATTGGTTATCTTGGTTTGTTGGCAACAAATTGGATACATGATGATTATTTATATTGCCGGCTTACAGTCCATTCCTCAAGAAGTTATGGAAGCTGTTGAAATCGATGGTGCGAGTGCTTGGAATAAATTAACCCGGGTAACATTGCCGATGATGATGCCTTCTATCACGATTTGTACCTTCTTATCGGTCACTAACGGATTTAAGCTTTTCGATCAAAACTTGGCTTTAACAGCCGGGGAACCGGCTAAGATGTCAGAAATGATGGCATTGAATATTTATAATACCTTCTATGGTCGTGTTGGTTGGGAAGGCGTTGGTCAAGCAAAGGCGGTTATCTTCTTCATTATTGTTGTGGGCATCGGTTTAATACAATTGCGTTCCACCAGGGAAAGAGAGGTTCAACAGTAAGATGGTTAAGGAAAAGAAAAATCATGTTGGATTAAGTGCTGTTTTATCGGTTTTATCTATTAGTTGGATTTTACCTATCGTAGTTGTCTTAATCAATTCATTTAAAAACAAAATTTGGATTAGTGATGAACCTTTTAAACTTCCTAATGCGGAAACGTTTACGGGCTTGTCCAACTACATCATGGCGATGAAAAAATATGGTTTCTTAGAAGCTGTTGGTTGGACGGTGTTTATCACAGTAATTAGTGTTGTGTTGATTTTAATTTGTACATCTATGTGTGCATGGTATGTGACCCGTGTGAAGAATAAAATCACAAAATTGATTTATCTATTATGTGTGTTCTCAATGGTGGTTCCTTTCCAAATGGTTATGTTTACTTTGAGTTTGGTAGCTAACCGTCTTGGCTTAGTGACGCCTTGGGGAATTGTGATTATTTATTTAGGCTTTGGGGCTGGATTGGCGGTCTTCATGTTTTGTGGATTTGTTAAGTCAATTCCAATTGAAATTGAAGAGGCGGCTATGATTGATGGTTGTTCCCCGGTACAAACTTTCTTCTTGGTTGTTCTTCCAATTATGAAGCCGACTTATATTTCGGTTGGCATTTTGGAAACCATGTGGATTTGGAATGATTTCTTATTGCCATATTTAGTGTTAGATGTGAAGAAATATAAGACAATCTCAATTGTCATTCAATACATGAAGGGCAGCTATGGTCGTGTGGATATGGGAGCTATCATGGCGTCCTTGATTATGGCGGTTGTACCTGTGATTATATTTTATTTGAGTTGCCAAAAGTATATTATAAAAGGCGTTGCGGCAGGGGCAGTGAAAGGATAACAATAAACCATGAGCAAGGCATTAACAATCAAGGATATTGCAAAATTATCGGGGTTTAGTACGGGGACGGTCTCTCGTGTATTAAATAATCGTCCGGATGTGAGAAAAGAAACCAAAGAAAAGATTGAAAAGATTATTCGAGATAATCATTATCAGCCGAATGTTAATGCGAAACAGTTAAAGAAAACTATCAGTTCCAATATCGTCATTATTGTCAAAGGATATGGGAATATGTTGTTTGCGGATTTGTTGGAACAAGTACAAGGAAATCTTTCAAAAAAAAGAGAAGAAGCTTCAGTGATATTCATTGATGAAAATCAAGATGAAGTCTTGACGGCATATCAGATGTTGATTGAAAAAAAGCCGAAGGGATTTATTTTCTTGGGTGGAAATTTAGATAATTTCAAAGGAAACTTTAAAAAAATCTCGGTTCCGTGTGTCCTATTGACTTGCGATGCTAGTGGATTGCCCTTTGATCATTTGTCCAGCTTTACGACCAATGATGCTGGTGGGGCGGCTAGTGCAATTCAATATTTATTAGAGAATCATCATCAAAAAATCGGTATTGTCGGAGGGACAGAGAATTCTCAAATTACACAATTGCGTGTGAGTAGTTGTATGGAAGTTTTACAAAATCATCATGTGAGCTTTCATACAGATTATTATGAGGATAGTCGCTTTTCGATGGAAGGTGGTTATGCCGGAACGGTAGCCTTGCTAAAAAGACATCCCGATATTTCGGCTATCTTTGCGGTTTCCGATACCATTGCCGTAGGAGCGATGGCGGCGATTCGAGATAGTGGCAAAAAGGTTCCGGAAGATATTTCGATTATTGGATTTGATGGAATCGGATTGGGACACTTTATCTATCCAAGACTTTCAACCATTCACCAAGATACGCAAGAATTGGCGAAGCGAGGGGTGGATGATTTGTTGTTAAGAATCGCTTATCACGGGCATGGAGTTCATGAAGAAATACCTTATCAATTGATAAAAGGTGCAAGTATCAAAAAGTTATAAATAAATAGGAGATGGAATATGAAACGAAGTGCAGGAGTGTTGTTGCCGATTGCTTCTTTACCATCAGAATATGGTATTGGGACAATGGGGGAACAAGCCCGTAAATTCATTAAGTTTTTAAAAAAAGCAAAGCAGACTTATTGGCAAATTTTACCAATTGGTCCAACAGGCTATGGAGATTCTCCTTATCAATCGTTTTCTACCTTTGCGGGTAATCCCTATTTCATTGATTTAGACGATTTAAGAAAAGATGGATTATTAAAGAAGGAAGAATATACTTCCATCCATTGGGGGAAAAATAAACATAAAATTGATTACGGAGCTATTTATAAGAATCGTTTTCAAGTCTTAAGAAAAGCCTGTAATCGCATCACGCAAAAGAAGCGGGATGAATTCAATCAATTTGTGGTGGATGAGTCCTACTGGTTAGAGGATTATGCCTTATACATGGCGACGAAGGAATCTTTAGGTGGTATTGCTTTACAAGAATGGCCAAAGAGTATTCGGATACGAGAAGAGGAAGCTTTGCAATCCTTACGCATGGAATTGAAGGATGAAGTATTGTTTTGGAAAAAGATTCAATATTTATTTTATAAACAATGGCATCAACTGAAAGCGTATGCTAAGGAGCATGGCATCGATATGATTGGGGATTTGCCAATCTATGTATCGGAAGATAGTGCTGATGTCTGGTGCAACCCTAAGTTGTTTCAGTTAAATAAAGAGTATGTGCCAACTGAGGTGGCAGGTTGTCCGCCGGATGGTTTTTCTGCAGATGGACAAGTGTGGGGCAATCCTTTATTCGATTGGGAATATCTGAAAAAGAATAAGTATGACTGGTGGGTTCTAAGAGTGAAACATCAATTACGCTTTTATGATGTTTTACGCATTGATCATTTCCGAGGTTTTTCTTCTTATTATGCCATTCCATTTGGCGATACAACAGCGGTGAACGGTCGTTGGTGTAAAGGCCCCGGTTATGATTTATTTAAAACCATCAAAGAGAAATTAGGGGATGTTAGTATCATTGCGGAAGACCTTGGTTTCTTAAGTGATGATGTTCGAGAATTATTAAGTCAAACAGGATATCCGGGAATGAAGGTATTGCAGTTTGCATTTGATTCCAGGGGGACGGATTCGGTGTATTTGCCGCACACCTATACGCATAATTGTGTGGTTTATGCGGGTACTCATGACAACGATACCATCCAAGGTTGGATTAAAACAGCGAATAAACAAGACGTTCAGCGAGCAAAAGATTATTTCCATTTAACAAAGGAAGAAGGCTTTCATTGGGGTATAATTCGTGCACAATACGCTAGTGTAGCAAATTTAGCAATAACACAGTTCCAAGATTTATTGGGTCTAGATAATAAGGCTCGTATGAATGTGCCATCTACTCTTGGTAATAATTGGGTGTATAGATGTCATAAAGAAGATTTTAGATTAGATTTAGCAATTAAATTGGGTAAATTGTCTGAGATTTATAGACGCTATTACCCCGAACAGTGAAAGGAAATAAATATATGTCAACAGTTACATTGAAAAATATTGTTAAGATTTATCCGAATCAAGATAAGAAGAAAACTCACAATCTTAAAGTTACAGAAGAAGGCGTGTTAGCTGTTCAGGATTTTAACTTAGAGATTGCTGATAAAGAATTTATTGTTTTAGTTGGTCCGTCGGGCTGTGGTAAATCCACAACATTGCGTATGATTGCAGGTTTGGAAGAAATTTCAAAGGGACAATTGGAAATTGATGGTAAGGTTGTGAATGATTTGGCTCCTAAGGAAAGAGATATTGCGATGGTGTTCCAAAACTATGCGTTATATCCTCATATGACGGTTCGTCAAAATATTGGTTTTCCATTAAAGATGCAAGGCGTTGCTAAAGAGGAAATTAATCGTCGCGTAGAGGAAGCGGCGGAAATTTTAGGGATTAGTGAATATTTAAATCGTAAGCCGAAGGCATTATCGGGTGGTCAGCGTCAGCGTGTGGCGATTGGTCGTGCCATTGTGCGTGAGCCAAAGGCTTTATTGATGGATGAGCCTTTATCGAACTTAGATGCGAAATTACGTAATCAAATGCGTGCGGAATTGATTAAATTAAGACAAAGAATCAACACCACTTTCGTTTATGTTACCCACGACCAAACAGAAGCGATGACCTTAGGTGATCGTATTGTTATCATGAAAGATGGCGTTATCCAACAAATTGGTACGCCTCAAGAAGTGTATGAATCACCTGCAAATTTATTTGTGGCCGGATTTATTGGGGTGCCTCAAATGAACTATTTTGATGGTCATTTGAAAGTGAATGATCAAGGACAATATAGTGTTGTGGTTGGAAATAAAGAAATTGTGTTATCCGAACAAAAACAAGCCAACTTAGCAGCGAATAAAGTAACTGAAAAGGAAGTGATTGTTGGGGTAAGACCGGAGAATATTCAATTAGTGAAGGATGAATCAGCTTTACAAGCAATCATTGAGGTTAGTGAAATGATGGGCAGCTCTATCAATTTACACGCTAATTTTGAAGGGAATGAAATGATTGTGATTATTCCAACGATGAATGCGAGTGAGGCTCGTGATTTAAAGATTGGTCATATGGTGCATTTCGGCTTTAGTAATCAAGTGATTCATTTGTTTGATAAAGAAACAAAAGTGAATTTGGAAACGGCGGTTATTCAGTAATGGTAGAAAGGTCTTGAATAAAGACCTTTCTATATGCTTATCCATTCGTTGGCTTGGATGAAAAAATATCAGTAAATTTAATCAATTTTGATTGACATCATAAAAGAAAATGGAGTATCATTTATGAGCTTATGAATGAACCTTGCCATGCGAGGTTATTATTTATTAAGAGCGTGGCACACTAGGTACTGTGTGCATGAGAAAGGAGCTAAACAATGCCAACAATCAATCAATTGGTTCGTAAGGGTCGTCAAGACAATATTTATAAGTCTAAGTCACCGGCGTTAAATCGTGGTGTGAATACTCTTAAGAACAAAATGACGAAGCTAAGTAGTCCACAAAAGAGAGGGGTTTGTACTCGTGTCGGTACTATGACACCTAAGAAGCCTAACTCTGCATTGCGTAAGTATGCCCGTGTTCGTTTATCGAACGGTATGGAAGTTACAGCTTACATTCCGGGAATTGGTCATAACCTGCAAGAACACTCGGTTGTTATGATTCGTGGTGGTCGTGTGAAGGACTTACCCGGTGTTCGTTATCACATTATCCGTGGAACATTAGACTGTGCCGGGGTTACAGACCGTAAGCAAGGTCGTTCTTTATACGGAGCGAAGAAGCCAAAGGCCGCTAAGTAATAGAGGGGAGAAAGTAGAATATGCCAAGAAAAGGTTATGTAGCAAAGCGTGATGTACTACCGGATCCAATCTATAACTCAAAGTTAGTTACGAAATTGATTAACAAGATTATGATCGATGGTAAGCGCGGTACAGCGCAAACGATTTTATACGATTCATTCGCATTAATCGAAAAGAAGACAGGTGAAAATCCAATGGAAGTCTTCGAAAAAGCATTAGCTAATGTAATGCCTCAACTTGAATTGAAGGTTCGCCGTGTTGGCGGTGCTAACTACCAAGTTCCTGTTGAAGTTTCGGCTGAACGTAAATTGACATTAGGGTTGCGTTGGCTTGTCAGTTTCGCCCGTTTACGTCATGAAAACACAATGGAACAAAGATTAGCGAATGAAATTATGGATGCGGCTAATGGAATTGGTGCTTCCGTGAAGAAGAAAGATGATACTCACAGAATGGCAGAAGCTAATAAGGCATTTGCGCATTTCCGTTGGTAATTTAGAAAGGATTTAGGATGGCAAGAGAAATATCACTAGATAAGATGCGTAATATCGGTATCATGGCGCACATTGATGCCGGTAAGACAACAACGACAGAACGTATCTTGTACTATACGGGTAAAATTCATAAGATTGGTGAAACTCATGATGGTGCTTCCCAAATGGACTGGATGGCTCAAGAACAAGAACGTGGGATTACAATTACTTCTGCGGCAACGACTTGTCAATGGCATGATACACGTATCAATATCATCGATACACCGGGTCACGTCGACTTTACAGCTGAGGTTGAACGCTCCCTTCGTGTCTTAGATGGTGCGGTAACAGTCTTAGATTCCAAAGCCGGTGTTGAACCTCAAACCGAAACGGTTTGGCGTCAAGCAACGGAATACCATGTGCCTCGTATTGTTTTCTCAAATAAGATGGACGCAACTGGAGCAGACTTCATGATGTCTGTTCACAGTATTGGTGACCGTTTAGGTGCCAAAGCGGTTGCAATCCAAATGCCTATTGGGGCTGAACAAGATTTCCGCGGTATCATCGATTTAGTTGAAATGAAGCAACGTGATTATGAGGGTGAAACGAATAAGTTCACCGATCATGAAGTGGATGCTCAATTCAAGGATGAGGCTGAAACAATGCGTGCGGAAATGTTGGAAGCAATTGCGGATTATGATGATGAATTGATGATGAAGGTCTTAGAAGGTGAAGAACCGACGGTTGCTGAAATCAAGCGAGCAATTCGTGCCGGTGTTTTGACTTCTGAATTCTTCCCTGTTATGTGCGGGTCAGCTTATAAGAATAAAGGTG
Organism: Bulleidia sp. zg-1006; assembly: GCF_016812035.1. Classification (NCBI taxonomy): domain Bacteria; kingdom Bacillati; phylum Bacillota; class Erysipelotrichia; order Erysipelotrichales; family Erysipelotrichaceae; genus Bulleidia; species Bulleidia sp. zg-1006. The sequence goes on along the minus strand of NZ_CP069178.1, from coordinate 1,433,542 downwards.
TTCAATTATTATTGGATGCAGTTGTAGACTATTTGCCTTCTCCAACAGATATTCCGGCAATAAAGGGTACTTTAGAAGATGGTAGTGCAAGTGAACGTCATCCTTCTGATGATGAACCATTCTCAGCATTAGCGTTTAAGGTAGCGACTGATCCATTCGTAGGTCGTTTAACTTATTTCCGCGTTTATTCCGGTCGTGCTACTTCCGGTAGTTATGTTTTAAACTCAACGAAGGATAAGAGAGAACGTTTTGGACGTTTGATTCGTATGCATGCTAACCAAAGAACAGATATTGATGAAGTATTCGCCGGTGATATTGCCGGTGCAGTTGGTTTAAAGAACACAACCACCGGTGATACATTATGTGCTGAAAATTCACCAATTGTTTTGGAATCGATGATTTTCCAAGAACCTGTTATTCAGATGTCGGTTGAACCTAAGACTAAGAATGACTCACAAAAGATGGATGAAGCCTTGGCGAAGTTGGCGGAAGAAGATCCAACTTTCAAGACTTATACGGATGAAGAAACAGGACAAACGATTATTGCGGGTGTCGGTGAATTGCAATTGGATGTCATCATGGACCGTATGAAGCGTGAATTTAAGGTAGATGCAACAGCAGGTGCTCCACAAGTGGCTTACCGTGAAACAATCCGTTCAGAAGCGGAAGTACAAGGTAAGTTTGTTCGTCAGTCCGGCGGTCATGGTCAATACGGTGATGTTTGGATTCGCTTTAGTCCAAACCCGGGCAAAGGTTTTGAATTTGAAGATGCCACGGTTGGTGGATCGGTTCCTAAGGAATTCATCAAGCCAACTCAACAAGGTTTGGAAGATTCTTTGAATTCCGGTTTAATTGCCGGTTATCCAATTGTGGATATTAAGGCTGTCTTATTTGATGGTTCTTACCACGATGTCGACTCTTCGGAACAAGCGTATAAGATTGCGGCTTCCTTAGCATTAAGAGAGGCGGCTAAGAAGTGTAATCCTGTTATTCTTGAACCTATTATGGCAGTGGATATTACAGCTCCAAGTGATTACTTGGGTGCGGTAATGGGTGACGTTACAAAACGTCGTGGTCAAATTCGTGAACAAGAAGAAACCGGTAACGCTATTAAGGTAAAGGCATTTATTCCTTTATCAGAAATGTTTGGTTACATTACAGACTTGCGTTCATTCACTCAAGGACGTGGAATTTATACCATGTTTATGGATCACTATGAAGAAGTTCCAAAGAGCATTGCGGAAGAAATTATCAAGAAGAACACAACAAAATAAGATTTGAAAAATATTGCATTGTCCAGTCACTTACTATAAAATTAAGCTAGACGGAAAAGTATAAAATACTAGGAGGAAAAATATTATGGCAAAGGAACATTTTGACCGATCGCTGGAACATGTTAACGTTGGTACTATTGGTCACGTTGACCACGGTAAAACAACTTTAACAGCGGCAATCACAAAGTATCTATCGGAACATCCGGAAGATGGTAAGGCTAATTTTGAAGCTTACGATAAGATTGACGGAGCTCCGGAAGAAAAGGCTCGTGGTATCACGATTAACTCTGCTCACGTTGAATATCAAACAAAGACTCGTCACTACGCTCATGTTGACTGTCCGGGTCATGCTGACTATGTTAAGAACATGATTACCGGGGCCGCCCAAATGGATGGTGCTATCTTAGTAGTAGCCGCTACAGATGGACCAATGCCTCAGACTCGTGAACATATCTTATTAGGTCGCCAAGTTGGTATTCCTAAGATTGTTGTTTTCTTAAACAAGTGCGATATGGTTGATGATGATGAATTAATTGATTTAGTTGAAATGGAAGTTCGTGAACTTCTTTCTGAATATGGCTACGATGGAGATAACGCTCCTGTTATCCGTGGTTCTGCTTTCCAAGCTTTACAAGACGATCCTAAGTGGACACCGGCTATCAAGGAATTATTAGATGCGGTTGACACTTACATCCCGGCTCCTGAACATGAATTTGATAAGCCTTTCTTAATGGCTGTTGAAGATGTATTCACAATCACAGGACGTGGTACTGTTGCAACAGGACGTGTTGAACGTGGTAAATTGAACTTAAATGATGAAGTTGAAATCGTTGGTATTCGTGACACTCGCAAGACTGTTGTTACGGGTATTGAAATGTTCCGTAAGATGTTGGATTTCGCTCAAGCCGGTGATAACATTGGTGCATTATTGCGTGGTATCAACCGTGATGAAATTGAACGTGGACAAGTATTAGCTAAACCCGGTTCAGTTACACCTCATACAGAATTCAAGGCTCAAGTGTACGTATTAACAAAGGAAGAAGGCGGACGTCATACTCCTTTCGTTTCTAACTACCGTCCTCAATTCTACTTCCGTACAACGGACGTTACAGGTGTTATTACATTACCTGAAGGAACGGATTTATGTATGCCTGGTGATAATGTTATGATGAACGTTACTTTATTAGCTCCTATCGCTATTGAACAAGGTACACGTTTCTCTATCCGTGAAGGTGGACGTACTGTAGGTTCCGGTTCTATTACCGAAATCGTTAAGTAATTTAAAACTTAATCTAAAAGAGTGGGTGGACCGCTCTTTTTATGTAAAAATTAAAATTAAGTAATTGTAAAATAAATGAGATCATAATGAAACATAAAAGTCAAAAATTGTGAAGTGGTAAGAAAGCAACCGTTACAGTTAAATATGCGGATAAAGACACAAAGGAAGAAATTTCTGATTCAGTGGTATTAAATACATTTATTGGTGAAGCATTAAACGAAAAAGTGAAGAAATCTCGTTAATGAAAAAAGAAGCTTAACGCTTCTTTTTAATTTGATAAAGGGCGAAGAAATATTGGATGGCTTTATAGGTAGTCGCAATCATAACAAGAATTTCAAAAGCAAGAAGAATAGGCGCATCCTTTTCTAAAATTCCCTTGATAACAAGTAGAATACCAAAAGCCATGAAAGCCAGTCCTAATAAGAAACATTCCCAAGCTTTATTTTGTTGGATTAAGCCTTCAATAAAGCCAACTTTTTTCTCTGGCTTGAAATTAGGGAATTGTGTTAAACCAGGTAACCATACACGACGGTAACGATATTCTTGAAACAATCCATAAGCCAAACCAATTAGAATGGATACTGGAATTTGTTTGAGAAAAGAATACACTAGAATACCAATAGCTAAAGCCAATACCCAACGATTTCGATATAAAGTAAAGCGCTGTGCTTCTTCATCACGAATTAAGTAACCGGTTTTAGAGAATGAGTCAAAAAGGATTTTTTGATTGTGTTTGTTTAAATAAATATTACGTCCAGCAATAGGACTTTTAGTTTGTTTAGCCATATTATTGTTTGATACCTTTACAATACGTATCGACAACGGAATAATCATCTCCCAATACAACAAGGTCGGCATCATATCCTGCCACAATCTTACCAATATGATCATCCATACCAAGTAAAGTCGCCGGATTAAGGGTACAACTATTGATAGCCGCCTCAAATGGCACAAGTGCTTCTTCCACTAAGATTCGCAAACCCTGATTTAAGCTCAAAGTTGATCCGGCAATACCACCTGTTTCGGTTAAGTGTGCTAAGCCCTTTTTATCAATCTCTACTTCATGACCCCCAAATTGGAATTTCGTTCCCTTTGGTAAGCCCTTTGCCATTAAAGCATCCGTAATCATAACCGCATAATGACTACCTTTGGTTTGAAAGAAAATATTTAAAGCTTCAGGGGTGCAATGTTGACCATCACAAATGATTTCACTATACACATTTCTTAAACGTAAGGCAGCACCAGCCACTCCATTAGCACGATGATTGAATGGAGATTGACCATTGAAAGTGTGGGTGATACTCATTGCCCCATTTGCAAAGGCAAGCAAGGCTTCATTATAAGTAGCACCACTATGACCAACGGAAACAACCACACCGTGTTGACTAGCGTACTTCGTTAACGCATGATTTGGGTCATGCTCAGGAGCCAAGGTGATGACCTTAATTAAATCGCCGGACTCTTTTTGATAGTGCTTAAACTCCTCAACCGTTCCTTGCACAATCGCTTCTGGAGGTTGGGCTCCTTTGTACTTCATGTCTAAATAAGGACCTTCAAAATGAATTCCTAAAATATCCGCTCCATCGCGACCGGCCATGTGGTTTTCCTTAACTTTACGAACATTTTGAACTGCCTTTGTCAAAACCGGATTTAATTCCGTAATGGTTGTGGATAAGAAACCGGTTACACCTTCTTTGACAATTCCCTTTGCCCATTTCTTTAATCCATCTTCTTGTGCATAGTTGGTATCATAACCATAAGCTCCATGACAATGAATGTCAATGAAACCGGGTACAATTCTTAAATTACCATAGTCCTTATCACAAGTTTCAAAATCGTAAGGAAGAATGTCCAGTATTTTAGAATCTTCTAAATGAAGAGTTGCCGGATAGAAGGAACCGGCCAACCAAATCTTTGTACTTTTTATATACATAATAATCTCCTTTTTAATAATCTTATCACGATTGAAATGAGGATACCCTGAAAGTGTTTGTACTTTTTCGTTTATGATTGATAGTTTTTAATGAAAACCATAAAAGCAATACACAAATTGATATAATCAAAACAGATGGAGGTCATATGGAAATATTTAACTTAAGTGAAACAGTGTTAGAGAACAGTAAAGCAACATTTACCGCAAAAGAAATTGTGCAACAACCTATCACATGGCGTAAGACTTTGAAACAAGTGAATCAAATTCGTCATGAACTAACTCAATTCATTGAAAAAACAACCAAACAAAATGATTTTGATATTATATTAACCGGTGCCGGTACAAGTGAGTTCGTTGGAAATAGTGTGTATTCTTACCTAAACCGTCTTTATGACTACAAAGTAAAAAGCTATGCGACAACAGATTTAACCGCTAGTCCAGAGAACTTTATTTCAGCTATGAAACCAACTTTATTGGTTAGCTATGGACGCTCGGGAGATTCACCCGAAAGTATTGGTGCTATTCAATCGGTTGAAGCTGTTAATCCGGAAGTTCATCATCTTTTTATCACTTGTAATCAAGATGGAGCTTTGAGCTTAAGAGCATCAAAAGAAGGAGAACGTTGTTTTGCGATTAACCTAAGCCCGGAAACGTTGGATCAAAGTTTTGCGATGACTTCTAGCTATTCCAATATGTATCTAGCCACTTTGTTGGCTTTTGCGAAGGAAGAATACGAAACTTTAGTTAAGTCAGTTGAAAGCCTAGCAACCAATGTGGAAAAATGGCTATTGGAAGACTTCTATTTAGCAAAAGAAGTAGTGGAACAATATCCTTTTGAAAGAATTGTTTACTTAGGAACCAATACCCAAAAAGGAGTTGCCCAAGAATCGGCCTTAAAGATGTTAGAATTAACAGCGGGTAAGGTTGTGACAATGTTTGATACACCATTAGGATTCCGCCATGGACCAAAGAGTATTATTGATGATACAACGTTGACAGTGCTTTATTTATCCGACTATGCTTATCAACGCCAATATGAATTGGATCTATTAAAAGAAATGGCAGTTCAGCGTAAAGGCAATAAGATTTTAGTGGTAGCGAACATAGAATGTTCTGAAGCGAAAGAATTAGCGGATTGGTATTATTGTTTTAATGGTGAAGAAAGGGATAATGTTGTGAATGGATTAGCGTATATTACCGTTGCTCAATTGGTGGCATTGTTTAAATCGCTTTCGTTATCCATCACACCGGATAACCCATGTCCAACAGGTGAAGTAAACCGTGTGGTCAAGGGTGTTATTTTATACCCATATAGTAAATAGGAGGAAAATTATATGATTGGAATGATTGTTAGTGGACATGGTCATTTTGCGACAGGTGTTACTTCATCGGTTGAATTGATTGCTGGATATCCAGATTTCTATGTATCGGTTGATTTTGAACAAAATCACAGTACAGAGGATTTAAAGAAAAATTTAGAGAATGCTTTGGAACAATTAAAGGATTGTGAAGGAGTTTTAATCTTAACCGACTTACTAGGTGGTTCACCATTTAAAGTAGCGGTTGAATTAAGCATGGTTCATAGTGAAAAAGAAATTCGAGTTCTTTCGGGAACGAACTTAGGTATGATTATTGAAGGTAATCTTGTTCGCCAATTTGCGGAAAGCGTGGATGCTTTAGCGAATCAATTGGTACAAACAGGTCATGATCAAACCATGAAGTATGAATTCGTTGAACGGGAAGAAGTAGAAATGGAAGATGGCATTTAAGAGTGGTGAAAAGCCGCTCTTTTTCAGTAAAAAAGAAGCTTTCGCTTCTTAGAGTTGGTCATAGATTTTCTTTGCGTATTCACTTGGATTGATGTGGAATTTTCGAGTGAATTTTCGGGAAAAATAATGAATGGAATTAAAGCCTAATAAATTAGCTACTTGAGTAATAGAATATTTACCATCACGAATCAATAAACGACTTAGATTCAGTTTCTCATTATTGATATAAGCTTTCGGTGTAATCTTCATATAATTATTAAATAGATTTTGCAAAGTACTTCTTGAAATCGCAAAGTTATCACAAAGCGAATCAATTGGTAGTGGTTCATATAGATGCAAATTGATGTATTGCACAATTTCTTCTAGTAGGCTATTTTCATAATGCTGGTTGGCTGGTGAGCTGGTCTTTTGGGTAGAATGACCCATATGACTCTGTAGCTGAATGATAAAGGTTTCTAAACTAGAAACCAACAAATCGTTTTGGTAGTCATTTTCAAATTCAGTGTACTTAACGAATTGTTGAATAAGCTGAATTTCTTCTCGATTGCAATGATAGATTTTTCGAACGAGTTTATCATGGCACAAACCATCGGCTTCAAAGATAGCGGTTAGATAGGAACAAGGATTTTCGGAAGTGACTTTTTGATTATGAAATTGACCTGGACCATAGAATAAACAGTCATTGGCTTTTAAAGTAAAAGTTTCGTCTTCAACGGTCGTTTCGAGTTCCCCTTGGTCAACAAAGGTGAGTTCATAATAAGGATGAATCTCGCCTTTAAATTGGTAATGTGGACGTTTAACAACATAGTAATAAGCCAATAATTCTTGAATACGAATGCTTGGTTTAATGCGATGATACATCAATGTTTTGGCAAGACTAATCTTTTTAATTTCAGACTCTTTAGGCATGTATAGGTTATAAACAATGTAATTGCTCATGGTGACTAATGCGAACGCATTTCCCGGATAAATGCAAATTTTGCGATGCAAGGCAAAGGTTTCAATTTGATTAAGTTGTTCCTCTTTTGCGATGTGTAATAAAGCCATTCCTTCCATTGGCTCGATGTAAACGGGCTTGGAATAGGATATGAGCGTAGTGGTATTTTCGTTGAAGATGGTGTAATCTTGCTTTTGCAAGTTTGTTCGTGGAATCTCTCTTGAAACAAAACCATATTTTAAAAAATGGGAGCTGGTTGTTTTATTGAACATTATGGTAAACCTCTATCTCTATTCTAAAGATTATTTCAGTGAAAGCGTAGTAAAAATTGTCAAAAATATTTTTCTTTTACTAAAAAGTACACAAATTGTGTAAAAAAATGTAAATATGATTAGGGAAAGGATGTTACTATATAAGTAAGGAAACGCTTACAAGCAAGTTGCATTGTTAGAAAGGAAGTTTGTATGCCGGATATAGTTTTAACTAGAATTGACAACCGACTGATTCATGGCCAAGTAGCAACGCAATGGTCTAGTTCGATTGGGGCTAATTTGTTGTTAGTAGCCAATGATGAGGTGGCAGGCAACAGTTTCCGTCAAGGTTTGATGGATATGGCCGCTCCTTCTTATGCTCAGACAAGATATTGGACCTTGGAGAAGACGATTTCAACGATTCATAAAGCTTCTCCATCGCAACATATTTTTTTGGTCTGTGAAACACCTCAAGATGTCTTGAAGTTAGTAGAAGGTGGAGTACCAATCAAAAAAGTAAACATCGGTAATATGCACATGTCGGAAGGAAAACGACAAGTGGTAGGTAGTGTTGCTGTAGATGATGCAGATGTAGCTGCTTTTAAACGCCTACAAGAATTAGGCGTTGAATTAGAGATTCGTCGTGTGCCTCAAGAAGGGGCTGAAGATTTAAGCAAGCTTTTTAAATAAAGTAGTAAACGGATGGAATTGATAAAAGCGTTTCTGTAAGGATTTTCCACATATATTTAGGAGGATGGAAAGATGGAAGTTGTATTACTTGCAATTGTTACATTCATCTTTGCGATTGACCAATTCTCGTTAACAGAATTGTTGTATCGTCCTATCATCGCCTGCCCAATTATTGGGGCAATCTTAGGTAACCTTAACATCGGTTTAGTTGTTGGTGGTACTTATGAATTGATGATGGTCGGTAACATGCCTGTTGGCGGAGCTCAGCCGCCAAACGCAGTTTTAGGTGGGGTAGTCGCAATGATTTTCGCTGTTAAGTCAAACTTAGCAGTTGAAGAAGCATTAGGTTTAGCCATGATTTTCTCGGTATTTGGACAATACGTTGTGACCTTAACATTTACGGTTATGTCCTACTTCATGGCTGCCGGTGATAAGGCGGCTGAAGAAGCTAATCCAAAGGGAATCACAAATGTTACTTTAATTTCAATGTTAATCTTGGGTTCCTTATTCGCTGTATTATCCATTGTTGCTTACTATGGTGGTAGTGCGGCCGGAGAAACTTTAGCTGAATTTAAGAAGAACTTTTCTTGGGTAATGGCCGGCTTAGGTGCGGCAGGCGGAATGATGCGTTTCGTTGGTTTCGCTGTTCTATTAAAGATTATGTTAGCAAACGATATGTGGGGTATTTACTTCGCAGGTTTCGCTTTTGCGGCAATTCTCGGAAATATTCAAGCAACATCCGGCGCAACATTACTTTTAACCGCATTTATCGGTATCGCAATTGCATTGTTTGATTACCAAACAAATGTGAAGATTAAGAATAGTACCGGCTCTTCTAATGGAGGTGAAACAGATGGAATCTAATAAATACTTAACTTATGTGGATAAAACACCTGCTAAGCCATTAGACAAGTCCACTCTTAATAAGATGGTTTGGCGTTCTCTTAACCTACAAGCAGCCTTCAACTACGAAAGAATGCAGGCGGCCGGTTGGTTATGGAGTATCTTACCGGGTCTGGAAAAAATTCACACAAATAAAGAAGACTTAAGTACGTCTATGACGCACAACATGGAATTCTTTAACACCCACCCATTCTTAGTAACATTCGTTATGGGTATTGTGTTATCCCTTGAACAACAAAAAGCTGATGTCAACTTAATTCGTGGTGTCCGTACAGCCGCTATGGGTCCTTTAGGCGGTATTGGTGACGCATTATTCTGGTTCACATTAGTTCCTATCACAGCCGGTATTACGGCTAATATGGCCATCGGTGGCAGTATTGCCGGTCCTATCCTTTATTTCCTCATCACGTTCGGCGTTGAAATGGCTTTACGTTACTGGTTAATGTACTGGTCTTATGATTTAGGAACACGTGCGATTGAAGTCTTAACTAAGAATGCTCGTGAATTTACCCACGCCGCCTCTTTATTAGGTGTCTTCATCGTTGGTGCTTTGACATGTAACTATGGTTCAACAGCTTTAGGTATCTTAATTCCTAATGGCACAAAGATTGATCCGGCAACGAAGAAAACAGTTGAAAACTTCATTGATATTCAAGCATTATTGAATGGTATCTTACCGGCATTGATCCCATTAGGATTAACTTTAATGTGCTATACATTAATTAAGAAGAAGAATTGGTCGCCAACAAAGTGCATCCTCTTACTTCTTGTTATTGGTATTGTTGGTTGTGCTTTCGGTATTTGGTCATCCGGTGAATATACACCATTGGTACCAGTACCTTGGAGGGTTAAGTAATAAACTAATTAAAGGCTTGTGTCGTCACAAGCCTTTTTCTTCTCTTTCGTATTCATCAAAATATTCTTTTTGAATATCATCACTTAGTTCAATGTGATAATCTTCTTGTTTATTCCGAACCGCTTTTTTGTGTTTCCATTTCGATAACATAAAGTAAGCTGATATAACGATGATTAAGAGAATTGGAACGATGAATGGACTCATAAAATACTCCCTCTGTATAAGAATACTTCAAAAAAGTATGACAAGGAAGTATGGAAACCCTATAATGAGAAAGAAAGGATTGAAATATGGATTGGAAACTAATAGTAATTTTTATCATTTTAGCAATTATATTCTATTTATCGTATACATTTTTCTCTCAAAGACAAGCCGCTTTACTCTCAATTTTGTTGTATCAGAGTAGAGATTTTGATGGCTACTATAAGGAATTAGAAACAGTTTCCAGTAAATTTTTCTTTACTAAGAAGCTAAGAACCTTGATGAGATTGGATGCAATTTTATTAGAGGATAATGATCAAAAAATTCAAGAGATTATACCAATTGTGGATAGCTTTCGTCTGCGTTCGGTAGAAAGATTGATTGTAACAGCAAAGGAATTCTCTTATTGTGTTCGTCGCAATAAGAAGGAAGAAGCGTATCGTTACATTGCGGTTGCTAAAGAAAACTTTAAGTATTTAAGCCAAAGTAAAAAAGAGCAATACCAACCTTTGTTGGATGAATTGGAGATGACAAAATCCCTTGTGTTTGAACACAGTGGTCATTATGCAAAGGAATTGGAAAAAGCGGCGAAGAGTAAGCGGGATGGTTTAACCGCTGGTGTCTTTTTCTTAAAAGCGGCACTTGCGAACAATTATCGCAAAGAAAACGAAATTGCTTTGCAATGTTTAAGCAATGCTTATGAAAGATTGAAAGAAACTATCTATGCACCACAAATCAAATCCATTTGGGATAAGAAAGATTGGTTGGCATTAGAAACGTTGGTAAAAGAATTAAGCTAAAAATGAGGTTATATTGAAATAACCTCATTTTTAAATTAACCTAATTGTTCTTGATGAGAAGCATATAAATACTCATCAATGGTATAACCAACATGGGCTTTGATTAACTCCATTGGCTCATTCTTTAATTGACCGGCACGAACAGCAGTGTATTCTCTTGGTAAGAATTGACTTAGTACACCATAAGGAACACCGTCTTTAAAGTTTTCCAATAAGACCGCAATGGCTTTTTGAACCGGTTCTTGGGGTAAGTAATAACGAGAACGATCGGAGAAGCTGAACTTACGTTTATAAGAAATCTCATCTTCGGTTCCATGGTAATGTTTCACAAAGTATTTTGGATTTTTTAACATTTCTTCTTCCAAGACTTCCATAAAATGGCTTTGTTTGGAAGTTTGGGCTTTGTACACTTCCTTTTCGGCATACGCTAAAGCAAATAAAGCTTCTCTAGCGGCGTAGGTTAATCCGGGACCTACTTTTAATATTCCCACTCCATCTTCCACCATTTCTCTTAAATGGTATTGGGTTTGGTAATCGGTACTATGACCTTCAAAGACAAGATTGGCATAATCTTTGATACTAGCCATTAAATCCACCGCTTTCAAACGGTCATAATCCGTACAGCCAGCATCCTTTTCTTCTACACCGGGTTGAACTACAACCGCTATTACATAAGGCCAGCTTTCCTTTGGAAAGGCTTTTTCAAAAGTGGCGACGGTATTCTTGAAGTCTGCAACTTTCGTCACTTGGATGCCGGTATCCACGGCTTCTTGTGAACCACCGGGGATTGGCACTTCTGAACCAACCACATAAACAGGATGAATGGAATTAGGAAATTTTTTGATTCTTTCTTGATAAGCCGCTTCAGCAATCTTAGCCAAACGAGCACCACGGGTAGCGATGATTTCATCACTTAAACGAACATCTACAGGATCACCGGCTACTTTCATACTGGTATCAATATGAATTTTAGTGAAACCGGCTAAAACATATTGGCGAATTAATTCTTCCGCTTCTTGTAAGGCTTTTTCTTCCTCGTGATGAGCAAAGGTTAAAGGTCCTAAATGATCGCCGCCAAAGAGGATGCGTTCACTGTCAAAGTTTTCTTCTTTCGCTAATGTTTGAACAAATTCAATAAAGTCAGCCGGCTTCATTCCGGTATAACCACCATATTGATCCACTTGGTTTGCGGTTGCTTCAACCAACAAAATAGAATGAGTTTCTTTTGCTTTTTGTAAGCAAGCACGAATAACCAATGGATTGGCGGTACAAGCAGAATAAATACCAACGGCTTGCCCTGCTTTTTGTAAATCAATCAAGTGCATTAAAGGGTGTTTTATCATGATACTTTCTCCTTTTATGATTTAATTATAGCAATGTTGATTTAGCTTTCGTGTTAGACTATTTGTGATTTTCGGTATTAGAAGGGATATTTATGATTAAAGGAATTCTATTTGATTTTGATGGAACGGTTAGTTATCGATACAAAGCCGCTTTTGAAATGTACCATTGGTTTTTAGAGCAGATTGATCCAAGCTTAAAAGAAGATGTATTGCGTAAAGAAGAGATTTTACAAAGATGTTTATTGTGGGATCAATACGGAACCATCAACAAATGCTTTGCTTTGGAACAATTAAAAGCAAGGTATTATCCTGACTTGGAGATAGAAAAGATGTATCGGCTTTGGTATCAACATTTTCATAAACACCAATATCTAATGCCAAATGCGAAAGAAACGATAGTGAGATTAAAGAAAAAATACCAAATCGGCATGATTACCAATGGTCCTACAGAAAGCCAATTGATGAAAGTGGAGGCTTTAGGAATGAGGGATGATTTCCATCCTTTATTAGTATCGGAAGCCTTTGGTTGTGCAAAGCCAAATCCCAAGATTTATTTAGCGGCGGTAAAGGAAATGGATTTAAAACCGAAGGAAGTTGTTTTTGTGGGTGATACTTTTTCAACTGATATTGTTGGAGCAATAAGAGCCGGTTTAATACCAATTTGGTTTTGTTATGAAAGAAAAGGAATAACGAATTTGGATATTGCCCAAGTTTCCAGTTATCAAGAATTAGAAGAATGCTTGGAAAGGATGAATTGTGAGAAAGAAGTCTAAAGTAGCGTTGTTTACTGTATTGTTTGTTTTTGCCGGTTTTATTTTTCTTAGATTATTACCAATGCATGATAATCGAGGAAGAATTCCGGAAAGGTCAGTCGATGATTCGAAAGAAGCGGTGGCTATGTATGTTTATCGGCATAAAAAATTACCTTCCTTTTATATGACAAAAGCAGAAGCACGTAAGAAGGGTTGGTCAAGTGGCAGTTTGGATACGATGGTACCCGATAGAGCGATAGGTGGTGACCGTTATGGAAATTTTGAAGGAAAACTACCCTATAAAAATGAAAAGTATTTTGAAGCAGACATTGATACAATTGGCAGAAAGAAACGTGGAGATAAGCGAATTATCTTCACGAAAAAGGGAGATGTTTGGTATACTGCTGACCATTATGGTCATTTTAAACAACTATATAAAGGGGAATAGACATGGAAATAAAAATTCGATATAGCGATGTTCAAGACCGAAAGTCTTTTATGATATGGGTAAAAAAGGGATTTGGATGGGATGTGAATAACCTAGATGCTTTAGCGGATTGTCTTTCAGAAGGAGAAATGGAGTATTATTTTTATCTCGAACAAGCAGATTTAGCTAAGATGAGCATCGGTTCTTTTTCGTATTGCTTTTTAAAAATGTTAGTATTTTTGGTCTCGGAGGAGCAACGTTTCCATTTGGAATTGATTTAGAATTTAGAAATTTACAAAGCTTAGAAAGCTTAGTGTTTATCGGGGAAAAAATATAGTTGGGAGATTGTGCGAAAGTTCTTGCAATCTCCTATTTTTGTGGTAAACTACTAAAGCACTCGCATGGATGTGGGAGGTTGCCGGCACGCCGAGAGGCGTTGTCATAAGGCGTGATAACCGGGGAATTTCCACGGAGCGATCCACGGAAGGTGGAGTGAATATAAGGAGGAAAAATTCATGGCAAAGAACTCAGTAAGAATTCGTTTGAAGGCTTACGAGAACAGAAGTCTTGACGCAGCCGGCGAAAAGATTGTGAAGACGGTTGCTAGCCACGGTGCTAAGAAGATTGTCGGACCTGTTCCGTTACCTACCGAACGAGAAATCATCACTGTTCTAAGAGCTGTCCACAAATATAAGGATGCTCGTGAACAATTCGAAATTCGTACGCACAAGAGATTGATTGAAATCATTGGTCCAAGTGCTGAAACAATCGATGCTTTAAGTCGTTTGGATTTACCATCCGGTGTTGACATCGAAATCAAGTTATAGAAAGGACAGGATAAAGCATGAAAGGTATTCTAGGACGTAAACTTGGTATGACTCAAGTATTCGCAATTGATGGAACTTTAATTCCTGTCACTGTGATTGATGTTAAGCCAAATGTCGTACTACAAAAGAAAACAAAGGAAGTAGATGGCTACGAAGCGGTTCAACTAGGCTATGAAGATGTTAAAGAACATCGTTCAAACAAACCGGCAATGGGACATGCTAAGAAAGCAAACACTGCTCCTAAGAAGTACATTAAGGAAATCAGAGCGGATGAGATGATGAATCTTGAAGTTGGTACTGAAGTTAAGGCTGACTTATTCAAAGCCGGTGACATTGTTGATGTACAAGGTACAAGTAAAGGTAAAGGCTATAGCGGTACAATCGTTCGTAACAATGCGGCTCGTGGACCTATGGGTCATGGCTCCGGTCATCACCGTCATATTGGTTCTTTAGCAACGAATGGTCGTAATAATGGCGTTGTTAATAAAGGAACAGCTATGCCCGGTCAAGAAGGCGGCTACACCACAACCAATCAAAATCTTCAAGTTATCAAAGTGGATGCTGAAGAAGGTTATATGTTAGTGAAGGGAAATATTCCCGGACCTAAAAAAGGACTTGTTGTTGTTAAGACAACAGTGAAGCCAGTTAAGGAGGTTGCTCCAATTGAAATCATTTCTTATGCTGGCACATCGGTTGAAGAAGAGCTTGAAAAAGTTGCTGAAACAATTGATGAGGAAATTGCTTCAGAAGCAGTTGCGACTGAAGCGGGAAAGTAGAGGAATAACGAATGGCTAAAATGGAGGTATTCAATCAGGAAGCTAAGTCTGTTAAGACAGTAGAAGTTTCTGATGCTGTGTTCAGTATTGAACCAAACCAACAAGTTATGTTTGACGCTGTTCTTGCTTACCAAGCCGGATTAAGACAAGGAACGCATTCGACTTTGACAAGAGCCTTTGTTTCGGGAACAGGTAAGAAGCCTTTCCGCCAAAAAGGAACAGGTCGTGCTCGTCAAGGTTCGACAAGGGCAACTCAATGGAGACATGGCGGAGTTGCTTTTGGACCACAACCTCGTAAGTATGGTGTGAAGACAAATCGCAAAGTTCGTCGTTTAGCTTTGCGTTCCGCTTTATCGGAAAAGGTTCTGGAATCCAATTTCGTTTTAATTGAAAACTTGAACTTTGATGAAATTAAGACAAAGAAAGCAGTTGCTTTATTAAATGCTTTTGGTTTCGATCGTAAGACATTATTCGTGGCGGATTCTTCGGAAGAATTTGATAACGCCTATATTTCAATGAGAAACTTACCAAACGCATTGGTGACAACTGTTTCTAGCCTAAATGTTTATGACATTGTGAATGCAAATAAGGTTGTTTTCACAGAAAAGGCTGTTGAAAAAGCCGGGGAGGTATTTGCGTAATGACTGCACGTGATATCATCGTAAGACCTGTTGTTACAGAGAAGACAATGCGTTTATCGAGCGAAGAAAACAAAGTAACATTCATCGTTCACAAGAACGCAAACAAGATTTCGGTTGCACAAGCCATTCAAGAAATCTATGGCATCAAAGCCGAAAAAGTTAATATCGTTAATGTTCATTCCAAGACAAGAAGAGTTGGACGTTACGAAGGAAAGACTTCCGCTTTAAAGAAGGCGATTGTTCAATTGCCTGAAGGAAGTTCAATTGAATTATTTGGTTCAGCTGAATAATTGATTTACTATCGGAGGAAATCGCTATCTCCGGACAAAATGCGAAAGGAAAAAGAAAATGGCAATTATTAAATACAAGCCAACCAGTGCCGGTCGTCGTAATATGTCGACTCTTAGTAATGAGCGCATTACTAAGAAAACGCCTGAGAAGAGCTTATTAGCTCCACTTAATAAAAAGGGTGGACGTAATAATACGGGTCGTATCACAACTCGCCATCAAGGCGGTGGGGCAAAACAGAAGTACCGTATTATTGATTTCAAACGTAATAAAGATAGTGTTCCTGCTAAGGTTGCCGGTATCGAATACGATCCGAACCGTAATGCGAACATTGCACTATTGCATTATGTAGATGGTGAAAAGAGATACATCTTAGCACCGGCTGACTTACATGTTGGTGACACCGTCATTTCTGATGTTGCGGTCGATATTAAAGTTGGTAATGCAATGGAACTACAAAACATTCCTGATGGTACATTCGTTCATAATGTTGAATTAACAGCCGGTAAGGGTGGTCAATTGGCTCGTGCGGCCGGTACTTCGGCGCAAATCTTGGGTTCAGAAGGTAAGTTCGTTACTGTTCGTTTGACATCCGGTGAAGTTAGAAGAATTCATGGCAATTGTCGGGCAACGGTGGGAGTTGTTGGCAATGGTGATTACAGCTTAGTGAATTTAGGTAAAGCCGGGCGTTCTCGCTGGCTAGGTATTCGTCCTACCGTTCGCGGTTCAGCTATGAACCCTGTGGATCACCCGCATGGCGGTGGTGAAGGTCGTGCTCCAATTGGACGTAAGGCACCTATGACACCTTGGGGTAAGAAAGCTATGGGTCTTAAGACACGTAATCCTAAGGCACATAGTAGTAAGTACATCGTCAGAAGACGTAATGGAAAGTAAGTTGAAAGGAGAAATTAGATGTCAAGAAGTTTGAAAAAAGGTCCATTCTGTGATGACCATTTGATGAAAAAGGTTGAAGCATTGAATGCGACCGGCAAAAAAGAAGTGATTAAGACATGGTCTCGTCGTTCAACCATTTTTCCTAGCTTTGTTGAACATACCTTTGCGGTTCACAACGGTAAAGAACATGTGCCTGTTTATGTAACCGAAGATATGGTTGGTCATAAGTTAGGTGAATTCGTTCCTACCCGCAAGTTTGGTGGTCATGGGGATGACAAGAAGGCGTAAGGAGGAAGGTAAAGATGGATGTTAAATCAACAGCGAAAACAGTCCGCTATACGCCTCGTAAAGTGAGATTGGTTTTAGATTTAGTACGTGGCAAGAGCGTTGAAGAGGCTTTGGCAATTCTTCAATTCATGCCCAATCATGCAGCTACTGCTGTAGCGAAAGTTGTTAAGAGTGCGGCGGCTAATGCGACACACAATCATCAATTAAACGCTGATGCATTATATGTGAAAGAATGTTATGCAAACGAAGGCGTGGTTATGAAGCGTTTCATGCCTAGAGCAAAAGGTAACGCTACTCAAATCTTAAAGAGAACTAGCCATATTACGGTTGTGGTTAGCGATGTGAAGTAAGGAGGAAGGTCAAAAATGGGTCAAAAAGTTAATCCAATCGGATTGCGCGTTGGCGTTATTCGTGATTGGGAATCCAGATGGTATGCTGATAAAGCAGACTTCGGTGATCTTCTAAATGAAGACAATCGCGTTCGTGGATTCTTAGAAAAAGAATTTAAAGATGCTTATATTTCTCGTATTGAAATTGAAAGAACCGGGAAGAAAGATGCTAAAGTAATCATTCGTTGCGCTCGTCCGGGTGCTCTACTAGGCAAAGATGGTGACCAAGATAAGATGGTTGTTTTACGCAAGAAGTTAGGTAAGTTAACTGGTGGCAAGAAGGTCAAGGTTGATGTTGTTGCGGTAGCTAATCCGGATTTAGACGCTCGTTTAGTTGCTCGTCGTATTGCTGAACAATTAGAAGCTCGTCAATCATTCCGTATTGCGCAAAAGAAAGCCATTCAACAAACGATGAAATCTGGTGCTAAGGGTATTAAGACATTAGTGAAGGGTCGCTTAGGAGGAGCTGAAATTGCTCGTCAAGAAGGTTACTCACGTGGTGTTGTACCTTTACATACACTACGCAGTGATATTGATTATTCGGCTCAAGAAGCAACCACAACCTATGGTAAGTTAGGCGTTAAAGTTTGGATTTGCCGTGGTGAAGTTCTTCCCGGACAAATGGTTAAAGAACCGGAAGCTCCTAAGGGGCGTGGGAATGACCGTCGTAACAACCGCCGTGGCGGAAGAAGTGATCGTCGAGCAAACAACCATGCAGCTCGTCAAGAAAAGGTAGAAGCTGTTGCTGAAGAAAACAAAGGAGGTCAAAAATAACTATGTTGATGCCTAAGCGTACAAAGTATAGAAGACCTCATCGTTTAAGCTATGAAGGTATTTCCAAGGCCGGTCGTGAGATTGTTTTTGGTGAATATGGCTTGGTAGCGGATGATGGTGCTTATATCTCCTCTGCTCAAATCGAAGCGGCCCGTGTTGCTATGACACGTCATATGAACCGTCAAGGTCAAGTTTGGATTAAGATTTTCCCACACTTGGCTAAGACGAAGAAACCTTTAGAAGTCCGTATGGGTTCCGGTAAAGGGGCTCCTGATCACTGGGTAGCGGTTGTCCAAAAGGGACGCATTATGTTTGAAGTTGCAGGGGTTAGTGAAGAAATTGCCCGCGAAGCTTTGCGTTTAGCTGCTAACAAGTTAGGCGTTAAAACCCGCTTTGTGAAAAAAGGCGAGGAGGCTAAATAATGAACGTTAAAGAAATTAGAGATTTAAGTAGTGAAGAACTTCAAAAGGAAGTTGTTAGCCTTAAAGAAGAACTTTATACTCTTCGATTTGCTCAAGCGACCGGAAGTTTAGAAAATCCTGCTCGTATTAAGGACATTAAGAAGACAATTGCACGTATTTATACAGTATTAACAGAACGTGAAAGTTCTGAAGCTAAGTAAAGGAGGAGCTGGAAATGGAAAGAAATTCTCGTAAAGTCCTACGCGGAACGGTTGTTTCGGACAAGATGGACAAGACCATTGTTGTAGAAATTAGTACAACTAGAAGCCATCCTTTATATGGCCGACGCGTTAAGTACTCACAAAAATACAAAGCTCATGATGAAGAAAATGTTGCTAAGATTGGTGATGTTGTTGAAATCATGGAAACTAGACCATTAAGTAAAGATAAGCATTTCCGTCTTGTGAAAGTCGTTGAAAAGGCAGTTATCTTATAAGGCACAGGAGGACAGTATGATTCAAAATGAAACAAGATTGAAGGTTGCTGATAACACCGGTGCCAAGGAATTATTGGTTATTCGTTGTTTAGGCGGCTCAAAGCGTAAGAGTGCTACAATTGGTGATGTTGTGGTTTGCTCGGTAAAGCATGCGGCTCCACATGGAACGGTTAAGGAGGGTCAAGTCGTTAAAGCGGTTATCGCTCGTACGGTATATGGTCTTCGCCGTGACAATGGTAGTTATATTAAGTTTGATGAAAACGCCGCTGTAATCATCAAGGAAGATAACACACCGGTTGGAACACGTATCTTTGGACCGGTTGCTAAAGAATTAAGAGACAAGGGTTATGCAAAGATTGTTTCCCTTGCACCGGAAGTGTTATAAGGAGACCAATATGAAAATTAAGACAGGCGATACAGTCAAGGTCATCAGTGGCCACTATAAAGGAACAATTGCTGAAGTTAAGGCGGTTAGTCCAAGAACCAACCGTATTATCGTAGAAGGTGTCAACATGATTAAGAAGTCTTTGAAGCCAACACAAGCTAATCCGGAAGGTGGCGTTGTTGAACGTGAAGCTCCTATTCATGTTTCAAATGTTATGTTGTATGACAAGAAAGAAAAGGTTGCTTCTCGTGTTGGCTATTCTATTAATGCGAAGGGCAAGAAAGTTCGTGTCTTAAAGAAGACCGGGAAAGAAGTGAAGGAGGCTAAGAAATAATGAACGAATTACATGTTAAATATAATGAAGTTGTTAAGCCTTCTTTAATGAAAGAATTCAATTACAGCTCGGTTATGGAGGCACCGAAGATTGTTAAGGTTGTTCTTAACATGGGTGTTGGTGATGCGATTGCTAATCCTAAATTATTGGATGAAGCAGTTGAGGAATTGACGGCTATTTCCGGTCAAAAGCCGGTTGTAACAAAGGCTAAGAAGTCCATTGCCAATTTTAAACTTCGTGAAGGGATGTCTATCGGTTGTAAGGTTACATTACGTGGTGAAAGAATGTATGAGTTCTTAGATAAGTTAATCAATCTTTCGCTTCCACGTGTTCGTGACTTCCGTGGTGTGAGTGCTACTGCTTTTGATGGTCGCGGTAACTATACATTAGGGGTTAAGGAACAATTGATTTTCCCTGAAATTGATTTTGATAAGGTGAATAAGGTTCGTGGTTTGGATGTTGTTATCGTGACAACAGCTAAGACAAATGTTGAAGCTGTCGCACTATTAAAGGGCATGGGTATGCCATTTGTTAAATAAGAAAGGAGAATATCATGGCTAAGACAAGTTTAAAAGTTAAACAATCTCGTCCTGCAAAATTCTCCACACGTGAGTATACTCGTTGTGAAATTTGTGGACGTCCACATTCAGTTTTAAAGAAATATAAAGTTTGCCGTATCTGCTTCCGTGAATTAGCCTACAAGGGTCAAATTCCTGGTGTTAAGAAGGCAAGTTGGTAAGGAGGAAAGACATTATGAATATGACAGATCCTATTGCTGATATGCTTACACGCATTAGAAACGGTGTTCAAGCTCGTAAAGAGAGTGTGGATGTTGCTCCTGCTTCTAAAGTGAAAGTAGAAATCGCAAAATTATTGAAGTCTGAAGGTTACATTGAAAACTATGTTGTATCTGGTGAAGGTACAGAAAAGAAAATCACCGTTACATTGAAGTATCAAGGTGATTTAAAGGTAATCTCTGGAATTAAACGTATTTCAAAACCGGGTCTTCGTGTTTACGCCAAAGGTGATAACATTCCTAAGGTGTTAAATGGTTTAGGTGTTGCTATTATCTCTACCTCTAAGGGTATGATGTGCGATCGCGAAGCTCGTAAGAACCACATTGGCGGCGAAGTTGTCGCTTATGTTTGGTAAGGAAAGGATAGAAAAGAATGTCACGTATCGGTAATAAGGCGATTACCATTCCTGCCGGCGTAGAAGTTAGCATCGCTAGTGGTAATGAGGTGACTGTAAAGGGTCCTAAGGGAACATTAGTGAAGACTTTTTCTCCATTGATGGAAATTTCCGTGGACGCTAATGTACTTACAGTTAAGCGCCCAAATGAAGAAAAACATACAAAACAATTGCATGGTACAACTCGTGCTTTGATTGCCGCTATGGTTGAAGGTGTAAACACCGGTTTCACTAAGACCTTAAAAATTGTTGGTATTGGTTATCGTGCCGCTTTAGCCGGCTCTGAACTAACATTGAATGTCGGTTTCTCACATCCGGTTAAGTTTACAGTTCCAAGTGATGTTAAGGTAGAAGTACCTGACGCAAATACCATCAATGTGAGTGGAATTGACAAGCAAATTGTCGGTCAATTCGCCGCTGTTGTTCGTGCAACCAAGAAACCGGAGCCATATGGTGGAAAAGGTATTCGTTATGTTGATGAAATTGTTCGCCGTAAAGAAGGAAAGACGGCTAAGAAATAGGGAAGGGAGATAAGAATATGTTGAAATTAATCGATAAGAATCAAGTTCGTATTCGTCGTCATAAACGTGTACGTAAGATTGTCAACGGCACTCCTGAATGCCCTAGATTGAATGTGTACCGTTCGAATGCACAAATTTATGCACAAGTTATTGATGATGTTGCGCATAAGACATTGTGTGCTTCTAGTTCTCTTGAACTCAAGCTGGAAAATGGCGGAAATGTAGAGGCGGCTAAGAAGGTTGGCGAAGATATTGCTAAGAAGTGCTTAGCGGCTAAGATTGAAAGTGTTCGTTTCGATAGAGGCGGATATGTATACCACGGTCGTGTGCAAGCTTTAGCAGATGCGGCTAGAGAAGCCGGCTTGAAGTTCTAGTAAGGAGAAAACAAATGGCAAACGAAAATAAGAAAAACTTTAAAAAACGCGAACCAAAAGAGTTCGAAGATGTTGTTGTCTCCATTAACCGAGTAAGTAAGACAGTCAAGGGTGGACGTCGCATGCGCTTTGCCGCTCTTGTTGTTGTCGGTGATAAGAAGGGTCGTGTTGGATTTGGCATGGGTAAGGCCGCAGAAGTTCCGGACGCAATCCGTAAAGCTACGGAATCTGCTCAAAAGAACGTTTTCCGTGTCAACTTAGTAGACAATTTCCGTACCGTTCCTCACCAAGTTAAGGGTAAACATTTATCTTCAACGGTGTTCTTAGCACCGGCCGCTCCAGGTACCGGAGTAATCGCCGGTGGTGCAGTTCGTTCAATTCTTGAATTAGCCGGTGTATCTGATGTGCTATCTAAGGTCATTGGTTCAAGAACAAGCGTAAACGTCGTTTATGCAACTTTAGAAGCATTAAAGGGATTACGTACAGTTAATGAAGTAGCTAAACTACGCGACAAGAAAGTCGCTGAAGTTCGCTAGGGAGGTCCAAGATGAAATTAGAAAACCTACAGTATAACGAAGGAGCACGTTTTAGTTCAAATCGTGTTGGTCGCGGCCAAGGTTCTGGTAATGGAAAGACTTCTGGTCGTGGACAAAAAGGTCAAAACTCTCGTTCCGGTGGCGGTGTAGCTATTGGATTTGAAGGTGGTCAAACACCTTTCTTCAAGAGAATGCCTAAACGTGGGTTCACAAACTTCAACCGTAAGGAATATGCAGTTGTGAATGTTGAAGCATTAAATACTTTTGAAGAAGGCGTTACAGTTGATGTTGAAACTTTAAAAGCTTGTGGTCTTGTTAAAAAGACATTTGATGGTGTTAAGGTTCTAGGAAATGGTGCATTAGAAAAGAAGTTAGCGGTCAAGGCTAATAAGTTCTCTGAATCAGCTAAGAAGGCAATTGAGGCGGCAGGCGGAAGTGTAGAGGTGCTCTAACATGTTAGGGACCTTTGCCGGCTTGTTTAAAAATAAAGAAACAAGAAATAAGATTTTCTTTACTTTAGCTATGCTGCTTATTTACCGTTTTGGATCTGCTATTCCGGTTCCGGGTGTGAATACATCCCAGTTTGCTAAGCAGATTGCCGGCAACTCATTACTTGGCATGATGAACTTACTTGGTGGTGGTGCTTTGGAAAGACTTTCCATTTTCGCCATGGGGGTTACCCCTTACATTACGGCTAGTATTATCATTCAGCTGTTATCGATGGATGTGATTCCTTCTTTAACAGAAATGAGTAAATCCGGACAAACGGGTCGTGTGAAGATTGAAAAGATTACACGATACTTAGGTGTTGTGTTGGCCTTCGGTCAATCCTTCTCACTTGTATATGGATTTGATGTTCAATATAAGATTTTGCAAAATGCACATTTTTCAGGATATTTATACACAGCAACCGTCATGACGGCAGGTACCATGTTCCTTATTTGGATTGGTGACCGTATTTCCATGAAAGGTATTGGTAATGGTTTATCTATTATTATCTTTGCCGGTATTGTATCGAACTTTCCGGCCGCATTTAGTCAGGTCTACGCTATCTTAACCGGTGGCTCAACACAGGGCGAAATGTTTAATGGAATTTTACAGTTTGGTTTGTATATCTTATTATTCCTTGCAATTATCGTCTTCGTTATTGTTATGGAAACGGCAATTCGTAAGATTCCTGTTCAATATACAAATAGCTCTACAACAAGAGGGGGATCGGATGTCACCTTCCTTCCTCTTAAGATTAATTCGGCTTCGGTTATTCCGGTTATCTTTGCGCAAAGCATTATGCTTGCCCCACAGATTATTATTAGTTTTTTCAATGCTGATTTATACAACAAATTAAGTCAGTGGTTGAGTTTGACGACTTGGACCGGTCTTGGCTTGTATGCTGTATTAACCATCTTGTTTACATTCTTCTATACGGATTTACAAGTGGATCCGGAACAAATGGCGGATAACTTAGGTAAATCAGGGGCGTATATTCCAGGTATTCGTCCGGGGAATGAAACAAAAGTTTATGTTTCAAAAGTCCTACACCGTATTACTGTTTTAGGGGCAACAGGTCTAACGATTATTGCGGTTATTCCTTACTTATTAACGATGTTTACGAAGTTATCGCAAGCAACGGCAGTAAATGGTACTGGTATTATTATCGTTGTGGGTGTTGCCTTAGAAACGATGAAGCAGTTAAAAGGTCAATTAACCCAGAAACAATACAAAGGGTTCTTCAAAAAGTAGGAGGAAAAGATGAATATTCTCATTATGGGTCCAGCAGGTGCTGGTAAAGGCACTATGTCAAAAGAAATTAAAAGAAAGTACAACGTTCCTCATATCTCCACCGGTGATATGTTCCGCGAGAATATCAAAAAAAACACTCCTCTTGGCGTCAAAGCGAAAGAATACATGGAAGCCGGTAAGTTAGTACCGGATTCTTTGGTCAATGATATGGTGGAGGATCGCCTTCGACAAGATGATTGTGCAAATGGTTATCTGTTAGATGGCTTTCCTCGTAGCCTTGGTCAAGCGGAAGCTTTAACCGAAATCACGAATAAAATTCATCGTTCGGTGGATGTGGCTTTGGTTCTTGGTGTTGATATTCGTGTTCTGGAACAGAGAATTACAGGTCGACGTATTTGTAAGAATTGTGGTTCGATTTACCACATTAAAAATCACCCATCAAAAGTAGAGGGTGTTTGTGATGTTTGTGGTAGTGAGTTAACACAAAGAAAAGATGATACGTTAGAACAACTTCAAGTTCGTATGGATGAATATAGAAACCAAACAGAGCCTGTTATTCAGTATTATGAAAAACAAGGGATTGCGAAGTATGTGGATGCTGGTCAACAACCGGAAAAGGTATTCGCTGATATCCAGAGTATTCTTGACGCAGTTAAATAAGGGAAAATAAATGAGTAAACAAGATGTCATTGAAATCGAAGGCGTAATCGAAGATATTCTTCCGAATGCGAACTTCCTAGTGAAACTTCAAAATGGTCACGAAATCCGAGCCCACGTTGCTGGTAAAATCCGTATGAATTACATTCGCATTTTACCGGGAGATCGGGTTACCGTTGAAATTTCACCGTATGATTTAACACGTGGGCGTATTACTTATCGTCATAAGTAGTACAATATAGAAAATGTCTAGGAGGCACAAAACATGAAAGTTAGACCATCAGTAAAACCAATTTGTGATAAGTGCAGAGTTATCAAGCGCAAGGGCGTTGTTATGGTAATCTGTGAAAACCCTAAGCACAAACAAAGACAGGGTTAATAAAGGGAGGAAATAAATATGCCACGTATTGCCGGTGTTGATATTCCACGTCATAAGGTGATTGGAATTTCATTAACTTATATTTATGGTATTGGTCCTACAACTGCTAATAAGATTTTGGCAGAATGTGGAATTGATCCAGCTACAAGAACATCTGAATTAACGGATGAACAAGAAACAGCAATTCGTTCCAAAGTGGATTCTATTAAGACGGAAGGTGACTTGCGTCGTGAAACAGCATTAGACATCAAACGTTTAATGGAAATTGGATCTTATCGTGGAACACGTCATAAGAGAGGGTTACCTGTTCGTGGTCAAAGAACCAAGACTAACGCTCGTACAAGAAAAGGACCACGTCGTACAGTGGCCAACAAGAAGAAGTAATAGGAGGATAATATGGCAGCTAATACAAAGAAAAAGGGTGCTGTTACTCGCAAGAAGAGAATACGCCGCAACGTCGCTAAAGGAATCGCCCATATTCATTCCACATTTAATAACACTATCGTAACCATCTCTGATGAAGCAGGTAATGTTGTTGCTTGGAGCTCTGCCGGGGCGTTAGGATATAAGGGTTCTCGTAAGTCAACTCCTTATGTAGCTCAATTGACCGCTGAAGCGGCTGGTAAAGCCGCTGTTCAACAAGGTATGAAGAGCGTTGAAGTAAATGTTAAAGGACCCGGTGCCGGTCGTGAAGCGGCTGTTCGTTCCTTACAGACAGCCGGATTGAACATCACTGTAATCAATGATGTAACACCTATTCCTCATAATGGTTGTCGTCCACCAAAGAGACCTCGTGGTTAATGAAAGATAAGGAGGATGGAAACATGCAAAAATTTGAACGCGCTGATTTTGAAGTTCAAGAATACGTTGAATCTGAAAATTACGGTAAATTTGTCCTAACTCCATTGGAGAGAGGATTTGGTACCACAATTGGGAATGCGCTTCGTCGTGTACTACTTTCCTCTTTGCCTGGAGCTGCAGTTTTCTCCATCAAAGTGGATCAAGTCTATCATGAATTCACCTCTATTTCAGGTGTTCGTGAAGATGTGTCCATGATTATCTTAAATCTTAAGCAATTAGTGATGAAGATTGAAGATGATGAAGAATATACTTTACAAATTTCTGCTAAGGGTCCGGGTGCTGTGAAGGCTATGGATTTAATCGTTCCTGCACAAGTTGAAATAGTAAACAAAGACCTGGTGATTGCCAACCTTGAAGAAGGTGCAACATTAGAAATGGAAATTAAAGTACAAAATGGACGTGGATACGTTAGTGCTGATATCAATAAGCAATTAAGATCGGGTGTTTCTCAAGGAATTGGTACTGTTTATACAGATTCCATCTACACTCCAGTCACAAAAGTGGCTTATCATGTAGAACCAACACGTGTTGGTGAAAATGTGAAATACGATGAATTAACCATGGAAGTAACAACCGATGGTTCCATTAATCCACAAAAAGCTTTATCGTTGGCCGCTAAGATTTTAGTAGACCACTTAGAGATTGTTGCTGGAATTAACGACGAGGTTGTTGTATCCGATAGCGTTATTAAGCAAAGTACAGCAGAAAGACCAAATAAGGGTCACCAAATGATGATTGAAGATTTAGATTTATCGGTGCGTTCTTATAACTGCTTAAAGCGTGCAGGTATCCAAACTGTTGATGAATTAACACAAAAGACAGAAGATGAAATGATGCGTGTGCGTAATCTTGGTAAGAAATCACTTAAGGAAGTTAAAGATAAGCTTATCGAAATGGGCTTTAGCTTTAAGACCTTTGACTAATGGAGGAATATTATGTGGAATCGTAAATTTGGTCGCAATGCGGATCACCGTAAAGCGATGTTAAGAAACCTGGCTACTTCTGTCATTCTATACGGTCGTGTAGAAACAACTGAAGCTAAGGCTAAGGATATGCGTTCGGTCGTTGACCATTTAATCACCTTAGGTAAGAAAGGTGATTTGGCTGCTCGACGTCAAGCCGCTTCTTATGTTCGTCATGTAGTAGCTGATGAAGTAACACAAAAGACCGTCTTACAAAAATTATTTGATGAAGTAGCTCCTAAGTATGCAGATCGTAATGGTGGTTACACGCGTGTTATTAAGACAGGTGTACGCCGTGGTGATTCTGCTCCTATGGCATTCATTGAATTAGTTTAATTTAGGAAAGGAGAGTGCTGGTCATTCTCCTTTTTTAGACATAGAGAATCAATGACAAGCGCAAAGAAATAAGTAAATGAAGTTGGTTAGTTGGACAAAAAGTTTTCTTAGAAAGCATATAAGTAGACAAATCTAAGCCTAATGATTATCATTAAAAATCATACAAACAACGAATAGGAGGGAAGGATATGAAACAATATACTAAAAAAATGATGTGTTGTTGCTGTTTCAAGAATGTCCGGATTGATACTTTATGTTCGTTGACTCTGCTTTGAGTGTGCACTTTAGTAGCGAATGAAATCATCTAGCTATTAATCCAAGGGCGTATATTCTTGGATTTTTATTTTATCGGTTGTTTGGTGATAAGCGGTCAGAAAAAGGGAGTATAAAAATGGGAAACATTAAAACATCAATATTACAACTCATTGGTCATACACCATTATTAGAGTTGACACATTATGAAAAGGAATTAAACTTGCGTTCACGTTTGGTCGCAAAATTAGAATATTTCAATTTAACAGGTTCGGTTAAAGATCGCATTGCTTACCAAATGATTTGTGATGCACAAGAAGCAGGCGTATTAAAACCTGGAGCAACGATTATTGAACCCACCTCCGGTAATACCGGCATTGGTTTAGCTGCCGTTGGTGTCGCAAGGGGTTATCAAGTTATTCTTGTAATGCCTGAAACAATGTCAGTTGAACGTCGTAAAATTATGAAGGGCTATGGTGCTGAATTAGTATTAACAGAGGGCGCAAAAGGGATGAATGGAGCGATTGCTAAAGCAGAAGAATTGGCGAAAGAAATTGAGAATTCATTTATTCCACAACAATTTGAAAACTTATCCAATCGTAAAGCGCATTATATAACGACCGGTCCGGAAATCTGGCAAGATACCGATGGTAAAGTAGACATCTTTATCTCTGCTATTGGTACAGGTGGAACCATATCAGGAACAGGGAAATATCTTAAGGAACAAAACCCAAATATAAAGGTGATTGGGATTGAACCGGCGAATAGTGCTGTCTTAAATGGTGGTCAGCCCGGAAAGCATTCTATTCAAGGAATTGGTGCCGGTTTTATTCCAAAAACATTAGATACAGAGATTTATGATGAAATAATTGCGGTTACGGATGAAGACGCATTCAAAACCGGTGCTGAAATAGGAAGAAAGGAAGGAGTATTGGTTGGTATTTCTTCAGGTGCTGCGATGTGGGCGGCGCTTGCGGTAGCGAAACGAAAGGAAAATGAGGGAAAATTGATTGTGGTATTATTACCGGATTCAGCCGATCGTTATTTATCAACTTCTTTATTCACGGAATAAAAATGGAAAATTTTAAAACATTAATAGATGAATTAAACGCTATTCAAGATGAGGACGTTCTTTTAAAAGTAAAAGCACCGGAACGAACGAAAATTATTGCGATTATAAAACAGATACAAGCTTTATTACTACCGGATTATTATCTTATTGAAAATATGAGTCAAGAACAGATTTTGGATCAGCTTGCCAAAGATTTAAAAAAAGAAATACAAGCCGCTTTGCAGTTTAATAGCAGAGATTGCTCTATTTGTGGAAGACTGAGAGATCAATTTCTGGAGCAAATGCCAAAGATGAAACGCTCTATTCTTACGGATATTCAAGCAATTTATGATGGTGATCCAGCCACTTGGTCAAAGGCTGAAGTGATTTTAGCTTATCCGGGCTTCCATGCCATCTTTATTTACCGCATAGCGCATGTGCTATACACACTACAAATTCCTTATATTCCACGCTTAATGGCAGAATATGCCCATGAAAAAACGGGGATTGATATTAATCCCGGTGCAACGATAGGGGATTATTTCTGTATTGATCATGGTACTGGTGTTGTGATTGGTGAAACGGCTGTATTAGGTCATCATGTCAAGTTGTACCAAGGTGTTACTTTGGGAGCGAAGAGTTTTAAAAAAGATGAGGATGGAAAGTTGGTTAAAGGTGGTAAACGACATCCAAATATTGGGAATAATGTTGTTATCTATGCGAATGCGACCATCCTTGGTGGTGAAACCAGCATCGGTGATGATTGTGTGATTGGCGCAAGTGTCTGGATCACAAATTCAGTTGAAGCAGGAGAAACGGTTTATTTTAATCCGAATAGACAATAGGATAGAAGGAAAACTTTTATCCTTTTTAATGCCTAAACAAAAAAAGGCAACTACTGCCTTTCTTGTGTTAAGGAATAAGCTCCATATAAACCGGCCAAATTTCCCAGTTTGGCTTTTTTAAGTTCTATCCCATGGAAGCCGTCTAATAAATTCTTTTGAAATGAATTTCGGATGCGCTTAAATATATAAGGTTGTTCCAGAATACCACCACCTAAAATGAGCGTAGGGACATTCCATACATAAGATAAAGACTGTAAACCAATCACAATTTCATCAATCCATTCATTCACAATTGCTTGTAATTCAGGTCGTTGAATTTGTTTCAAGAGTTCTCTTCCATTTTGAATACTAGAATCAACTTCATGAACCTTCTTCATAAGAGCGGTCGTAGAACAATTATGTTCATAGCTCATATCCCATGAGTTTGTGTTCTTTTTTGCGTGAAGGGTTAAAGCACCCAGCATCACACCTTGAGAAGAACCACTTCCATAGTAAGCTTTTCCATTTAGGAAAATACCGCCGCCAATTCCGGTTCCATAGGTTAGGCAAATAAAATCATCTAGTCCTTGAGCACTGCCCAAAAAATATTCTCCACGAGCCGCCGCATAGACATCATTTTCAACAAAACAGGGAACATGGAAAATAGTTTCAAAATATTCCTTAACCTTAGTGCCGGTGTAGCCGGGCATATTATCATTAGCATAATGGATAGAACCATCTTTTACATTGACTTGTCCACATGTACTAATACCGATGGCTTGAATTGGTTCAACTTGTTTTAACCAGTTCATTACCTTTTCTAAAACCTGTTGAGATCCTTTGTTCGCTTCCGTGGCTATTTCTTCTTGGAGGGAAAGTATTCCATCAATAAATAATGCCAGTTTAATATTGGTGCCACCAATATCAGCGCATGCAATTCTATTCTTCATTTAAAGCCTTCATAAATTTCTTGGTGATTTCCAAAGGACGAGTGATTGCACTTCCCACAACCACCGCATGCACCCCCATATCCATCGCATGACGACAATGCTCAGGAGTGGAAATATTTCCTTCTGCAATAATTGGAACGGGGCATTGTTCTACCAAATCCTTTAAGAAACGATAAGGTGGTAAAGATATACCCTTTGTATAGCCCGTGTAACCTGCTAGTGTGGTACCAACGAAATCAAAGCCAATTTCAGCCGCATGAAGACCTTCTTGTAAATTAGAAGTATCAGCCATGAATAATTGATTTGGATATTTCTTACGCACTTCTTGGAATAAATCATCCATGGATTGATGGTTTGGACGCATTCTTTTTGTGGCATCTAAAGCAATAATATCCACTCCTTCTTCAACCAAAGCATCCACTTCAACCATGGTAGGTGTAATATAAACATTTGGTTCATCCGCATAGACTTTCTTGATGATGCCAATAATTGGCAAATTCACCATTTTTTTAATTTCTTGAATGTCTTCTATCGTATTAGCACGAATTCCTTTGGCACCACCTTGAAAAGCCGCAAGTGCCATTCTTCCCATGATAAAGGAAGAATGAAGTGGTTCTTCCGGTAAAGCTTGGCATGAAACAATCAATTGACCTTTGATGGTCTCTATTATTTCTTGATTAGTCATAAATATAATTCTCCTTTCCTAAATGTACTCATTCGAGTTAAGTAAGTTAAAATAGGTATGCGTAAAGGCATAAGCGCCAATCTCGGAAAGAATGGCTAGGCCTGTTTTGCCTATTTTTAATTTTCCCATTTGAAGTATTGGTAGAGTGTAGAGTTGACTTGTCTTGCCGATAGAATTCATTTCTAAGTAATGATAAAGTTCATGACTTAAAATTAAATTAATCGCTTCATCCATAGAGAGTTGATTTTCCTTTGCCCATAAAGCGATGGACTTTGTGTATAAGGTAATCTCATTTTTGCCGGATAAATAATCAGAGTAATATCGGTTATGACCAGAAACGAAATCCATATCTTTTTCAATGATTTTTAAGTGGTACGCATTGAGAATAACTTTGAATTGACCATGGTGGTATTGTTCAAAAATATCCTTGGCCGCTTTTTCACCTTGTTCCCAAGCACAATCAATGACCTTTTGGTAATCAGAAGGAGGTATTTTGGCATAGGAATAATCCCGTTTTAATTCTTCAAAGCAGTCCTGTTTTTCGGGAAATGGAATGTTCTTAACCATCAATTCGTTTGGTGGCGATGACTAAAATTTCTTGATCTTGAGGGATCGCCTTAATTTCTAAGTCCCCAAGAGATTGTATTTGGCTTTCTTCCGGTAAACCGGCTAAATCCACAATTCGTTTACCAATGATTAAATAAACATTTGGTAAGTTGGAACCACCGTCGTTGTATTCTGTGAGTTCTTCCAGGATGTGATTTAACACCGAAGACCAGTCTTTTGCTTGTGATGATAAAACCATCGCATTCTTTTTTTGTAAACGAATAACCCCCTCATCATCAATTAGGCGAAGTGGAGTGGTCTTTGTTTTCATAAAGCCGAAGAGCTTTTTTTCGACTTGATGAGCTTGTATTGCGTAAAGACCATCGGTTTTACCGGAGATAAATAAATGACTAACTGGTAGATTTAAATTTGCGGATACTGTTTCAAGCAATTCTTTTTCAGATAGTTGGGCTTTTAAGCGATTCTTAGATCGTAATTCCGTTGAACCGATTGCGATAGCACGAACTAAATTTCTTTGCGTGTCTACTTCAATGGAAACTTCCACTGAATTTGGCGAAGCACCATTTTGAATTGCCTTTTGAACAGCTTCATGACGAATAGCTAAAATATCCTCATCACTTGGATTAGAAATGACTCTTTCAACCATATCACGAACCATGGCTAAGGCAACACCAATCGTAGAAATCACCGGAGCATTTTTGGCAATCTTAAATTCATGACCCATGGTTTCGGCTAAATGAGGAACAACCGTTGTACCTCCACCTCCACCACCAACAAAGAGTGTGGTTCTTGGATCCATGTGGTAATCCTTCATTAAGCTTTCTACAACTTTAGCGTTTTTAATGGCCGCGAAAGAAAGAACCTTCTCAGCACATTCTTCAACGGTTAAGTGCATTTGATCCGCTAATGGTTTCCAAGCTTTTTTAGCGGCTTCTATATTTCCATAAGCGTATTGTCCTTCTTGAACATAGCCGGCAATATTAGCGGCACCGGCCATGGTTAGAGCAACGCAAACACCATAATCACATTCCACATAGGCATAGTTAGGATCGCCTTTCTTTGGTTGAATGGTTTTTAATACCGGATGCGAAATTTTATCAGCATCGGTATACACTTCATAATCTAATTCTGCAATATGTGCTGATCTTGGTCCGATATTGATGGCTTTTCCATCTTCCATTTCAACCATAGAACCACCACCAATACCAACCGTACGAACATCCAAAGAGTTAAGATAAGTACTATGACCACCAACTTCAGCGTATTTAATCATGACCTTTCCATCTTTAACGCAAGAAATATCCGTTGAGGTACCACCAACCTCAAAGAAGATACCATCGCTTAGTTTTTCATACATCAAAGCCCCGGCTACGCCGGCAGCCGGTCCCGATAAAATGGTCAGAATAGGTCGCTTTTGAACCTCATCAACACTCATAACTCCGCCATCACAACGCATAACCATCAATGGATTTTGAATATCGGCTTTATGGATAGAATCATTGGTCATCGTAGCGGCTTCTAGCATCTTAGGCATAATAGAAGCGTTAATGACAGCGGTTCTAGTTCTTACCTTTAAACCATATAGTTTAGAAATATCACTCGTTGCGGTTGCCGGAATACCTTGCTTAGCACAAAAATCAATGACTTTATTTTCATTGCTTGCATCATCCACGGAAAAAGCTTCCGCCGCCACAATACTAGTGCATCCTTCAGCTAGTAATTCTTGAATGGCTATTTGTATTTGTTCATCCATATTCTCTTTGGTATCCACATAGCCATTTTCGCTATTAAGGTATTTTCCCTTGGATAATTCAATATCCCCTAAATTTGTATCGCTTTTGGATTTCATTCCTTGCAAGCCTTGTCCTAAAGTAATAATGCCTACTTTCGCAACGTCTCCTTCCAATAAGGCGTTGGTTGCTTGGGTAGTACCATGCGCAATAAAGCTAACATCCTCCGGCTTGATTCGGTATTTTTGCATGATGTCTTGCAAGACTTGAATAATTCCGGCCGCAACTCCTTCTTTCGCACTATGGGTAGTTGGAATTTTTGTGGAACCAATAAATTCAAAGCTTTCATTATCAATCGCAACGGCATCCGTAAAAGTACCACCAACATCAATTCCAATACGTACTTTCATAAATAACTTCCTCCCTTGTATGAAAAGAAGCCTGCCAATGCAGACCTCTTGTCTGTATTTGAATTAGAAGAATTGAATTGCGGATAAGACAACTCCAAATACCGCAATTGCCCAAAGATAAGGTAATAACTTCTTCGTAATATTATTAACATCCACTTCACAGAAATTAGCCGCCCAAACATTTTGCGTGTTCGTCGGATCGCCACATCCTTGAATACGTTCAGCCGCTAAGAAAGCGCCCATAACCGCTAATGGGGATAAAGTACCAAGACCAATAATCAAAGCCGCAATACCGGAACCTAAACCAAATAAGTTCATCGGTCCACGATAAAGAGCTAATGGAGCTAATAGGGAGAAGAAGATAATGTAAGGAAGACGAGTCGATGGAATAATCTTTAGTAACAATGGATTTAAGACAGCCTTAACCATTGGGTGAGTGACTGCCAAGAATAACATGCCAATACCGACCATTAAGATTAAGGCCGGACCAGCATCGGTAACACCATCGTAACAGGTTTTTGTTAGAAGGTTCATGGCTTTGTTATAACTGTTTTGACTCATCAATAAAATCCAAAGAATACCAACAATAAAAGCAGGGACAACAGGGAATTTAAAGATAGCGACTAATACAATTGGAATCAATGGTGTAAGCATGGCTAAAGCCCCACGAATACCGGTGAGTTGTTGAGATGACTTTGGTTCTTGCATTTGGGTTGAGAAGGCAAACTTAATACCATTCTTTTTGAATTCAACGAAGATTAAGACCAAAGTAGCGAAAGCTGTAGCTGCCATTAGGTAAACTTCAAAGTCACGAATTTGATGGATGTCTAATGAGAAAAGAGTAGCGAATGTCTTCCAGTTTGCGATATTGAAAGATAAGCCGGTCGTAAAAGACATCAAGAAGATGGAAGCCGCTGAAATAGCCGGAATACCAACGGAAATAAGAATTGGCAGCACAATGGTACCAACCATGATGATGGAACCTAAGCCACTTAATGTTGTGAATAAAACAGCCACAACAGCACTTAAAACCAATGTGATTAACAATGGCTTATCACCGCCCAATTCAGCTGATTTTTTCACTAAATTTTCAGTAATACCGGTTTTGTTCATCAATTGACCTAACCAAGCTCCGAAGATAACAGCCATAATAGCGGATCCCATACGAACGGTTCCTGCTTCAACAACGACTTGAAGCCAGCCGATTGCAACACCTTTGTCATTAACGGCAATCGCCGGTACTTTGGCGATAACACAAATTAACACAGCCATCAGTGGTAAAGCCACCAAGGTAGGTAATTTCTTCGTCATCATGAAAACGGCAATAACCGCAAATACAAGAAGAATTAAAATTCCTTGCAACATATACTTTCTATCCTCCTATATGTTTTGTATGAACACGGTTTTAACCGTTGGTTCCAATTAGTAGCATCTTATGAAATAAGACCTGCCTGGATAAGCTTGAATTCACTTGATATACCGTAATGGATAAGCTATTCAAATCCATATAGCGTCCAAAGCTTTTCTCATTTAAGCAATAAATAAATATATTCTTTAAGTTTAAGAAACGGCGTAATTGATTTAATTGTGTTGCGATAACTTCTAAATTAGAGTTGAAAATCTCACTTAAATAATCCCGATTCAAGGGAATAACCTCATTTTCCAATAAGATTTTTCCTTCAATCTTCTTAGAAACACAAATGAACGCATCTTGTTTATGAAGAGAGAGAGCCATGAGTTCCGATAGGGTTGTTAGACCGGAAACCTGTTCTTCAACAGGACAATGGTAATAATCCTTTAAAGCATCACGAATGGTTAAAATTTGTGAAACATAACCAGTATCATAAAGAACGTTTAAGTCGGAAAGCTGGGTATCATCATGAACCAACAAGCCGATTTTAGAAACACAATTCTTGGGGAACATATCTTTCACCCATTCAAAAATGAGGCTACCGTCATTTTCTTGATTATAGAAGTTTCTTGATTCTAGTAATTCGTGATTTAAAGAATAGACATAGGTATAAATTATTTTGGCTCTAAATTCAATCAACAGATACGGAAGCGAATTATCTTGAAAGTAAAGCTTTTTGGCAGGTCTTCCTTTTCTTTGAATGGCACTTTTCTTTTCTTGAAGAATGCCATCTTCCAACAGTTCATTCACAATCTCCGTGACAGTACTAGGAGCCAAATCAACCAATTTTGATAGCTCTATTCTGGAAATACCGGGATGATGATGAATGGTTTCCTTAAGTAAATGTTTATTTTGTTTACGAATTTCTTCAATCTTTAAATGTTTCATGGACTTTCTTTCTATTTATTTCGGAGTCCGAAATAAATTAACCGCTTTCATTCTAACACTTCTAGTTTTAGAAATGCAATAGAACAAAAGCGATTTTTTAACGATAATTATTTATTAACTTAGAAAGCTTTTTACCATCTAGTTTTTTGAGGGAGCACTTATCGACTTCACAAAGATGAATGGCTTCTCCAGCCGCTTCACCAATATCAATACAAGTTGGAATAATACGAATACTAGCTTGCATTAAGAAAGTAGCAGAGATACAACGGCCAACCACAATTAGATTGTCTAATTCATTTGTAATAAGCGAGCGATAAGGTATTTCATAGTAGTCACCTTTTTGGTAAGACTTTTGGTGCACTAAGGATTGACTGGCTGAGTGGACGTCAATATACCAATCCCCACGAGCAATCGCATCTTCAAAGCGAGCCATAGTTGCGTATGCATCCTCTTGCATTTGATATTGACCAACGATACGCCAAGATTCACGAATGCCTAATTGGTTCGCTACTTGCAATAGGAAGGAATGTTCAAAGCCCGGCATCATGGCTTTTAGAAAGGTGACTAAACGTTGAATGGCTTGATGACCATACACATAAGCTTTTGATCTTTCAACAGCATTTGTATTATCTTTCATCATAACGATATGAGGACAGTTGAAAGACATTCCACCCGGTTTATCGGGGATGGAATAACACTGAAAATAATGCAAATCACTTGGAATTAGATAGCCTTGTTCAACTCCCTTTTGAAAAAGGGGTTCCATTGCAAATCCTTTATGAACAACCATTGCCGCTTCAAAGTAATCTTTTTTAGTTCGATGAATGCTGTAGCTGTCATTTAATGAGAAAACATATGCACGGAATTTCTCAATATCAATACCACCCATTTCAAAGCGTAAGGAACTAATTTGATTTTCTAAATGATGATCACCATGTTCCACAGGAATACCCGATAAACGAGAAAGCTTGGCATCACCGGTAGCATCCACAAAATGTTTCGCTTTTATTTCGTATAAGCCTTCAACACAGTCCACCACAATGGAAACAATAGTTCCATTTTCAATATTCACATCAATTAAACTTGTATCGTAAAGAATATGTCCATTCACATTGGTGTATAAGCTTTCCCAGCTATTATTCATCGCTTCTGCCGAAAACCAAATTTGTCCAGAACCTTGTTGATCTTCTGTATGCGCATAAGTGTTTAATTGGTTGACTAAATCATAAAAATTAGGGTGGTGCTTGGTATAAGAGCGCATCATCGGTGTCACTAGAGCATTGTTAGAGGAACCACCTAACTTAGTACTTTTTTCAACAATTAAAGTTTTCAATCCATATTTTGCACAGGTATAGGCAGTACTACATCCAGCACTACCACCGCCAATGACACAAACATCATATTCATCTAAAACAGGTATATTTTTAACGGCACACATAAAAGCCTCCTTTGTTATTTATCATTAAATTATTTTTCCAAGATAGTCAAGAATTCTTTTCTATTCTCATATTCTTAAAAAATAGGATAAAATAGACGTATGAAAAAATTATTAGCTTGTTTATTATGCTTGGCATTAGTTGCCTGCGGAACTAAGAAAACAGAACCTATCAAGCTCCAATCCTTTCCGCAAGAACAGAAGGGTGATAACTATACCGTTGCAGTGCATTCGCAATATAAGTTGAAATTCGCTAATGAAACATTGGATACCTATGCCCAAGATGCTTTACTGCAAAGGAAAGGTAATGAAGCCATCCTTTCGCAAAATATCAATGCGAATGGTCAGCGTTCAATCATCAAAGGGAATTATTACAATGGAAGAATTCACAATACTTTCAATGGTGTTTCTTATTATGAAGAAATGGGAATGGATGCCTTAATTAAAACGATGTTAGTGCCAATTGAACCATTGCGGACTATAAAGGCAGAACAATTAGAAAGCTATCGAGTGAAAAATGGAGTGTATACTTACTCCTATAAACCGGAGCCGGCGAAAGAAGTGTTCTTAAACCATTTTGATAGCTATGGTTTAAATAAAATGGATGAATTGAAAGTAAAGAAGAATGAAATTATAGATACTTTCCAAGGAAATACATTCATTTCCGAAACAGTGAAATTCACTTTAGAAATTAAAAAGAATAATCAGAAGGTTGAAGTGGAATATCAATCCAAAGCCGAAAGAAGTCAAGTTGGCAGCACAAAGATTTCTATTTCAGAAGCCCAAAAAGAACAAGAAAAGAAATACGTTCACTTTAAGAATATTGATACTTCACAAATAAAAGCTAAAACGAAAACCGATGATACGCCGGAAAATGATGTTTTAGCGACCTTAAAGAAACGTCTAGTCGGTCGTTTGGATTACAAAAAGGTATCGGATAATGAGTTTAAGTCTAAATTCAATAGTCACGAGGAATATAGCTTTTTATTTGATATAACAAGCTTCCAATATAAAAATTATTCTTTGGAGTATGTTTATAACTGGAAGAGTAATATCGCCAGTACAGGAAGCTGTACTTACAATTTCAACAATGGGGCGAAATCGAGTGCTTGTTCGCAAAACAACCTGGATATTTTCAAAAAAGTAAAGGATTATTTTAAATTAGAGCTTTATTATTGTGGATTAAGCAGTAGTGATTTCATAGATGAGAAAAAATAGATTATAATATATGGGTAGAGGTAATTATGGATAAAAATACATTAAAGGTTATTCTTCAGGAAGCGAAGAGTGGAAATGTTGACGGTTTAAATAAATTAGTCAAAAGTTATCAACAAGAAATTTATCGTAATTCAAAGTTATACACAGGGAACAAAGAATTAGCGAAATTCATTACGAAGAACACGATTACGAAAGTATTCACTAATTTAGATGAAGCCTTAAATCATGTGGATCATTTTGAGACATGGTTATCCCGGGAAACGATGGATAAGGCTTTAGAAAGCTTATTGCCTTTTAATCCGTTTGAAACAGGAGAAGTAAAGGAAGTTGGCTTAGTGGATGATGAAAATGCTTGGGCAAAGGTATTTGCGTATAGCGATGGTTTAAGCGATGGGGAAAGAACAGTTTTAAATCTTTTTGCTATTAAAAAGATGGATGAAGATGCCATTGCTTCTAAGATTTGTTTATCGAAAGAAGATGTGCATTCTTTACTGGAAAGAGCCAAGAACCATTTATCGGCTGAAGGCTTTTCTTTTGAGGATTATTCTCGATTATTAAATGTTTCTGAGCCAACTGAAATATCCCTTTCCGAGCGAATGCCTACCACATCAGTTATGGTAGAAAAAGTGCCTGCTTATGTGAAAGAGATAGAAGAAGAGGATGAGCAGGAAGAACTAAAAGAACAAAAGAAAAAGAGCGGTTGGAAGACGACCATGATTTATATCCTGGTAGGTGTTATTATCTTGACTGTGGAATGGCTGGCCTTAGATTATTTCTTTGGCAATAAGAATAAAAACCAAGTAACAACGCCAACTACGCAACAAACGACAACTCCGAATGAACAACCGACAACGCCTGCTCAACAAATAGAACAGACAAAACCAGAAACACCAAGTCCATCTAAGGAAGCCACATTAGGTAAAGTAAATATCACTAAGACAGGTCTTCATGTTCGTAATCAACCAACGACCAAAGGTAAAGATTTAGGAACTTTGAAACAAGGTGAAAGTTATGATGTTTTAGAAATAAAACAAGCGGACAATTACACTTGGTATCGTATTGGAGAAAATAGATGGATTGCGAATCCATTGGGTTATGTGAATTTTGAAAAAGCCACAAACTAATTCATTAAAAAATCCTAACTGATGAGCTAGGATTTTTTTGTATTTAGACAAATTTCTATTGTAGAAATGAAGCGGGAAAAAGTAAAATAGTTATATGGATTTAAAAATAAAAGCGAAACAGAATCACATCCCTATTATGCAAGATAGTGGTCTTGCGTTTTTATTATCTTTTTTAAATGAACATACAGAAATCCAATCCATCTTAGAAATAGGTACGGCGATTGGCTATTCTGCTATTCAAATGGCAAAGGTACGCTTTGATATGCGTATTGATAGCTTGGAAATTGATGTCGAGCGTTATCAACAAGCTTTACAAAATATTCAAGAAGAGAAATTAGAAAATCGCATTCATGCTTATTTAGAAGATGCGGCTAATTTTAAAAGTTACCAAGATTATGATTTTATCTTTGTGGATGTGGCGAAGGCTCAATACGCACGTTATGTAGAACATTTTATTGGGAATAGTCATATTGGTAGCTATTTTGTGTTTGATAATTTAGCTTTTCATGGTCTTGTGAAAGATGATTCTAAAACCAACAATCGTAGTACGAAACAGTTAGTTCATAAGCTTAAAAAGTTTCAAGAAAGACTAAAAAACGACAAGCGTTTCCAAACCGATTTTTATTTAGAAATCGGAGATGGATTAGCTGTCGCTAAAAGAATTCGTTAGAAGCTACCGGAGGTATGACCAAAGCCACCGCTTTCTGAACTACTAAAGCCACCACCATCGAAATTATCATTATCGGAATCATCCTTCGGCTTATGAATGACAACAGTTGTGGTGTATAAGAAGACATCACTTTGTTGAGATAGTTGTAGACCTTTTTTCGTATAATCGGATGCCTCTAGTTGAATATCTGCACTATGGTGTCGTTTTTTAAGTCTAAAAACATAGATACCGGCTAGTAATAAAGGCACGAAAATCACAATTGCACTACGAATGTAGAAAGGAATGATAATGACATCAACCGTTTCTTTCATAAAACGTTGAAAGCCTTCATAATACTTGTTATGACGCAAGTATTTCTTCACCACCACTGAAGCAATCTTTTCACGCTTTTTAGCTGTATAAATGGATGAAGCTTTTTTACCATAGGTCACAACATCAAAGCGTCGATCCCACATCGTTAGTACTAACATAATACCATCATGGTTAGCACCATAGCCAAGTTTTTCATTTTTATAAATAGCTTCGGAAAAAGATTCAATCGTTGAATAACTGCCTTTATCCAGGTAAACACGGATGTAAACAGCAATCTTATGTTCCTGTTCAATTTTTTGAGCGCGTTCTTCTAACTGATGGATTTGTTCTTGCGAAAGTAAACCATATTTATCAACTACATGAGGAGTATTTTCATTAGCTTGAACAGGAATAAGGCAAAGGAAAAGTAATAATGCAAAGAAGAAAAAAGTTATTTTTTTACGCATACATTACCTCCATAGTATAAACAACGAAACATATAGAATAGCGAAAATAATAAGTGCCGTTAAAGTAAAGTAACGAAGCGCTTTCTTTTTATCCACCGGTAAATCATCGGATACCATTTTCCCGGTTTGTCCATTCATCGCAAAACGATAGTTTTTACCTTTATATCTTGTGGTTAATAACCAAACGGGCAAGAAAACATAATGAATACTACCTGGATGAATTTCATATTTTTCATGAATTGGATAGCTTGTATCATAAGCACTGAACTCTTGATTAAAAAGATGTATAGTTGTGTTTTGAATACGCTGATCGACACGATTAGAATCTTCATCAGAATTGACATCATAACGATCCGCAAAATAACCGGCTAGATAGCTCATTTGGAAATCCGTTAAATCATCATAATGAAAAGGTTCAATCGCATCCATCAATTCATCGGGCATTTTCGTAGAAGCATCGGCCGGAACTCGTTCAAACTCAACGTCACCGGCACGGGTTGCGAGATAGTGATGGGTGTGTTGGTATATATCATCACCTATATAATCAGAAGTGGTGACAGTTGCTTTGCATTGACTATATCCCTCAACTCGACCATCATAAAGCCAAAAAGGCACATAAATTCCCTTGATTTCTTTGATGTGATTTTCTTCTTTGAAGTTATTGGGTAGAAGTGGTTTATTCTTATAAAAATGTTTTAAAGTATTAATGGCTGTTTGTTTAACCTGCTTGAAGGGAATGATTTGATCCGGTTTTAAGCCACCATTGATTTGTGATTCAATGACCATTGGATTGGCACAATAGGGGCAACTAGATGCCGCCATGGTTTTATCCGCTATGATTTGAGCCCCACAGCTTTGACAAGAGTAAGAAGCCATTTGATTTTCTTCCACTTCTGACCAATGGTCTAAATGATTACTTTTTTGCGCAAAGCTACCTTTTAGCTCAGGCTTACTTTCCCTCTTTTCTAAACGCGTATCCACTTCTTCCGGCGAATAAATGGAACCACAATGATCACAAACGAGCTTTTGTTGACTAGCGTCAAAGCGCAAAGGGGAACCACAGTTAAAACACTGGATATTTGTTGAAGATTGACTCATTATTCTGGTTTTTTAGTACCGCAGTTACTGCAGAACTTACCTTCATTTGTGGTTTGGCAACTTGGGCAAAGCCATTGACCGCCTTGTTTGTAGAGCTCGTTCACATCAATTCCACCGGCTTGCTGGGCGGCGTTTAAACCTACATAGCCCATCATGGCACCATTTGGATTTTTAGCCGCATCTTGCATGGCTTGAGCTTGAGCCGCCGCAATATTCGCCGCTGCTAAGTTAGGATCACGGAAAGCCGTTGCTTTTTGTAGAGATTTAAGCGTTGCTTCATCATTTTCATCAGCAACGATAGAATTGACCCCAAAGGACACAATTTGAATACCACGTAAGTCCGTCCACTTAGAACTTAATTGTTCATTTAAACTTTGGGCTAATTCCTCTGTATGACCAGGAATTTGACTATAACGAATGCCTTGATCGGAAAGCTTCGCTAAAGCCGGTTGTAGAGCGGTCAATAATTCAGCACGCAATTGTTCATTTAATGTGTCTAAATTATAATCATTTTCCACATTGCCGCTAACATTGGTGTAGAAAAGAACCGGATTAACAATGCGGATACTATAAGTACCGAAAGCCTTCAAGGAAATATCCATATCAATACCGGCTTTTTCTTCTACAACACGGAAAGGAATCGGATTTGGTGTGCCATACTTCAAACCGGTAATTTCTTTGATGTTGATGAAGTAGACACGTTGATCTTGACCGGCTTGTCCTCCATAACTAAAACGGCTACCAATTTCACTAAAAACAGATTTGACAGCGTCTTTGAAACTACCTAAGAAAATACTTGGCTCTGCGTTTTTGTCGTAGATATATTCACCAGGTTCTCCCACTAAGTCAATCACTTTCCCATTTTCAACAACAAGTAAACATTGACCATCCGAAACAATCACTTTCGATTGATCGCTTAAGATATTACCATTGCTGGAATTGCGATTAAGACCTTTCGTTACTAAGGTATTGTTGTCTAAAGCATCACAATAAATGTAATCCTTCCAAACATCTTTTAAGGTGGAGCGTACAGCTTCAACACCGACTGATATAAAGCCCATAATAAGCCTCCTTTTAATGCTTTTATTATAATACTAAAAATGATTTTGGTATAATGGTATCATGAGTATTATTTACCTAATTGAAGATGACTATGCCTTATCCATTCAAATCCAAAAGAATTTAGAAAAATGGGGCTATCAAACTCATCGAACACAAGACTTTCAACATTTGGATGAAGAGGTGAAAAGCTACCAACCGGATTTAATTTTATTGGATATCCATTTACCTTATTACGATGGTTTTTATTGGTGTGAAAAAATCCGCAAAGAAACGAATACACCTATCCTTTTTCTTTCCAGTGCGAATGAAGAAATGAACATTATTCACGCTTTAAGTTTGGGTGGCGATGCGGGAATTTGACAGTTTTGAATTTTATATTTTCTTAAAAAGCTAGTAAATACTAGCTTTTTTGCTGTTTTCATGTCAAATTCAGGGGATTTCGTTTGTAATAATATGTAATATCTGATATAATATTAGTGGAGGTGTGCCTATGTTTATCACTAAATCGAAATCTAAAAACTCGACCTTTTATTATCTTGCCTATTCTAAAAGAACCGGTAAAAAAGTTTCTACCCATATCTTTGAAGCCCTTGGAAGTGCTGATGATATTCGTAAAAAGGTGGGTGACCC
This sequence comes from Bulleidia sp. zg-1006, assembly GCF_016812035.1. Taxonomy (NCBI): domain Bacteria; kingdom Bacillati; phylum Bacillota; class Erysipelotrichia; order Erysipelotrichales; family Erysipelotrichaceae; genus Bulleidia; species Bulleidia sp. zg-1006. The sequence goes on along the minus strand of NZ_CP069178.1, from coordinate 1,389,314 downwards.
TAATCTTGATGTTGATACTTGGACTAAAGCATATGCTAAGCAAAAAACTTTAGAGATGAAAGAAGATAAGGAAAGAATTACTGTTTCTTTTGCGCCTGCTAATCGAATTAATCATAAAACAATTCGTCATGTGCATATTGGTTATTTCTTTATCCAAAAAATATTAAAGGACTGTGGTTTAACTAAGATTAGTGATAAAATCAAAAAAGAAGGACAATTCAAATTTGATTTAAACCAAATTATGCGTTATCTTGTTGCGAGTAGGATTTTAGCACCTGGTTCTAAACTATCCACTTTTGAGTTTTCAAAGCATTTCTTTGAAGCCCCAAATTTCGCTTTACACGATGTATATCGTACTTTAGAAAAAATGTATGAATACAAAGATTTTATTCAAGAAAGTTTATACCAAACAACCCACAATAACTTTAAACGCAATTCATCTATCTTATATTATGATTGTACTAACTACTTTTTTGAAATTGAAGAAGAAAAAGGAATTAGACAATATGGATTATCTAAAGAACATCGACCTAATCCGATTGTGCAAATGGGCTTATTTTTAGATCAGTATGGTTTACCCCTTGCTTTTGATATCTTTCAAGGCAATAAAAACGAACAAGCTTCTCTAAAACCTATCGAACAAAAAATTATTAAAGACTATGGATTAGATAAAGTGATTATCTGTTGTGATGCCGGTTTAAATAGTTGTACTAATAAGAAATTCAATGATATCACTAATCGTGGTTTTATTATGACTTATTCACTTAAAAAGGCAAAACAAGCAATTAAAGATTGGGTATTTGAAGATAGTGGTTGGAAAAGAGATGGTGATGGTAAAGTTTTTCGATTATCAGAAATAAAAGAATTAGAAAATGACTATCATATCTATTATAAAGAAAGATGGATTAAGGAAAATGGTGTTGAAGAAAGAATCATTGTAAGTTATTCGCCGGAATACGCCGGTTATCAAGAACATCTTAGATCCAAACAAATAATCAGAGCAGAAGCAGTCATTTCAAGTAATAAGAAATTAAGAAATCATCAAAAAGCAACAGATTTTAAACGATTAATAGCCATTGACTATACCAATGAAGATGGAGTATCCGCAAAAGAACAACATCTATCCTTAAATAGTGAAAAAATAGCTGAAGAAAGCAAATGGGATGGTTTATACTGTATTAGCACTAATTTAGAAGATAATATCAAGATTATCTTACAAGTACATCGTCAAAGATGGAAGATTGAAGAAAGTTTTAGAATATTAAAAAGTGAATTTAAAGCACGACCGGTATATCTTAGTAGAGAAAGTAGAATATACTCACACTTTTTAACTTGCTTTATGGCATTGTTAGTTGAAAGGATTATTGAAAAAAACTTAGTTCAATACACCACAAAAGAAATTATAACAACCTTAAGAAGTATGCAATTATGTGAGATAGGCAATAAACAATACATTCCTGCTTATACTAGAACAGTAATAACTGATAAATTACACGATGTTTTTAAGTTTAATACTGACTATGAGATTATGAGTTTTAAAAGCTTAAATGAAATTAATAAGAAGACCAAAAGTTAAAATATTATTACATTTTGAATAAAGAAAAAAGATGAAAAAAAGGCTTAAATAGAGCGTTTTTTCATCTTTATCTTTTTAAAACTGTCAAATTTAGGATTTTGGTATAATGGTATCATGAGTATTATTTACCTAATTGAAGATGACTATGCCTTATCCATTCAAATCCAAAAGAATTTAGAAAAATGGGGCTATCAAACTCATCGAACACAAGACTTTCAACATTTGGATGAAGAGGTGAAAAGCTACCAACCGGATTTAATTTTATTGGATATCCATTTACCTTATTACGATGGTTTTTATTGGTGTGAAAAAATCCGCAAAGAAACGAATACACCTATCCTTTTTCTTTCCAGTGCGAATGAAGAAATGAACATTATTCACGCTTTAAGTTTGGGTGGCGATGATTTCTTGCAAAAACCTTTTTCTTTAGAACTACTAATCGCAAAGGTGCAAGCGATTTTAAGGAGAAGCCAAGCTCAACTTGATTTTTATCAATACAAAGAATTGAAATTAGAAGAATTATCGCTTTACTACCAAGAAAGAGAATTGGTTCTTTCCCCAAATGAAGCGAAGATTTTAAAATGCTTATTAAAAATAGCTCCTAAGATTTTGAAAAGAGAAGAACTGATGGACTATTTATGGAAGAGTGAAGACTTTGTGGATGAGAATACCTTGACAGTGAATGTGTCTCGCTTGCGTAAGAAGATGGAAGAAATGGATATTCCCTATCATATTGAAACAATTCGTGGAATGGGGTATCGTCTAGTATGATTTTTTTGCTTACATTATGGCTGGTGACTTTATTTGGGCTTGGGCATTTATATCAAATACCAATGGAATTTTTGGTTTTAACGGCTTTCACTTTAATCGTTATGACTATTCCCGTTGCGCTATCTAGTTTTGAAAAGAAACATAAAATACAAAAGGAAAGAAATCGTTTATTGAATTCAGACCATTTAGAAAATGTGGAATTCGATGCGGTTTTACCTAAAAAAGAAAGTAAAATTTATCAACGCTATCAACAACTCATTCAAAAAGTACAGTTGAATGATCGACAAATCCAAGAAGATAATCAACATTTTTATACAATGTGGGTACATGAGATTAAGTTGCCTTTATCTACCTTACAGTTGGCTTTAGAGGAAGAAAAAAGTGATAAACTGGTTTTAGAAAGTCAATTGATTAAGATGAATCAATTGGTGGATATGATTTTGATGTATGCTAAACAAAAGGATAATCAACAGGATTTAAGCATTCGGGAAGTGAAATTAGATACAGTGGTGCGTCAATGTGTGCAACAACTTCGCCCTTTGTTTATTTTAAATCACATTTCTTTGGAGCTAAGAGATATTCAGCAATCGGTACTTAGTGATAATAAATGGTTGTCTTTTATGCTGAACCAGTTTTTAAGTAATGCCATTAAATATAGTCCGAATGGAAAGATTTGTATTTATGAAGAAAAACAAGAGCTAATCATAGAAGATACCGGTTATGGAATTTCAAAAGAGGATTTGCCAAGAATTTTTGAGGCCGGCTATACGGGTCAAAACGGGCATCATGGGCAGTATTCAAGTGGTTATGGTTTATACTTGGTGTCTTTAATTTCACATCAACTAAATCATCCGATTTCCGTTGAATCCCAAGTGGGCGTGGGAACGAAGATACGCATTCATTTTGAAAATAAGAATGTATTATTGTAGCTTACAGGATTGTAAGCTAATTGTTAGCTTCATCAATGGTGAAGCTTTTTTCCATCTTTTAGACTAAGAGTGTAAGGAGAGTGTCAGATATGAGTTTATTAGAGATTAAACATATTCAAAAAATTTATTCTTCCAAATTATCCAATCAAAAAGTAGTGGCTTTGGAAGACGTTGACTTCAAGGTGGAAGAGGGCGAATTTATCGCTATCATGGGGGAAAGTGGAGCTGGTAAATCGACTTTACTAAATATCTTAGCTACCTTAGATCAACCGACAAAGGGGTCGGTTGCGTTAAGAGAAAAGGCCTTTTCTTCTTTAAAAGAAAAAGAGCTAGCACAGTTTAGGCGTGAACATTTGGGCTTTATTTTCCAAGATTTTAATTTAATGAACACATTAAATGTGGAAGATAATATTTATTTACCGATGGTTTTATCACGCAAGCCTTATGGTGAAATGAAAAAGCGCTTGGATGAAATTGCTCCGATTTTAAATATTCAGAATTTATTAAAGAAGTATCCTTATGAATTATCCGGCGGTCAGAAACAAAGAGTGGCAGTTGCTAGAGCGGTGATTACGCAACCTGATTTATTATTGGCGGATGAACCGACAGGTGCTTTAGATTCCCATTCTTCCGCTACCTTATTGGATTTATTTCAATCGTTGAATCGAGCCGGGCAAACCATTTTGATGGTAACGCATTCGACTATGGCGGCTAGTAAAGCCAATCGTATTTTATTCATTCGTGACGGTCATTTATTTCATCAGCTTTACCGTGGGGATTTAAACGATGAAGAATTATACAAGAGAATTAGTGATACCATCACCTTGATGAGCGTAGGTGGTGAGCAACATGTTTAAGCTATATAGTCGATTAGCCATTCAAAATATTCATAACGATCGAAAGCGGTTTGTGCCTTTCTTGTTAGCGATGAGTTTATTAACTCTTATGATGTATAACTTCATTTCTATGGGAATGAATCCTTATATTTTAAATTCTCGTGGTGGTAGAAATATTATTCAAGTATTGACTGTGGGTAGATGGATTGTCGGTATTGCGACTTTAATTATTAGTTTTTATGCCTATTCCTTTGTATTGAAAGGTAGACAGGAAGAATTTTCCTTATTAAACACCCTAGGTTTAGAAAAGAAACATATTCGTTCCATGGTTTTAATTGAATTATTACTTTTATATCTAGGGACGATTGTTTTAGGGATTACACTTGGGATTTTAGTGGATAAATTAATCTTTGCGGCCATGACGATGTTCTTAGATGGTCAAGTGAAGTTTGGCTTCTTTATTTCAGCGAACGCTATTCTCTATACCTGTTCTATTTTCTTGGCTTTATACTTTGGTTTCTTTATTCGGACCGGTTTCCAAATTCAATTGCATTCGATTTCTAGTTTAAGACAATTGTCTTCTCAAGGTGAGAAAGAACCAAAAGCGAAGACTTGGCTAGCTCTTATTGGTTTGGTATTTATGGGCTTTGGGTATTATCTTGCCTTAACAATTCAAAATCCATTAAAAGCAATCGCCATGTTTGTGGTAGCGGTGGTAGCGGTTATTATTGGTACTTATTGCTTGATTACAGCAGGTTCCATTACTTATTTGAAATGGCGTAAGAGCAAGAAGAAGGTTTATTATCAACCAGAACATTTTGTGAATATTTCAAATCTTTTATACCGTATGAAAGCTAATGCGGTGGGTTTAGGAAACATTGCGATTCTTTCAACGATGGTTATTATCATTCTATCTATATCAGCTTCATTAGTTATAGGGATTAAATCAACCATTGATTACCAATATCCTCGTGATTATGAAATTTCTGTATATAGTCGAAATGAGGATACGAACGCATCAGATGGACATTATTATAAAATTCCAAGCACTGAAGAAGCGGAAGGCTATTTAAAAGCGATTGCGACTTTGAATGAGAAACACCACATTCAACCTCAAGACATCAGTTATTTCCGTGCAACAAGTGGAACTTTAACTTTAAAAAATGGGGAATTTTCTTTTGAAGAGCAGGATCAAAGAAGCAGCTGGGACGCATTAAATGCTGTGCAGGTAACATATGTGTTGCAAGAGGATGTCAACCGAGTTTTTGGAACAAATTTGAAATTAAAAAAAGGTGAATTGGCAGTTTATGATCCGGATAATATCTTACAAGGAAAGGATTTAAACTACTTTGGTACAAAGAAGAAGTATCAAACCTTATCGAATATCAATATGACTTTATTTAATGCTGTAAATACAACGGTTTTAAAACAAATTGTGATTGTGGTGGATAGTGTTGAAAGCCTGGCAAATGTGAATGTTTTGCAAGCAAAACAACTAGGAGAAGAAAGTCGTTATTATTTGACGATTAAGTACAATGGTCAAGCCATCGATGAAGAAAAGTACATGAATGATCTTAAAAACGTTATTGAAGCGGAATATCATAAGAATGTAGCGAATTCAAAATATGGCTACTTACTTAATTCAAAGCGACTGAATTATCGTGAACTATTAAGCATTCATGTTGGTACTATCTATGTGTTGAGTATGTTGGTGGTTTTATTCACATCGGTATCCGTACTTGTGATTTACTACAAACAGGTAAGTGAGGGAACAAGAGACCGTGAAAACTACTTAATTATGCGTAAGGTTGGTATGGATGAAAGGATGATTCACAGGACGATTCGTCAACAGGTTAAGATTATATTCTTCTTACCACCGTTGATTGCGACCATGCATGTTTTGGCGGCCACGAAATTTATGCACTTGGTGTTGCAGATAATCGTTAAGATTAGCTTTTCAACGTTTGCATGGATTACCTTCGCTAGTTTGGCTGTTTACCTAATCTTCTTCTATATTGTCTATACTTTAACGACAAGGACATATTACGATATTGTAAAGCACTAAAAAGTCATTCATTTAAGTCGTTCTCATTATAGAGATAAATACAAGGCAAAAATCTTAGTGTAGTATGCCAATAAAGGAATAGACCTATCTTTTTATCCATTAAAGCCTCCTTTTTCTTTTGTTCAGTGTTAAAATAATTAGAGAAAGAAACGAGGAAATTTTGAATGGAAATAAAAGAATTACAAGCTCATGCTAAAAACATTCGTAAAAACATTTTACGAGAGATTTTCTCAGCTCAATCGGGACACCCGGGTGGTTCTCTGGGCGCAACGGATATTTTGACAGAATTGTTTTTTGAAGTCATGGACATGGATGAAACGAATGTGAATGGAATTAATCGTGATCGTTTTGTATTATCCAAAGGACATACTTCACCGTTGTTATATGCGGTGTTAGCGGAAAAAGGCGTATTAGCTGATGAACAATTAGATACTTTCCGTAAGATTAATTCCAAATTACAAGGTCATCCTAATATGAATTACGTTGTTGGTGTGGATATGTCCACCGGTTCTTTAGGACAAGGCTTTGCGACTGCGGATGGTATGGCTTTAGCGAATAAGCTGGATGGCAATTCGCATCGTGTGTATTGCTTAATTGGTGATGGTGAGTCTCAAGAAGGTGAAATTTGGGAAACGGCAATGGCTGCCGCCCATTATAAAAATGATAATTTATGTGCCATTATTGATGTGAATGGCTTACAGATTGATGGTCGCACAAGTGATGTGATGAATCCAAATCCATTGGATGAAAAGTTTAAAGCATTTGGTTGGCATGTGGTTTGTGTGGATGGACATGATTTTACACAATTAAGAGCCGCGTTCAAAGAAGCTAGCGAAACAAAAGGACAACCAACAGTGATTATTGCTAAAACAATTAAAGGAAAAGGTGTTTCTTTCATGGAAGACCAAGCCGGTTGGCATGGTAAGGCACCCAACCTAGAACAATATGAACAAGCATTGCAAGAATTGGAGGCACAATAATGGGAAAAGCAACGAGAGAAGCTTATGGTGAAGCTTTAGCACAATTGGTTCAAGAGAATAAAAAAATTGTTGTGTTGGATGCGGATTTAGCCGGTAGTACGAAAACGAATTTAGCGAAAAAGGTTGCACCTGAACGATTCTTTGATATGGGTATTGCGGAAGCGGATATGATTGGTCATGCGGCTGGTTTAGCGGCGAGTGGATATACGGCTTTCGCTTCTTCCTTTGCGATGTTTTGTACAGGTCGTGCTTGGGAACAGATTCGTAATAGCGTTGCCTATCCAAAGTTGAATGTTAAGATTTGTGGAACGCATGCGGGTATTTCAGTCGGTGAGGATGGGGTCTCTCATCAAGCCATTGAAGACATTGCCTTAATGCGTGTTATTCCTGAAATGGAAGTGTATGTCCCTTGTGATGCGACTGAAACAAAGGCAATCATTCGTCATGTAGCTCATACGAATAAGCCAAGTTATGTTCGTTTGGGTCGATCTTCCGTGGAAGATGTCTATGATGAAAAGGAAGTCTTTGATTTCGCGAAGCCTAAGATGGTGAAAGAGGGTAAGGATGCGGTTATTTTCGCTTGTGGATCAATGGTTCAATCCGCTTTAGAAGCGGCGAATAAATTACAAGAAGAGGGCAAGAGTATTGCGGTTGTGGATGTTTTTGCGATTAAACCTTGTTCAGAAAAAGAAATCGCAAAGATTTTAAGTCAGTTTGACCGAGTGTTTACGGCGGAAGAGCATAATGTGATTGGTGGCTTAGGCGGTTTAATTGCCGAAATTTCAACAAAACTATACCCAAGAATAATCCATCGAATTGGTATGCAGGATTGCTTTGCGGAATCCGGTAGTGCAAAAGCGCTGATGCAGAAATATAAATTAGATGGTGATGGTGTCTGTGAAGAAGTGAAAAAAGTTCTTTCTAGTCATTAGAAAGTTTGAAAAGGAAAGCCTCGAAAAATCGAGGCTTTTGTGTATCGTTTGGAAAAATTCATTTTCCCATAAGAAAGGGGCTTTTCTGCTATAATAAATACCCTTCAGCTAATTAAGTGATTCCCACGGTTCTTTTTAATGGTTTCTCCTCTAATTTTTTTGGCACACGGAAAAAGTTAAAAAGTTGGTTGATTTTCCAAAAATATGTGGTATATTATTTAAGCACGCCTTAATAGCTCAGTCGGCAGAGCGAGCGGCTGTTAACCGCTAGGTCACAGGTTCGAGCCCTGTTTAAGGCGCTTTGTTGTATAAAAAGGTGTTTACAAAGGTTATGTAAGCATCTTTTTTAGTACTTCCTAAAAAGTAGCACGCTTAAGTGCTTTGGCTTCTAGTTCTTCTTTCTAAACGATTGAATAGCACAAAGGTTTTTGCGGATGCTTATCGGTTTGGATTCTTTGTTTTTATCCTAGCTAGAATTCCCTTTTACTGTCTTGTGGATTAAAGAAGAAACGATACTCAAGAGGTGAAAAAGCCTCTTTCATCAATTGATGATATTCCTTTCGGCTAAAATCATCGCTTTGGCATAACATTTCATACCAAACATAATTCTCTTTAAAGTAACAATGTGTTTCTTTAAAGCCATGACGAAGATAGAAGTTTTTTCTTCGATATGGAAGGGAATTCTTTTCTTCAACTAATTCGGTTAAAAGAAAAACTTTTTTATGCTTGAAACGAGCAACCATATGATCCAAAGCTTTCCCACCTAAACCTTGATTTCTTAAGGAAGGGTCTAAGGCAAAAAAGAATAAATAAACACAAGTTTCATTTTCAATCGTAAAGAAAAACCCGATGAAATGATTAAGTTGAACAATTGGGTAAAACTTACCTTTCTTTCTTTTTTGAATATTCTTCAATACCCAAAAATGAATTCTTTCTAAAGGTGGAAAAGCAGAAGTATAAAGCTCTCGAATTTCTCTTTCGAATTTCATAAAATACCCCCTACGCACCATAACAAGTAACATTATTCAAGCGATAAGTCAAAAATCCTTTAAACCATTAGACAAAATACCCTTTTTCGCATAAAATCAGTAGGTAGAAACGAGGAAACAGAATGGATTGGAAGACATTACAAGGTTACGAAGAAAAATATGCGAAAGTTACCATCAAGTCGCATAAAACATTTGATGGAAAGGTCATCGAAGTTCTTTATGGAGCTGTTGACGAAAAGGGACAACCAACATTAGCGGTAGAAGGTCATGAAGATGGTCATGGTCGTTGGTATGGCATTGAATCCAATGGAGAATACACCATGCTTGTTTGGCAAAAGCCGGCGAGCCAAGGTGGAGATATTGAATACGGAACAGAATTTAAAGAAAACGCTGTTGAAGAATTAGAAAAAGACGTTCGTCATAAACAAGATTTATGCCGTCAAGTTGAAACATTGAACGCCGGAACAAGTGAAGAAGAAATAGAGGCTATTAAGAAAGAATGGGAAGCCATTCCAGATTGGAAAACAGCGAAAGAACAAGAATATAAGACTTGGTTTGAAGCATCTTTAGAAAAATTAAAAATGCGTAAAGAGAAAGCAGTTCAAAACGCAAGCTTAAAAGAGACGTTGGTTCAAAAGGCGGAAGAATTGAAGAATTCAACCGCATGGAAAGATACACAAGAGGCTTTCCGCCAGTTGCAAGAACAATGGCAAGATATTGGTCATGCCGGTGAAAAGGAAAATACGCTTTGGGAATCGTTCAAAAAAGCACGTAAAGAATTCAATAAGAGCCGTAAGGAATATTTCGCTAATTTAGATACCGTTCGTGGTGAAGCTAAGCTGAAGAAAGAAGAGCTCATTAAGCTTGTTCAAGAAGCAGTGGAAAAGAATGTGAATTACAATGCTTTATCCAGTAAGATGGATGAATGGATGAACGATTGGAAAGCCTTAGGTTCTGCCGGTCGTGAATGGGATGATCAATTGTGGGAAGCTTTCAATGGAGCTCGTCAAAAGTTCTTCGCCGAACGTAAAGAGTTCTTTAAGAAGAGAAATGAAGAATTTAGTGCTAGCTTAGCTAAGAAAAACGCTTTAATTGAACAAGCAAAAGAAATTGTCGCATCTGGTAATTTAGATAAAGAAAATACCGAAAAGATGAAGAGCTTAGATGTGGCTTGGAGAGAAGCCGGATACTCGGGAAGAAAAGATAATGATCGTATCTGGGAAGAATTCAAGGCTGTTAAGGAACAATTCTGGGATGCGAAGCATGGTGCCAATCAACAACGTTTCCAAGATATTCTAGCTCACAAAGAAGAGTTGACTGAATCTTTACGCAAGGAAATCAACCAACTTCAAGAAGATGTTTTCCAAGTCGATGATTACGAAGAAGTACATGAAATGGAACGCCAAATTTCTCGCAAAAAAGCAATGTTGGAACAAATCAAGGATGACATTGAAGATTTAAAGAATAAAATCAACTAATTTTTTAGAAGCTTAAAATGAGCATCGTTTTAAGCTTTTTCTTTGTAAAAGGAAGTAAAAAGAAAATCTTTTTGGTATAGTAGGTACGAGGTAAAAACATGTCAGTCAATCAAATGATTTTTTTAGTGTTGGATGTGCTTGTCTTTGCGATGTTCACATTGATGTTGGTGCATTCTAGTCAAGTTGAAGTTGAAACAAAGGTAGGCAATCGTTGGGCAGTATTTGTTTTATTTGTGTTATTAGCGATAGTCGGCTTTATGCATAACCAAGGAGCATTCCGTTACATTCAATCCGGCGTGGTCCTGGGTTTGGGAATTATGTATATGAATATGAAATCCGGTTTATCACCAAAAGGGGTGGTTCTAATGGGATCCTTAGTTAAATATAAAAAAATAGGGCAATTAACCTTATCTAGGAAAGATTCCAGTTTATTCTTTGAACACTTTCACAAAATCAACGCCTTATTCTTTGAACCTTCTCAATATGAAGAGTTTCGTGACTATTTAGCGAAATATTCGGTATCGGTTAAAAAGATGCCTCATTAAACAAGGATTTTCTCTTTGCTTGGTAATAGATAAGTATGGAGAAAGTTCTTTTTTCATTGGCTTGGTTCAGTTTTTGTTTAACCTATTCGTATCGACATTATTTTCATCGTGGTCAAAAAGGGAAAAGTGTCTGTGATTTTTGTTATAAGGAATTGAAGTGGTGGATGAAGCTACCTATGTTGGGCTACTTACTGAATCAAGGAAAATGCTCCTATTGTAAACAAGCTATTCCACTTTTTTGGTTTGGTATAGATGTGTATAGTCTTTTGGTAGGATTAGCTTGGCAAAACTCTGAAATGCCTATTCTTCCTTTTATGAGTTTATCTTTTTTATTCATAAAGATGGGATTAGAAGATGCGTATAGCGAAAAAATACAAAGCATAGATTTATGGTTAAGTGCTTCGTTAATGGCTTTCTTTTATTATCGTGGATTAGAAGGGAAGTGGCTTATCGCTGTTGTGTGTATCCTTATTTCCCCTTATTTAAGAAATCAATGGATGGGGGAGGGGGATATTTGTTTGTGCGGCATTTTTTTATTTGGCTTGCCATGGGAATTGTTCCATTTATGGTTAGGACTTGCGAGCGGCTTTGGTTTATTATTTGCGATTAGTACTAAGAAAAGAAGAATCCCTTTTGGTCCATGGCTGTTACTGGTGGGCTGGTTACTACTCATTCTGACATATCAATGATAAAATAAATGCATGAAACGATTATTACTTCGATTAAATCAGGTGATTGCGCTATTCCTTGGCTTGGCGTCAATGTTCTTACTAATCCAATGGCTCGTAGCGCCTATTTATAACATAAGTCTGTTGTATACCCATCACTTCATTGTGAATGTAGAATTGGTGCATTGGATGATATTACACTATATCAATAAATTCATGGATAAAGAAGAAGGTCGTATCATCTCCCAACGCTTTCATTTAGGGCGTTATGTGTATTTATCTCTGGTATTACAAGCCGGTGTTCTTTTGATTTATTACGCAATGGATGTTTGTTACTTAGAGGCAGACCTTTATTCCTTCACGCAAAAGATAAGTGTCGTTATTCTCAGTTCTTTTGGTATTTATTACCTGGGAAAATGGTACTTGAATCGCTTCGGAAATTATGTTTTGCTTTGGAAAGACAAGAAAAAATCCTACCAAAAAGGAAAGGAAGCTTTTAGTTTATTGATTGATCGGGTTGATGGTTCTTATATTGAAGGCTTTGTTCGGGGAGAAATTTTTCAAGGTGAGAGGGTTTCTTTATTGGATCAATTGGTTGAAAAAGGTGGTGAAACCGTACCGGTTGTATTGAGTGAGGGAAAAGTAGAGGAAATCTTTGTACAAGATGTTCAAAAGAAATCCGCAAAGGAAGAAAAGGTTCGCTTGAAAGTTCACTTTAATGAAAAATTGAGTGTGAATGCTTATCAATTATTATCAGGCTATTTAGCTAAGGATAGGACGAAGAGTGAGTATGTGAATGGTTTATTGAAAGAAGTCCCGTCGCATGTGATGGATTATCATTATATTCATCAATTGTTTTGTTCATTTGAAAAGGCGGACTTTTATCAATTAAAATACACGGGTGATTTTGAACAAAACACAATTTTGTATGATAAAGTCTTTATTCCGGCAAGCAATGCTTATTTGAAATCCATTTATACTAGTCCAAAAGAGGCCTTTCGGAATCAAGACTTAGTGGAATTAGAAGGTTTGGAATTAAAGAAAGTTCCTTTCCAAGAGGTTTTAAGTCAGGCTAAAAAGGAAGATATGGGAATTATTATCAATCCTTTTGGGACAAGTCGGTTCGTGGTGGATATCCAACAATTTGAAAATCAAATGAAAGAATTAAATCGTGTTATGGAAGTGATACAAGAGGGGGAAACGAAATGAAAAATCAAAATCTTTATGAAAAATTAGCGAAATTGGCGGTTCGTATGGGTGTTCATGTACAAAAGGATCAGCCTTTATTGGTGCGAGCCAATGTTCGAGATGTGGAATTTGTGCGGATGGTTTCAAAAGAGGCCTATGAAGTTGGGGCTTCGGATGTGATTGTGGATTGGAGTGATGAGGAATTAAGCCGTCATAAATTCCAATACCAAAGCTTAGAACGATTAAAGGATATTCCGGATTGGCTCCATGATAAACACAAGTATCTTCAGGATAAGGGAATATGTTCTTTAGCGGTGGTATCGGATTGTCCGGGTGGCTTAAAGGATTTGGATCAAGAAAAGATTAGTGCGTATTCAAGAGCTTTCTCGGAAAAAATGGATGACTTGATGGACTATCAAATGAAAAATATTGGTCAATGGTCAATCGTTGCTTTACCATCACAAGATTGGGCGGAATTGGTGTTTCCTAATTTAAGTCCAGAAGAAGCGTATAGTGCTTTAGAAAAGGCAATCTTTTCCGCTTCCAGGGTGGATGAACAGTCTAATCCAGAACAGAATTGGTTGGAACACGATGCTCGTCTAACAGCATATGCCAAGAAAATGACCGACTATCAATTCACAAAATTACATTTCACTTCTGAACTGGGTACTGATTTAGAGGTAGGCTTAGTGGATGGAAATATTTGGGAAGGTGGTGGTACCGATTCTTTCTTTGGGATTCACTTTGAGCCAAATATTCCAACTGAAGAAGTGTTCTCTATGCCTCATAAAGATAGAGTAAATGGAATTGTGTACGCTTCTAAGCCTTTGAGTTATTCGGGGAAAGTGATTGAGAATTTCTGGTTCCGTTTTGAAAATGGAAAAGTGGTGGAATATGGAGCTGAAAAAGAAAAGGAAGCTTTGGATAAGCTGGTGAACTTTGATGAAGGTTCTTCGCATTTAGGAGAAGTGGCTTTGGTGCCATATAATTCGCCAATTTCACAATCAGGTATTCTATATTTTAATACCTTATTTGATGAAAATGCGGCTTGCCATTTGGCTTTGGGACGTGCCTATCCGGAGAACATTCAAGGTGGTTTAACAGATGAGGAAGAAAGCCTAAAGAAGCGTGGCATGAATACCTCTTTAGTGCATGTGGACTTTATGTTTGGTACCAAAGGAATGGATGTGGATGGTATTCAAAGAGATGGAACGGTTGTACCGGTGTTTAGGAAAGGTAGCTTTGTGATTGGTGAATAGTGATGATAAAAAATGTGAATGAACAATTGATGAATTTTATCAATGCTTCACCAACGGCGTATCATGCGATTCATCAAGTAAAAGAGAAACTAAGAAGTGGTGGTTATACAGAGCTGCAAGAAAGTGAAAATTGGGACTTAGAAGAAGATGGGCGTTATTTTGTTTGTCGAAATGGCTCTAGTATCCTAGCTTTCCGTGTTCCTTGTAAGGATTATCATGGCTTTATGATTGGAGCGGCACACTCGGATTCACCTAGTTTTAAATTGAAAGAGAATAGCGAGATTGAAAAAGAAGGCTATCTTCAATTGAATGTTGAGGGCTATGGTGGCATGTTGATGGCGCCATGGTTTGATCGTCCTTTAGGGATTGCCGGAAGAGTGGTTGTGAAAGATGGGAATTTCTTTTCTTCCTATTTAGTCAATTCTGAAGAAACCATCGCTATGATTCCGAATTTAGCCATTCACATAGATCGTAATGCGAATGAAAATCATAGTTATAATATTCAAAATGATTTATTGCCAATGATTGCGCAAGGAAAGAAAGACAATCAAGTTCTTCGCTATTTTGCGGAAAAGTTGAAGATTGAGGAAAAAAATATTCTTTCGCATGACTTATTCCTATATCCAAGAGAAAAAGCCTATGTTTGGGGAATGAACCAAGAGTTTTTGACTTCGCCTCGTTTGGATGATTTGCAGTGTGCCTTCGCTAATTTATATGGCTTTTTAGGGGCTAAGGATGCGCATAGTATTCCTGTCATGGTGATTTTTGATAATGAGGAAGTCGGTTCTTTAACGAAACAAGGAGCGGATAGTACGTTCTTAAGTGATTGTTTAAGTCGTATTCATCAGGCTTTAGGACATGACCTGAATAGTTACCCACAAGTCATTGCGAATTCAATGATGGTGTCAGCGGATAATGCCCATGGAGTACATCCAAACTATGTTGCCAAGCATGATCCGGTCAATCACCCAAAATTGAATGAAGGAATTGTGATTAAATTTAATGCCAATCAGCACTATACAACCGATGGTATTAGTGCCGCCTTGTTTAAGGATATTTGTCAAAGCCAAGAACTTCCTTTCCAAGTATTTACCAATCGTTCGGATGTTCGTGGTGGTAGTACTTTAGGGAATATTTCCAATGCGCATGTGTCTTTGGTGACGGTAGATGTTGGCTTGGCTCAATTGGCAATGCACTCACCAGTTGAAACGGCCGGTGTTAAGGATACGGCTTATCTGATTGATGCTTTAGCGGAATTTTTTAGTCGATCTTTGGTTCAAACAAAGTCTGGATATGAGTGGAAATAAGTAGAAGAAAAACCTAGATTTATCCTTAGGATAGATTTAGGTTTTTATGACTTAAAATAGCGAAACAAAAATATTTTGTAAGGGTTTACATTCATAAATAATGAGCATAGAATGAAATCACATAAGAAGTACTTTTTATTTTTAAAGCTATGAGAAAGAAAGGAGAGTAAAAACAGAAAAAATAAAAAGTATACAGTATGGAATATTACTTAGAAAGGAAAAGAGTATAATGAAAAAAATCACTGTTTTACTTTTAACGGCTGTCATGCTAATAGGCTTTGCACCAACAAAAGTACTGGCTTGTGATGATTGTTCCACGGGGACAATTGATGATGCTTTGGCACATAGAAATTATCCTTCTAAGAGAACCTTTGCAACACGAACGAGATTTCAATGTGAAGAAAGCAATATGGGCTCAAGAGGATGGGTTCATAGATATAAGATGATTGATTATTATGTTTACTAAACAGCAGAAAAGAATCATCATGATAGCGAATATCGCTATTTCCTTGTTGATAGGATGGTTTTCACAGGCTGATTTTGTGAATGCCTTGATTTTCATAATAGGTTTTATTACCTTTGATATTATCGATGTAGAAGAAATTACACAGAAGTATTTAATTAAAATAGGATTAATTGGTGTAATAGGTTTTATTGCGTATATTATTTTCAAGCCAAGGGGTTTGGAGGCTTCTTGGTTAAGGTATATCTATATCCCAATGGGATTTGCTAGGCATATAAGATATGTCTTAATCCATAGCGAGAATTGGTGATTTTAATTTTCTAATTTTATGAAACAGAGTTAGGAAACTGATTCTGTTTTTTGTTTGTTTGAATTGTCAAGCTAAGTGCAACGTAGTTGAATAATAGACTTCATAGAGTGTAAATTCAAGTGCCTTAAAATAGCGAAACAAAAATATTTTGTAAGGGTTTACATTCATAAATAATGAGCATAGAATGAAATCACATAAGAAGTACTTTTTATTTTTAAAGCTATGAGAAAGAAAGGAGAGTAAAAACAGAAAAAATAAAAAGTATACAGTATGGAATATTACTTAGAAAGGAAAAGAGTATAATGAAAAAAATCACTGTTTTACTTTTAACGGCTGTCATGCTAATAGGCTTTGCACCAACAAAAGTACTGGCTTGTGATGATTGCTCCACGGGGACAATTGATACAAGTAAAATCATTGGGGTAGAAGTTATTGATAATGAACTTTACATTGATGTTTTAGAATCAGAAAAATCTAATTCTGGTGGATATAGTTTATATTATAATCTTGGGCGCTGTAAGGGGAAAACAAAAACGGTATATGGAACTATTTCAAAAAGTGATTTAATAAAATATAGGAAAAAAATTGAGCGTGATAATATAATTGGAGGTGCTATTTTGGGTGCTTTGCTTGGTGCTGGAACAGGTATTCTTGGGAATATTGGTATAGGTATCGCAGTGGGTATAGTATTGTCAGATAATAAAATAATAACTGCCATTGATGATGCCTTAGCACATAGAAATTATCCTTCTAAGAGAACCTTTACAACACGAACAAAATTTCAATGTGAGGAAAGCAATATGGGCTCAAGAGGATGGGTTCATAGATATAAGATGATTGATTATTATGTTTACTAAACAGCAGAAAAGAATCATCATGATAGCGAATATCGCTATTTCCTTGTTGATAGGATGGTTTTCACAGGCTGATTTTGTGAATGCTTTGATTTTCATAATAGGTTGTATCACTTTTAGTGTTATTGACTTAGAAGAAATAAGAAGAAAGAATTTAATTGAGATAGGAATTTTGATTGTATTTGGTGTTGCTTTGTTTATAATTTTCAAGCCAAAGAATCTTGTTCCTTCTTTGACTAAATATTCCTATATTCCAGTTGGGCTTGCTATGCACATAAGATATGTCTTAATCCATAGCGAGAATTGGTGATTTTAATTTTCTAATTTTATGAAACAGAGTTAGGAAACTGATTCTGTTTTTTGTTTGCTATAATAAAAGCAGAAAGAGGCTATATGAAGTTTGCACATATTGGCGATTTGCACTTGGGAAAGGTGGTAAATGGTCATTCTTTTTTAGAAGATCAAAGATATATTTTAAACCAAATTTTACAACAACTAGAAATAAAAAAAGTGGATTGTCTATTAATAGCGGGTGATATTTACGATAAATCAGTTCCAAGTATCGAAGCAGTGGGAGTTTTAAATAACTTCTTAAAAGCACTGCATGAAAAGGAAATCAAAGTAATTTTAATCAGTGGCAATCATGATAGTTCATCCCGCTTAGCCTTTGGTTCAAGCTTTTTCAAGCAAGGCGATATCTATCTACAAACCAACTATTCAAACCAAGCTATTGTCTTAAAGGATGAATATGGACCAATTTATATCTATAGCATCCCCTACATGAATCGCTTTGATATTAAAAATGCTCTTCATTTAGAAGAAACACCTCGTTTAAAAGAAGGTTATCATCTTTTATTAGAAGATTTAAAGTTAGATACAAAACAAAGAAATATCCTAGTGGCACATCAATTCGTTCTTGGTGTTAGTAAACCAAGTGAAGATAGCTCAGAAGAATTAATGATTGGTGGTTCAGAGGAAGTCAGCAGTCCCATTTTTGAAGACTTTGATTATGTGGCTTTAGGACATATTCATAAACCGGAAGCGATTTTGAATGCAAGTGGTCGTATTCGTTATAGCGGTTCTCCTTTAGCCTATTCAAAAGCAGAAGCGAACCAATCAAAAACAATGCCTATCTTTAGTTTAAAAGAAAAAGGAAGTTTAGAAATAGAATTAATCCCTTTACAACCACGACATGAAGTAAAATTCATTAAAGCAACAATAAAGGATGTTTTAATGGGAATAAAGGCTGTTGATTCCATGGACTATCTTTATTTTGAATTAAGCGATGAATATTTTCCTTACACTTCTATTTCGGAAATCGCAAAGAAATACCCGAATTACATGAGTATTATTCCAGCAAAAAGAAAATACAATTTGCAACAAACACAATCCAATACCAATATGAAATCCTTAAATCCGTTGGAAATTATTGCTACATGGTATCAGCAGGTCAGCGGTCATGATTTAAGTGATGAACAACTGGCATGGGTTCAAAAGATATGGAATGAGGGAGAAAAAGAATGAGACCTCTACAACTAACACTACAGGCTTTTTCGTCGTATCAAAAAAAGACGGTTATTGATTTTCGCCAATTAGGGCAGAATGGTATCTTTGTAATTTGGGGAAATACAGGCTCCGGGAAAACGACGCTTTTTGATGGTATTTCCTACGCTTTATATGGTGAACAAAGTGGTCAAGAGCTACATAGACCATTCGATTTTAGAAATCGTCAGGAACAAGATAGAAAAGTGGAAACCATTGTTGAACTAGAGTTTGAAAATAAGGGTTTGGTGTACACCGTTCATCGCTCTTTTAAGCTAAAAAAGGATGGCAGTGATGTTCATCAAAAATGTTATTTAGCTTTGCCGGATGGAAAAAGTTTATCTAAACAAGCAGAAATCAATGAAAAAATTAAAGACATCATTGGTTTGGATAAAAAACAATTTCGTCAAGTGGTGATGATTGCCCAAGGAACATTCCGTGATATTCTCTTGAAAAAAGGTAATGAAAGAGCGGAGCTATTAAAGACGGTTTTTGATGTGTCAGCTTTCAGTTCATTTATTGAAAGAAGTAAAAAAGAGGTGGATTATCTTCAAAAGGAAGTGAATGAAACCAAGAAAGAGATTGAGCGTCTTTTAGAAGAAGTTCATTTCCAATTAGATGGTAAAACCATTTTAGAAGAGTTAAACTTGTTGAAAAATAAGCAAGAATTCGATTATCTTCGATATCAAGAAATTGTATCGAAACTGGAACAGATAGACTTAACTCTTCAAGAACAAAATATTCAGAAACAAAAATTCCTAGACCAGCAAAAAAATCGTTTGGACTATAAAAAAGCACAAGAAAAAAAACTGATGCTAGAAAAAGACTATCAATCTTTAGAAGCGAGATGGCAAACTTTCCAAAAGGAATGCAATGAAGATTTTTTTAAGCAAAAAGAAAAAGAATTAAATCAATTGAAGGAACAGCTTTCTCTTTATCAAGTGGTGGATGAACTTGAAATAAAGCTTAAGCAACAAACACATTTCGTCAAGGAAGCACAAACAAAACTAATCTTAAAACAAGATAGTCTTGTGCATCAGCAAAAAGAGCAAGAAGATTTTAAAAACATAGATGAAAAACTTGGCCAACAAAAATTACTTGTCCAGAAACGGGAAATGGATTTAGAAAAAGAAAGTCTTTCTTTAAATGAATTTCAACAGGCTTTATCGAGAAAAGAAGCGTATGAAAAAAATAAGATGGACTACCAAAAGCATGTAAAAGAATATCAAGATTTACAACAAGAATATGGTAACTTACAACAAGAATATGAATTTCAACAAAGTCGTTTCTTACAAGAACAAGCCGGTATTTTGGCAGAAAATTTACAAGAAGGTAAGCCTTGTCCTGTGTGTGGTTCCTTGCATCATCCAAAGCCGACTCCAAAAGGTGAAAAGGTTTATAACCAAAGTCAAATTCAATTTTTGAAAGAAAAAGTGCAAACTTTCAATCAAAAGCGCTTTTATTTTTCACAAAGAATGAGTGAAGAAAAGACTTCTTTAAAGCATGATGAAAAAAGCTTAAAAGAAATGGCGGAAAAGTATTCTATTTCAATGGAAGAATGGACAGTGTTTTATACAAAGTTGCAAAAGCAATACCGGCAATCCAAAAAGGAGTTACAAACGCAAAAATCTATTTTGAAAGATAATGAGCAGCAAAAGGAAGTCTTCCGGCAAAGAGAAAATAGCATCCATGAATTAAGAAAAGAGATTGAACAAGACCAAGTAAAGCTTCAAGAAGAAAAGCTCCAGTTAAAGAGTATTCATGTGGAGTATCATCTAAAAAAGAAAGATTTACCTCTTTTTAAAAAGGAAGAAGCGGAAGAGAAATACCGAGAAGAACAACGCCTTCTTGCCAATTTAACAAAGAAAAAAAAGCAGTACCAAGATGATTTGCAACAAGGGAAATTATCCTTGGTTACTTTAGTGGCTCAGATAGAAACTCTTTCCAAGCAATTAAAAGAAGAGTTGGTTTTCGATTTTAATCAATTGGTTGAAGAAATCAAATTGAACAGCAAGCTAAGAGAAGAGTTGGACCATCAGAAACAAACTTTATACGCCCGGTTACAAAGGATAGAAGCGGTCTATACACGAGTAAAACATGCTTATCAGAAACAAGAGGCGAAGATGCAAGCGTTGGTTTGGAAACAGGATATAACGAAATACTATGTAAGATCGGGGGAAGATGGTAATAAATTGAGTTTGGATGCGTATGTTTTAAGTCTTTATTTAGATCAAATTCTCGGCTTTGCGAATGAGCGGTTTCAACAGATGGCAGATGGTCAATATGCCTTAGTTCGAACGAGTCGGAAAAGTGGTCAAAGTGAACAAACCTTGGCTTTGGATATTCAAGATTTGTATAGTGGACAAAGTCGCCCAGTGCATACTTTAAGTGGTGGGGAAGCTTTCATGGCTTCTTTATCACTGGCTTTGGGCATGGCGGATGCGATACGTTCTTTACATGGGGGTATTGAAATGGAAACCATCTTTATTGATGAAGGGTTTGGCAGCTTGGATCAAGAGCTATTGAAGAAGGTCATGTTGATTTTAGAAAAGACGGCCGGTAACCATCGTTTGGTCGGGATTATTTCTCATGTGCAAGAATTAAAGGAACGTGTTGAAAAGAAAATTATTGTCACAAAAGAGTTTCAAACTGGTAGTACAATAAAAATCATTGGAGAATAGAGTATGGATTGAAAGCTTTAGATTAGCAGATAATCAGCGCCAGGCATTATTTTAAAATCACATAAAAACAAAATGGAGAAATGATTTGAACTGAATCCCAAAAGTTGGACAGTATAATTAAGTAGCTTTAGAGGACTGAATCCTGTATTGCACAGGACTCAGTCCTTTTAACTTGCACTTAATTCGTCTATTGTTGTAATAGTCAATGTATGCTTCAATTTCAGAAATTAGGTGTTCTGTAGATTTGAATTCATGTTTGTAAAACATCTCTGCCTTAAGTAGACCGAAGAAGTTTTCCATGACAGAATTATCTAAACAGTTTCCCTTTCCAGACATGCTTTGTATTATGCCATGCTCTTTAAGCATGTGCTGGTATTTTTTCATTTGATATTGCCAATCTTGATTTGAATGCAGAATCGTTTCGCTTGTATTTGGAATCTTTTCAAAAGCCTTTTCTAGCATATCCATGACTTGATGGAATACTGGATGAAGTGAAATATTATAGCTTACTATTTCCCCATTGAACAAATCCGGAATAGGTGACAAGTAAACCTTTTCTCCACGAACATTGAACTCTGTAACGTCAGTTACCCATTTCCGGTTAGGCTTTGTAGCTACAAATTTGCGATTCAATAGGTTTTGGAGCTTCTAAAAATAAATTGATAAAATTCTGCATTTAATGTTGACATTCACCGACATATAAATATAAGTAACATAATATTGAATATACTCAATATTTATGGTATAATAATCAAAACTGTAGTAGACAAAGAGGTGGTAGCTATATGAATAATGAAATGGATAAAATTCATAGAGATGTTTATAGCAACATTAAAGAATTGATGGATAATGCAAGAAATAGTGTTGCAATAGAAGTTAATAATATCCTTATTCAAACCTACTGGGAGATTGGGCGAATTATCGTAGAAGATGAACAAGGAAATTCAGATAGAGCAGAGTATGGAAAACAGTTGGTAACAGACTTATCAAAGAGGCTCATAAAAGAATATGGCAAGGGATTTTCAAAATCCAACTTGTTTAACATGAGAAATTTTTATTTGAGTTTTCCAATTTTCCAGACACTGTCTGGAAAATTAAGTTGGTCGCATTATTGTGAACTACTTTCCATAAGCGATGAGAAGAAAAGAAGTTTTTATGAAAAAGAAACTATCAATGCCAATTGGTCTGTAAGAGAGTTAAAAAGACAAATAAAAACCTCACTTTTTGAAAGACTTTTACTTTCATCAGGAGATGAAAATAAAGAAAAGGTATTAGAGTTAGCCTTAAAGGGAAATGAAATAAATAAGGCAAGTGATGTTGTAAAAGATCCCTATGTATTTGAATTTTTAGGACTGCCTGAAGAAAAGCCGATTATGGAAAATGATTTAGAAAAAGCCCTAATAACTCATATTGAAAAATTCTTGCTTGAACTTGGCAAGGGCTTTATGTATGTAGGCTCACAACAAAGAGTAACACTTGGGAATACCCATTATTATGTTGATATGGTATTTTACAACAAGATACTTAAGAGCTATGTTTTGATTGAACTTAAAACAGGAAAACTAATGTCGGAAGCAGTCGGACAAATCAATATGTATCTTAACTACTACAAGGCGGAAGTTAATGACGATACGGATAATGAACCGATTGGAATTATCCTTTGCACTGATAAGGACAGTATACAGGCAGAATATGCACTTGGTAGTTTGTCCAATAAGATATTTGCTTCTAAGTATACTTTATATATTCCTGATAGAGAACAATTAGAAGAACAAGTTGAGAGAGTTTTAAGGAATTATAAGGAAAAATAAAGTCAATGGAAGATGCAATTGGTCAGATGGCATCTGACTAATTGAAAATTATGCAACGGGCGTTGCACAATTATAGAAAACAAAATAATTTATGAATGATTAGAGAAGTGGAGAAATAATCTACTTCTCTTTTTTATTGCAAGGAGAAGAAAATGAGTGATAACAAAAAATACTATTATCTCAAGCTAAAGGAAGATTTCTTTACAAGTGAAACCATAACCTTACTTGAGAGTATGAAAGACGGAGTAATGTATTCCAACATTTTATTAAAATTGTATCTGATGAGCCTTAAAAACAACGGCAAGCTGATCTTCAGAGATAACATACCATATACAACGAAATGATTGCCGCCATAACACGCCATCAAGTAGGTACTGCGGAGAGGGCAATAAAAATATTTTTGGAATTGGAACTGATAGACCAATTACCCGATAAGATTTTGTATATGGCAGATATAGAGCTTTTCATTGGAAAATCATCAACAGAGGGCGAAAGAAAGCGAAAAGCAAGGCTTGAAAATCAAGAAAAAATACGACTTTTAGAGGACATTTGTCTAAATGATGGTGGACAAGTGGCGGACATTTGTCCGCCAGAGAATAGAGATAAGAGATTAGATATTAGAGATAAGAGAATAGAGGGGAAAGAAGAAACTGGGATGGCTAAGTCCGGTGCAATACAGGCTTAGACTCTTGGCTACATAAAAATAGCGGAGCAGCCATATAAACTGCTACGCTAAAAAAGTCTAACTTTTGGGGGTCACTTCATTTGTTTTCTCCATTTTTCTTATAAATCTTTGCAATCTTCAAGTTTTCTTTTAATACCATTTAAAACTACATAACCTTGTTCAGCCTCTGGCTTATCCAGAATTTTTGGCTGGGGGAATTGGTCGGAACTCACATTTCCAAGATACTTTTCCAGCTTAACTTTAAGGTCTTCAAACTTGGCTGGCTTATGGGTTTCGGCATGCCTCATCCTGGAAAGGATAGCAATAATCATAAGATAGAACACAACTGTGATAATGACTAAAGTGAATAAGATTATTCTAAACTCCATGATTATTTACTCTTTTCTTCTTTGATTGTCTCAAAAACTCCCTTAGCTAAACCGGCAATGCCTTGAATTTCAGAAGGAATAATAATCTTAGTGGCTTGACCATTCGCAGCTTGGGCAAAGGCTTCTAAGCTCTTTAGTTTAATAACCGTTTCATCAGCACCGGCTTCTTTAATGGCTTTTAAACCTTCCGCGGTAGCTTGTTGAATGGCACGAATTGCTTCGGCACGACCTTCTGCTTCTTTGATTTCCTTTTCACGTTCAGCTTCAGCGGCCAAAATCGTTGCTTGTTTCTTGGCTTCCGCATTTAAGACAGCGGATTCTTTATTACCTTCAGCCGCTAAAATCATAGCTTGTTTTTCACCTTCAGCAGTTAAGATGGCAGCACGTTTCTCACGCTCAGCTTTCATCTGTTTCTCCATGGATTCACGAATCGCCGCCGGTGGTTGAATGTTCTTCAATTCAACACGAGTAAT
Source organism: Bulleidia sp. zg-1006 (assembly GCF_016812035.1). NCBI lineage: Bacteria > Bacillati > Bacillota > Erysipelotrichia > Erysipelotrichales > Erysipelotrichaceae > Bulleidia > Bulleidia sp. zg-1006. The sequence continues at coordinate 1,364,604 of NZ_CP069178.1, read as the reverse complement.
TTTAATTCCCCAAGGATCCGTTGCTAAATCAATTGTTTGTAACATTTGGCTATTGATGGCTTCACGTGATGTTAGTGTTTGGTCTAATTCCATATCACCAATGATATTACGAAGTGTTGTGGCAGTTAGATTTTCCATTGCCATAATTGGATTTTCAACCCCATAGGCATATTGATGAGGAGAGAAAACCTTAAAGTAAACCACTGAGTCAATTTGCATTGTAACATTGTCTTTTGTAATAACCGGTTGAGGCGCAAAGTCAGCAACTTGTTCTTTTAAAAGCATTCTTTTTGCGATTCGATCAATCAAAGGAACCTTAATATGGATGCCGGCATCCCATGTTGTGTGGTAACGACCTAGTCTTTCAATCACATAAGCGTGTTCTTGTGGGACAACATTTAGCGTGCTAACTAAAATGGCTAACACAAGCATAAAAACAACAATCCAATAAACAAATATAGGCATACAATAATACCTCCTTATTCCCTTATCAGTATATCAAAATTTTTATCGAAAAAAATAATGGTATGATAATAAAGTAAGGAGAAAAATTATGAACGAACAAATCATTCAAAATATCGCAAAAGAATTACAAATACAATTAGAACAGGTGGAACACAGCTTATCCTTATTACAAGAAGGAAATACCGTTCCTTTTATTGCCCGTTATCGTAAAGAGGCGACGAAGGGATTGGATGAAGAGCAGATTTTTTTTATTCAGAAACAATTTGATTATCAAAACAAATTAGCTGAAAGAAAAGAAGCGGTTTTAAAGTTGATTGCCGAACAGGGTAAATTAACACCTGAATTAGAAAAGGAAGTTAAGGCTTGTGAGAAGTTATCGCAAGTAGAAGATGTTTATCGTCCTTATGCTCAGAAGAAAAAGACAAGAGCGACCGAGGCGGTTAAGAAAGGGCTACAACCATTGGCGGATTGGTTATTGGCTTTACCGGTGGAAGCCAGTGTAGAACAAGCGGCTGAGAAGTTTGTGAATGAAAATGTGCCAAGTGTTGAAGAAGCCCTACAGGGAGCAAGAGATATTATTGCTGAATTTGTGTCGGATAAAGCGAAACAGCGTTGGCGTTTTAAAGAGTTTATTTTAACCTCAGGACAACTTCAAACCAGGTTAAAAAAAGACGCAAAAGATGAGAAGCGTACTTATGAAATGTATTATGATCGTAGTGAAAAAATTAGTTATGTGGCAGACCATCGTGTGATGGCGATGGATCGAGCCGAAAAGGAAAAAGTGATTACCGTTTCCTTTGTGTATGACAAGGATTATTTAGAAAAAGAAGCCTTGGAAGAATTGTTGAAAGGCGAAAAAACGGTTGCTCAAGAACAGTTAGCCTTAGCTTCAAAAGATGGTTGTGAGCGATTACTATTTCCTTCGATTGAAAGAGAAATTCGTTCGGACTTAAGTGAGAGAGCACAAGGTAAGTCGATTGAAATTTTCTCCATGAATTTAGAGAAGCTATTAAGTCAAGCTCCTTTGAAGGGAAGAGTGGTATTGGGCTTTGACCCGGGATATTTCAATGGTTGTAAATTAGCGGTGATTGATGAAACGGGAAAGCTACTTACGGTACAAAAGATTTTTCCATTCTCGAAAAAGGGAGAGGATGTGGAAACTTCTAAGAAGAAATTACTGACTTTGATGCAAAAATACCAAGTTCAAATTGTCGCGATTGGTAATGGTACTGCTTCTCGTGAATCTGAAAAGTTAGTGGCTGATGTTATACGTGAAAATCAATTGGATATTGCGTATGCGATTGTTTCGGAAGCAGGTGCTTCCGTTTGGTCAGCGCAAGAGGAAGCTCGGCTTGAATTTCCTGATTTAGCCGTTGAAGAAAGATCGGCTGTATCCATTGGTAGACGCTTGTTGGATCCACTGGCGGAATTGATTAAGATTGATCCGCAATCCATCGGTGTCGGTCAGTATCAACACGATTTACCACAAAAGAAACTATCGGAACGCTTAGAAGAAGCAACGATGAAAGTGGTCAACCGAACAGGGGCAGACTTAAACACGGCTTCAAAGGAATTATTGACCCATATTTCCGGTTTAAATGCCGGAATCGCTCAAGAAATTGTGAATTATCGTAATGAAAATGGTCGTTTCACCAATCGTAAACAATTATTAAAAGTTAAGAAGCTAGGTCCTAAGGCGTATACCCAATCCGCCGGTTTCTTGCGTATCAAAGGTGGCGAAGAACCATTAGATCAAACCTCTATTCATCCAGAAAGTTATGAAGCGGCTCGTAAGGTTATGGAAGCCTACGGGATTACTCAATTAGGTCAAGAAGATATTGTTATCGATGGTTCAAAGGATAAGAATTTAGGGATTGATGCCTATACATTAAAGGACATTGAAGAAGCGATTCGTCAGCCATTGCGTGATTATCGTGATCAGTTTGACGGGGCTTTGTTGAAGAGTGATGTTCTAAGTTTAGAAGATCTTCATGTAGGGGACCGGTTAAGTGGTACGGTTCGCAATGTAGTTGACTTTGGGGCTTTCATTGATATTGGTTTACATGAAGACGGTTTAGCCCATATATCGCACATGGCAATGAAGAAATTCAAGCATCCAAGTGAGATTTTATCCGTTGGGGATATTGTGACCGTTTGGGTATATGCGATTGATACCAATCGTGAACGTGTTCAGTTATCGTTATTACCGTTAGATAAGCTACAAGAAAGAGATGCACAAGTGAAGTATCGTAAATCTTCTAAACATCATAAACCAAAGAAAAAAGAAGTAACGATGGAAGATGCGTTATCACGTTTAACCGCTCGCTTTAAGAAGCACTAAGAGAGAGTGTTTATGGAAAAGAAAATTGTAATGGCGGGTGGTTGTTTCTGGGGTGTTGAAAAAGCTTTTCGTTTATTAAAAGGTATAATGGACACAAAGGTCGGCTATGTGAATGGATATGGTGATAATCCAAGCTATCAAGAGGTTTGCACGGGATTGACCGGCTATAAAGAAGCCGTGGAATTGAAGTATGATAGTGATGAAGTGGATTTAAAAACCATTTTAAAAGCATTCTTTCTCTTTGTTTGTGTGGAACAGGAGAATGGTCAGGGGAATGATATTGGTGATCAATATTTGCCTGGTGTGTACTATGAAAACGAGGAAGACAAAGCTATCCTTGAAGAATATTTTGCCCTTGAAAAGAGAAAATACAACTCTTTCTATGTATCTATTCATAAATTAGAAGTCTTTTATCCAGCCGAGGAATACCATCAACGTTATTTAGAAAAAAATCCAAGGGGATATTGTCATATTCCTTTTGGTATTTATCAAAAGATAGAAGCGTTAAATCATCATTAAAATAGAAATTCTCTTCTTTAACGAGTAAAGAAATTCTTTTGTAGGCATCTAGTAAGATGCCTTTTTCGATAGACCATTATGTAACATTTAATCCGACTGGAAGATTAGGACAAACTCTTCTTTTCACCATCCATCTGGATATTCTCTGTCTTTTCTTGGGACATTTTCACTGAACATTCATAGAACATTCATAGAAACTGTCAAAAAAAGTAGACTTTAAAATCCACCTAAATTTAATAAAAACCTAATCATAAAAATCCCATTTTAAAGCCTAAATATACTTTGATACGAGTATAGCATAAGTGGACTAAAAAGTCTGAATTAAAATCCAACCCATTCCATACTAGAAATACTGGATAAAACATTGAAAAAGGTGGTGTTTCAAGTTTGAAAAGACCTTAATCAAACCAAAAACTACGGTACTTAAAACAAATAGAAAAAAACAGGAGGTGAACCAAGTGAAAAGACGGATAGATTTCAGAATAAAACGGATCAAAAAACCGCCACTTGAAAAAATCAAGCTACAAATCGATTGTCTACCCTGTAGCCTAAGCTTAGGGCATTTTAACTAGACTGTTTAAACAGTCCATAGTTGTTAATAAATAGATGATACAAGGAGGAAAAATTATGAAATCAAAGCTTAGAATTGTGGGCAAAAAACTGCTGACTATTGTGATGTCATGCTTAATGTTATTTGGTACGATGTCCACAACGGGCATGCAGGCTTTCGCAGCAGACTCCACAAAGGGAATTGAAACCAATGTGGATAAAACAGAATTGGAGAAGGCTGTAAAAGCCGCAAAAGATGCAGGAGTACCTATTAAAAAAGGTGCTGATGTGGATAAAGGCGTAGCAAAATCCAAAACAGAGGTTGATACCAAGATAGCCGAAATAAAAAAAGATTATGAAGAACAAATTAAGGCTATCAATGGAGAAATCCAAAAGAAAAAGGATTGTGATGCAAAGCAACAAAAGTATGAAAAATTAAAAAAGAAGTATGATCAAGATTTTGCTCAATACGAAAAAGACAAGAAAAAGTATGACGTCGACATGGTTGATTACAACAAAAAAATGGCTGAGCTTCAGAAGAAAATACATGAAGACGGGTACTTAACAGTACCAGCATCGCAAATACTTGTATTTAATAACGAGCCAAATGCGAAACTTAGTATTTCAGGGTCAAAAGTATATACTAAGGAAGGTTTGCTTAATGAAGTAAAATCTTGGGGAAATTTTGATAATATGGGCTTTTCATGGTTTACTGCTCTTAATGAAGGATTTCCTGGACATCCACTTGAAATTGTTTCGGGAGACTCAAGGGTTATTTTTGAAAAAGGGAAAGTAACTACTGCTACGTATACAAATCTTCAAAATTCTAGTATAAATGGAGTTAAGATCTCAAAGGTTGTTTTCGAGTATACACTTAAATCAACTTCTCCACTACCAAATAAAATTCCTGCTATTATCAAACAAGATCCTACCAACACTATTTGGTATGTTGATTTTTTTGGAAAAACTAATATAGGGGTTAATGTTAAATTCTTTGATTCAAAGAATAAACAAATCGATATGACAGGAGCATTGTTAAATTTTTCATCATTAAATCGTGATGAAAATGGTATACCAAAAGAAGGTATCGAAAGAGTTCTTAATTTTAATGGGGAACTTATCGAAATTGCAAATTCATCTATTAAAAAACAAGCAGGGAATGGGGCATATTCTAATTCAAATAATGCTCTAAAAAGTAAGGGATCAGCTTTTGATAAAGGTGATTGGGATACTGATACTTCTCCTAATGCATGGTATGGAGCAATTGTTGGTAAAGCAACAGGTAGTAACATTTCGTATGAGATGGATTCTACTTACAGAGGTAATATATGGTTTGCATTAAATTCTAAAGTAAAGGCTAAAGATGTTCCATTGAAACCTGTGCCACCAACAAAACCAACACCTCCAGTGCAACCACAATGCCCTAATATACATATACAGGCAAATTATCATTACGATGTACTGTTCTATCAGCCACCTGTTGAAAAGAAGGTAACCAATACAGCAGGAGATAATATTAACAACGGTACAGTTGCAAAGAATTCAGTTGTAAAGTTCAGCCTGAATGTAGCGAACCTTCCTGCCGGTCATGAAAAAATCGAATCACTGGTGTTCAGTGATAAATTACCGAATGGATATGAAATGGATTTAGCCGGCACAAAACAGGCGAATTCAAGTTATGAGGTGAAATATAATCAAGGGACAAATACCGTTGAATTTAGGGCAAAATCGGACTTCATAAAAACTGTTAATGCGGATTTGAATAAAGAAGTAAAAATCACATCACCTGTAATTATCGGAAAGGTTATAAAAGCGGGAACTACGTATAAAAATGATTTTGATTTGAAGATTGATAATGAGTATTCCGTTAAGTCGAAGCCTGTTGAGGTTAAAACCCCGCCTGATCCTACGGAGCCGAAGAAAGATGTATTTGATACAAAGGGAACGACAACTAGCATTGACGGAAAAGAAGTCAAAGGCGAAGATGAGCTTTTGTACAAAGTGACATATAAGAATACGACGGGAAAAGCGGAAGACGTTGAAATCAAAGATGAAATACCGAAGTATACAAAATATGTAGCAGGTTCTGCAGATAACGGCGGAAAAGAGTCGGGGGGAGTAATCACTTGGACAAAGAAAGCACTGGGAGACGGGGAAACATTTACAATAAGTTTTAAGGTAAAGGTGGATAAGGAGATCAACGGAAAACCTGTAGATAATGAGGCAAAGGTAAATGCAGGGGAGAACAAGTTCACTACCAATAAAACTCATAACCCTACACCAACTGACCCTGAGAAAGAAGTCTTCACAGGTGGCACAACAACAAACATCGACGGTAAGGCAGTGAAACCTGGACAAGAATTGACTTACGCCGTTACCTACAAGAACACCACAGGTAAAGATGTTAAAGCAACCATCACCGATACCATCCCGGCTCATACAAGCTTCGTATCAGCTGAAAACGGCGGTAAGTATGAAAATGGTAAAGTGACATGGACAGCGGATGTCGCTAAAGGAAAGAGTGTTACGGTTAAGTTTACCGTCAAAGTAAATAAAGACGTTAACGGAGCCCCTGTCGATAACAAAGCCAAAATCAACGATGGTGAAAATGAGTATGATACGAATGAAACGCATAACCCTACACCAACTGAACCTAAGAAAGAAGTGTTCACAGGTGGAACAACTACCAACATCGATGGTAAGGCAGTGAAACCAGAACAGGAACTGACTTACGCTATTAGCTACAAGAACACCACAGGTAAAGATGTTAAAGCGACGATTACCGACACTATCCCGGCTCATACCAGCTTCGTATCAGCAGAGAATGGTGGACAATACGCAAATGGTAAGGTGACATGGACAGCGGATGTCGCTAAAGACAAGAGTGTTACGGTTAAGTTTACAGTCAAGGTAAATAAAGACGTTAACGGAGCCCCTGTCAATAACAAAGCTAAGGTCAATGACGGAACAAATGAGTATGATACGAATGAAACGCATAACCCTACACCAACTGAACCTGAGAAAAAAGTATTTACAGGTGGAACAACTACCAACATTGACGGTAAGAAAGTTCAACCTGGACAGGAATTAACCTACGCTATTAGCTACAAGAATACGACAGGAGAAGACCGTGATGTAACCATCACGGATAAGCTTCCAAAGCATACTGAATTCGTATCTGCCGATAACAATGGCAAGTATGAAAACGGAATGGTTAAGTGGACAAAGAAGCTAGCCAATGGTGAAAGCTGGACGGTTAAGTTCACAGTCAAGGTAAATAAGGATGTTAACGGAGCAACGCTTACTAATACAGCAAAAGTCAACGATGGAGTAAATGATTACGACACCAATACAGTGAAGAATCCAACACCAAAGACTCCTCATAATCCTGAACCAAAGAATCCACATTCACCAAGAACAGGAGATAGCAGTAATATTGCCCTATTGTTCATGATGTTACTGGCTTCGAGTGCAGGACTAGGTGTGACTTACATGAGAAGAAAAAGAGTGTAAGCAGTAGGCATAATAAAAAGTTCATTAAAAGAAAGTAGATTGATAAAGTAGGTTAATACTTAAATTAGCGGTTAACAGTAGTTTTTGTTGACCGCTTTTTCCTATCCTTTGTTCATCATTAAGACCAATGATTGAACATCATTCTAAAAGAGGAAATTCTCTTTTAGGCAATCAAAGTCTATGCAATGGATACATAGCAAAAGGCTAGTCACAAATAAGGAAGGAAATAGCATCAACAATGAATGTTTAGTGATTTTCGTGATAAAGTGAATGTAGTGATGTGTGTATTGTATGCTTGTGGTATTGTTGTTTTTCTTTCTTGGACAATGATTTTTCTAAATCGTTATTATCGAAAAAGGGATTCATTTCTAGGTTTGAAAAGGATTAGTAAATAGCACTTTTAATAAAAATTAGGTTATAATGTAAACAATGAAAAAGGAGGGAAAATGAAGAAAAAATTTTCATCAAAGACTTCGTTATTGTTACATTTTGTTCGTGGGGCGAAGCGCTATTTTTTTGCGTCAATTATTTTCTCCTTCTTGGTGGCGGTGTTGCAACTAATTAATCCAAGAATTATCGGCTATACCGTCGATGCGATTTTGGATCAACAAGAAACGAAATTACCGCCTTTTTTACATGAACTCGTGAACAAGTTTGGTGGAGTTTTGTACTTACAAAAAAATCTTTGGATGATTGCTTTAGCAATTATTGGGGTGGCTTTATTGTCGATGGTATTACGCTATTTATCAGAAATCAATAACCAAAAAGGCTCGGAGACTCTTGTCAGAAATATGCGTCATGATTTATACAACCATATCTTATCCTTGCCTTACGCTTGGCATGGCACCAATCATACTGGGGATATTATCCAAAGAGCGACATCCGATGTCGATACCATTCGTAATTTCTTAACCCAGCAATTATTAGCATTGGTTCGTACCTTGATTTTCGTTTGTACCGTTTCTTTTTTTATGGTGCAAGAAAACTGGCAGTTAACCATTATTGCCTTTGCGTTTTCACCCTTGATTGTGTGGTTGGGGATTCGCTTTAGCCAACGTTTTAGCAAACAATTTGAAAAAGCTGATGAAGAAGAAGGCGTACTATCCAGCATTGTTCAAGAAAATCTAACGGGAATTCGAGTTGTTCGTGCCTTTGGTCGTGAAGTGTATGAAAAAGAGCGGTTTGATAAGCAAAATAAATATTACACAGGTCTTTGGATTGGTATTTTACGAGAACTCTCGGTGTTTTGGGCGAGAATGGATACGGTATCCATTTTACAAAAACTAACGATTATTACAGTTGGTGCGTATTTTACGGTTCTTGGTTGGATGAGTGCCGGTTCCTATATTGCCTTTGTGGCGTATAACGTTATGTTGGAATGGCCGATTCGTTCTTTAGGAAGAGTGATTTCCAATATGTCAAAAGCGGGTGTTTCCATTGACCGTCTAGCCTACATCATGAATTCAGAAGAAGAAAAAGATGTACCAGAAGCTAAAGAAGTGGCTATGAACCAAGACATTCATTTCCGGCATGTGTCTTTCCGTTATGGGAAGGATTTACCATGGGTGTTAAAAGATATCAATTTAGATATTAAAGCTGGAACAACCATTGGTATTTTAGGGGCAACGGGTTCTGGTAAATCGAGTTTAATGTACTTGTTAAATCGTCTGTATACATTGGAAGAAGGGCAAGGTTCTATTCTTATTGGGGATACGAATGTGAATGAAATTCAAGCCCGTTGGTTACGTAAGAATATTGGTATGGTTTTACAAGAACCATATCTATTCTCACGTTCTTTAAAGGAAAATATTCGTATTGCTAAACAAGAAGCCGGACAAGTTGAAGTTGAAGCGGTTGCCCGAACGGCAGCTTTGGAAGAAGCCATCAATCACTTTAGTAAGGGCTATGAAACCTATGTTGGTGAAAGAGGGGTAACACTTTCGGGCGGCCAGAAACAAAGAACAGCGATTGCGCAAATGTTGATAAGAGAAACACCCATCATGGTTTTCGATGATTCTTTATCTGCCGTAGATGCTGAAACGGATGCGAAGATTCGTCAAGCTATCCATGACGGCTCAAAGAAGAGCACAGTGATTTTAATTACTCATCGTATTTCAACTTTAATGAAAGCTGATCAGATTGTGATTTTCGATAAGGGAAGAATTGTGCAAAGAGGGACGCATGAAGAACTTCTTGCACAAGAGGGTACTTATCGTCATATCTATGAATTACAATCCCGTCAGACAGAATAGGAGGTCAGTATGAGTGAACAAACAAAAACAACGCATTTGAAGTATTTTGGTATTCCTCGGATTTGGCCTTATATTCGTATGCATAAGAAAAGAATGCTGGCAATGATTGCTTTAGGAACGATTTCTTCTATTGCGGATTCAATATTTCCTTTGTTCAATCGTTACGCTATTAATCATTTTGTGGCATTAAGGACAATGGATACAGTTGTTATCTTTGTTCTGTTGTATTTGGTCTGTATGTTGATGAGGGTGTTATCCGATCGTCAATCAACCTTTTTAGCCGCTAAAATGGAATTAGAAGTAAATCGTGATTTAAGAAGTGCCAGTTTCAATCATTTGCAGAATTTATCATTTTCCTATTTTAATCAAAATAATGTTGGTTACATTCATTCACGGGTGATTTCTGATACAGGTCGTATTGGGGAAATGTTTTCATGGGTGATGATAGATATTGTTTGGCAATTTACGTATATTGTATTTGTGCTAGTGAATATGGTGGTGTTGAATATTCAACTTGCTTTCTGGGTGATTTTATTAGTACCAATTGCCGTTCTCATTGTGACTTTTTTCCAAAAGAGATTGATTCTTCAAAATCAACGTGTGCGTGAATTGAATTCAATTATCACATCGGATTTAAATGAAGGTATTACGGGAGCCAAATCTATCAAAACAATGGTGATTGAAGAAGAAATGAGCAAAGATTTCCAAGGTGATATTGATAAGATGTACCGTGAATCTATTCGCACAGCCCGTTATGCGGGTAGCTTCAATGCGATTTTAAGCTTATTAAGTTCCGTTGCTTTAGCCATTATTCTTTGGCAGGGTGGGTATTTAACCTTAGAAGGTATCTTTGAATTAGGAACGCTTTCGGTGTTTATGACTTATGCACTTAGTTTAATGGATCCGATTCAGGGTTTAATTCAAGAAATTTCCTATGTGATTAGTACCCAAGTGAATATTGAACGTTTTGATAAGATGATGCGTACGCAATCCGATGTTGTAGATAGTGATGAAGTGGTTGAAAAGTATGGTGATACCTTCCATCCGAAGAAAGAAAATTGGGAGGTATTAAAAGGGGACGTTCGTTTTGAAGATGTGAACTTTCAATATCCGGATGGAGATGAATTAGTTTTGGAACATTTCAATTTAGACATTCCACATGGAACGAATGTAGCGATTGTTGGGGAAACGGGAGCCGGCAAATCAACCTTAGTGAATCTGGTTTGTCGCTTTTATGAACCAACGAGTGGACGGGTTTTGATTGATGGTAAAGATGCTCGTGATCGTTCGCAATTATGGCTTCATTCTAATATTGGCTATGTGCTTCAAACACCGCAATTATTTTCAGGAACCATTCGTGAGAATATGCGTTATGGAAAACCAGATGCCAGTGATGAAGAAATTTGGGCGGCTTTAAAATTAGTGGCTGCGGATGAAGTGGTTTTGAAATTGGAAGAGGGTTTAGATTCCATCCTTAGTGAAGGGGGTGGAAGTCTTTCTACCGGTGAGAAACAATTGATTTCTTTTGCCCGGGCGATTATTTCCGATCCTTCTTTATTGGTATTGGATGAAGCGACGGCTTCGATCGATACATTAACGGAAAAGAAGATTCAAGATGCGATTGCGACAGTGATTCAAGGGCGTACTTCTTTTGTGATAGCGCATCGTTTATCGACGATTGTGGATGCGGATGTGATTTTAGTCTTTAAAGATGGAAAGATTATAGAACAAGGCAAACACAAGGAATTGATGAAACAAAAGGGATACTATTTTAGTCTATACACACGACAATTTGAAGAAATAGCCATTCAAGAGAGTTTGTCATAAGCGGAGGTTTAAGCAAGTGCTTAAGCCTTTTTGTAGAATTAAGAAAAAAATAAGAAATGCTTATATGGAGTGAAAAAAGCGCGTATTTAATGCACTTTTAGTCTGTAAAGCTACTAGGGCTTAAGAATGGCTAGACTTGCGAAAAGACATAAAATAGGTAAGATAGAAGTGCAAATAACATTGATAAGGAGATTCTATGCGCTTTCTAGACCAATTTGAGTTATTTACAGATGTGATTTTTTTAATAATGACGACAGCGTATCTATACCAATTTTTCTATATTGTTTATAGTATTTTCAGACACAAAGTTCCAGTTGTACCAGATGCTAAAAAGAACCATCGCTATGCGATTTTCATTTCTGCTCGTAATGAAAGCAACGTCATTGGTGAGTTATTGGACAGTCTAAATAAGCAAGATTATCCGAAAGATAAGTATGATATTTATGTGACAGCGGATAATTGTACTGATAACACAGCCCAAGTTTCAAGAGATCATGGAGCGTATGCGATTGAACGCTTTAATGAGGAGAAAAAGGGCAAAGGCTATGCTTTGAATGAAATGTATCACAAGGTAGTTCATCTAAAAGGACAAGGTTATTATGATGCCGTGGTGGTCTTTGATGCTGATAATATCGTGGATTCCCAATTTTTAAAGGAAATGAACAAGACCTTTGATACAGGCAAGTATGATGCGATAACAACCTATCGCAATTCAAAGAACTTTGGACAAAACTGGTTAACGGCAGCTTATTCGCTTTGGTTTATGCATGAAGCTCGCCATTTGAATTATTCGCGCATGATGTTGGGTGCGCAATGTATGATTTCGGGTACTGGTTTCGTGGTTTCAACGAAGTTAATGAATATTAATGAGGGTTGGCCTTATTATTTATTGACCGAGGATATTCAGTTCTCCGTGGCTAGTACGTTACAAGGCTATCATATTGGCTATTGTGATACGGCTATTTTGTACGATGAACAACCGGCGACTTGGAAACAGGCTTGGCATCAACGCCTTCGTTGGGCAAAGGGCTTCTATCAAATTGACGGTCGTTATCTTGGACCTTTAGCAAGTGGTGTAGTCAAAGGAAAAAATCGTCGCTTGGCTTTTTATGATATTTTAATGACGGTACTGCCTTCGTCTTTATTGACGGTAGCTTTGGTTATTGCGGCTTTATGGGTGTTGGTATCTTCTTCTGTGATGCCCTATTACGTAGCGATTGTTTTCCAAAATGAGATGTTGTGGTATTTGATCAAGTTGTTTGGTGGTTCTTGGATTGGTTTAACCCTTATGGCTTTTGTGACAACGCTTCAGGAATGGAAACGAATTCCAGCAACGAAAATTGAAAAATTGGGTGCCTGTTTATTGTTCCCGGTGTATCTTTTATCGTATATACCAATTTCAATTGTGGCGATTTTCAAGAAAGTGGAATGGACACCAATTCAGCATTTCTCCACCGAACAGTTACAAAAGAAGGATAAGTAATTTAGAACGTAACAGTTTTTATAACTGCTACGTTTTTGAGTATTAGGATAGGATTATGGTAGAAGAAATTATTTCAGTGAATGCTTATCGTTTTTGTGTTCGTCATAAAGATGAGGAGATTTATAGTATTTTGTTAAGTCAAAAAGAAGGGAAAAAAGCTGGTTCAAAGTTAGCTAATCATCTAATCTATCAATTAGAGGAATATTTTGCCGGTAAGAGAAAAAGTTTTGATTTAAAGCTTCATTTTGAAGGAACTTCTTTTCAAAAATCTTGCTGGAAAGCTTTATTAAAAATTCCTTATGGTGAAACAAGAACTTACCAAGAGATAGCTAGGAAAATAGGCAAAGGAAAAGCCTGTCGAGCAGTTGGACAGGCAATTCATAGAAATCCATTTGTGATTGTGGTGCCTTGCCATCGAGTGATTTTAAAGGATGGCTCTTTGGGTGGTTATTTGTATGGTGAAGAAATGAAGCGGACTTTATTGGAATTGGAGAAGAATCCATGAATAATTCTTCTCCAGATATAAAAAATACCGTCTAATAACGGTATTCAGTAAATTAGTGGAGCTTAGGAGGATCGAACTCCTGACCCCCTGCTTGCAAAGCAGGTGCTCTCCCAGCTGAGCTAAAACCCCAAGATTAATATCAATGAATAAAGTAGTGGGCCTGAATGGATTTGAACCAGCGACCTCACCCTTATCAGGGGTGCGCTCTAACCAACTGAGCTACAGGCCCATTCATTGAATGCCTATCTATAATACCAATGCCCTTTTTTAATGTCAACAGCTTTCTTGAATTTTTTTCAAAGCCTTGGTATTCTTTTGACACGGAGGTAACAATGGAAGCTTTTGTGACATGGTGGGCAGAACATATAGGAAAATTATTGTCACCATTGGTATCAACATTTTTAGTTAGTTTATTACCAATTATTGAATTAAGAGGCGGTTTAATCCTTGCGTCTTTATTAAAGGTTCCACTATGGCAAGCTGTTTTCGTGGCAGTTATTGGCAACATTCTCCCAGTACCATTTATTTTATGGGGAATTGAAAGCTTCTTGCATTGGCTAGTGGAACACCGGATGAGTCGATTGGCAACATGGATAGAACGGAAAGTTGAAAAAAACAAAGAGAAGATAGAAACGGTTGGTCTATGGGGTTTGGTACTTTTTGTGGGCATTCCTTTACCCGGAACAGGAGCGTGGACAGGTTCTTTGTTGGCGGCGGTTTTAGATATGGATCGCAAGAAAGCTAGTCTAGCAATTGCACTTGGTGTCGGCTTAGCGGCCTGTATAATGACTATCTTATCCTATGGTTTTTTAGGAAATATTGTGCATTAAAAGGAATTTTGTGCTTTAATAGGGAAAAATGAGGTGAGTATGCATTATAGTGTGGTCATTGTCGCTGCCGGGGTGGGGCAACGAATGAAGTTAGGCTTTAATAAAGCCTATGCGAAATTATCCACTGGTAAAACGATTGTAGAAACAACGGTTGCTGTCTTTCTACAAGATCCTGATTGCAAACAAATTGTCTTGGTGACGGATATGGAAGATCCTTATACAAAACAATTAGCGGCTCAATATGGTCGATTAGTTGTCGCAAGGGGTGGTGCTACAAGACAAGAAAGTGTTTGTTCGGGATTGCGAGCAGTGCTATGTGATTACGTTTTAATTCATGATGGGGCTAGACCATATGTTCGTTTAGAATTGATTGATCGGGTTAAGAAAGCTTTAGAAATAGAAAAAGCGGCGTTACTCGCCATTCCTTCAAGAGATACGGTTAAACGGGTGAAGGATGGTTATGTTGTAGAAACCTATCCTCGTAGTGAATTGATGTTAGCACAAACACCTCAAGGTTTTGAAACAGATTTAATTATTGATTGCTATAAAAAAGCAATGAAAGAGGGTTATTTAGCAACGGATGATGTGTCTTTGGTGGAACATTATAGTGATGTACCTGTTAAAATTGTTGAAGGTAGCCCAAGCAACTTTAAGATAACAACACCGGATGACTTACGATAGTCATCCTTTTTTATAGGCAGAAGAATAACGGTCTATATTCCGGTAGCTTGGTTTAATCCAATAAAACGAAAAAATTCAACTTATCTTCTATCCTGTTCATATAATTAAACCCGGATACAATTTATAAATTAAGGTTAATTGCCGGTATTTTAGATAATCAAAAAAAGAGTGCTAAGACATTTTTGGTAGACTTAACTATTGAAAAAAGGAAACTAACTCCTAATAATAGGCAGGATTCATTGTTTCAAGACATCTACAAATAAAATAAATGTCTTTTTGATGGAAAGAGGATTTCCTAGGGAATAAAGGGGTATGAAGTGCGAAAGATGTGGAAATGAAGATCCAAATTATTTTTATCATGGAAAAAGAGGCCGGTATTGTCGAAAATGTGTTTCCTTCTTAGAAGAAAATAAGTTGGATTGGTCGCTAACCAAAGAAGATTGCGATGAATATTATTTGAGCTATTCCTTATCTTCAAAGCAGAAAGAAATATCTTATCAATGTGCTTTGGCCATTGAATACCAAGATGTTTTATTGCGTTGCGTTTGTGGATCCGGTAAAACAGAGATGGTTTTAGAAACCATATCAAAACAGCTTAAGAAAGGGAAAGTAGTTGGCTTTGCGGTACCAAGAAGGGAAGTCGTATTGGAATTGAAACAACGCTTGGCAGAGATATTTCGACAAGCTAAAGTAATTGCGGTTTGTGCCGGTCATACGAAAGAAACACAAGGCGATATTGTGGTCTGTACGACGCATCAACTATATCGATATGGATATGCCTTTGATGTCTTAATTCTCGATGAACCGGATGCGTTTCCTTTTAAAAACAACCCTGTTTTATGGGGATTTGCACAAAGGGCTTGTTTAGGGCATACAGTTTTTTTAAGTGCTACTCCGAATGAGATTATTTTAAAAAGAGAGAATTTAAAAATTCTTCGTCTTGATCAAAGACCACATGGTAAGCCATTGGTAGTCCCTCGGCTTAAATATGGTCTATTTGTTACACAATTGATTCGTTTATGCCGTTGGTTAAGGAACAGAAAAACCATTCCCTGCATGGTCTTTTTACCAACCATATCTTTAACAAATGGGTTTTATCGCATTTTCCATTGTTTTTATCCATGTGAAAGGATAACGAGTGAAAGTCAGAATAAAGAAGAAATAGTAACTTCTTTTCGTAAGGGGAAATTTCATCTTTTGTTTTGTACAACGGTTATGGAAAGAGGTATTACGATTGAGGGCGTTGATGTTTGTGTGTGGAAGGCAGAACATGCTGTTTTTGATCAAGCGAGCTTAATTCAAATTGCCGGTCGAGTGGGTAGAAAGTTTGCACATCCAAGTGGGGATGTTTTATTTCTATGTCAAGAAAGATCGAAGGTGGTTGAAAAAGCTATCCAATCCATAAAGGTATCCAATGCGTTGTCTTCTTTGTGATGAAAGGAAGAATGGGTCTTTATGGGAATTGTTTTTTTCAAAGGATCCTTTGTGTTTTGAATGTCGAAGCAGTTTGCTAAGAAAATCCATCTGCTTTGAGTTTCATGGTGTTTATTTGCGGGCGGATTATGTATATGATGTGGCATTTTCTCGCTTATTGAGGCAATTTAAGGAACAAAAGGATGAAGCGTTAAAGTCAGTGTTTCTTTATGGATTAGAGAAAAAGATTTGGTGGCGATATCGAGGTTATACGGTGGTTTTTATGCCATCGAGAAAAGATAAGCTACAAGAAAGAGGCTTTTTTCCTTTGCAAGAAATCTTTGCGAACATCCCTTTACAACAAAAAACTCTTTTTAAAAAAGAAGGCGCTATGGACCAAAAAGATGCATCGCTTGAGCAAAGACTTGAGGTAGGAAAGTCTATTTCTTTGATTTCAGATGGGGATATACCAAAACGTATTCTATTAGTGGATGATACCATTACAACCGGTGCAACATTAAAAGCCGCTTTGGATTTATTAAAAGAAAAAGAGGTTGAGATTCAGATTTATTGCCTTTCGGTTAATCAAAAGTGGTTATCTAACTTGTTATGATAAAAACGATTGCTTTTTATGCGATTGCCTTTTAGTGTGTATTTCCTTATAATTAACCTGATTTACTATGCGAGGACAAAATTATTATGGCGAACTTTTTAACAAGACTTTTTAATGAAGACGCAAGAAAATTGGCTAAACTTGAGAAACAAATTCAGCCAATTCTGGCTTTAGAAGAAGAATATGCGAATTTAAGTGATGAGCAATTGCAAAATAAAACAATAGAATTTAAAGAACGCTTGCAAAAGGGTGAAAGCTTAGAAGACATTTATGTTGAAGCTTTTGCGACCGCAAGAGAAGCTTGTAAGCGAGTGATTGGTGAATTTCCCTACCCGGTTCAGTTAATTGGAGCGACCGTCATGCAAGGTGGCGATATTGCTGAAATGAAGACGGGGGAAGGTAAGACCTTGACCTCGGTTATGGCGGTTTACTTAAATGCACTAACAGGAAAAGGGGTTCATGTGGTAACGGTCAATGAATACTTAAGTAAGCGTGACTCCGAGTGGATGGGACAAATTCATCGTTTCTTAGGTTTAACGGTTGGTTTAAACCTCCACCAATTAGCCCCTAGCGAAAAAAGAGCTGCTTATGCTTGCGATATCACTTATACAACCAACTCTGAATTGGGTTTTGATTACCTAAGAGACAATATGGTTACGGATCTAAAAGATCGTGTATTAAGGGGCTTGAACTTTGCGATTGTCGATGAGGTGGACTCCATTTTAATCGATGAATCGAGAACCCCATTGATTATCTCCGGTGGTAAGAAACAAACCGCTAACTTATATCTACAAGCTGACCGCTTTGTGAAGGCATTGCGTAAGGATGAAGATTACGAATTAGATGTCAAATCTAAGACAGTTCAATTAACAGAATCAGGTGTGCATAAGGCTGAAAAAACCTTTAAGATTGATAATCTTTATAACCTAGCCTATACCCAATTATTACACCACATTAACCAAGCTTTAAAAGCAAATTACATTATGTTGTGTGATATTGATTATTTGGTGGATACCGAAAATGATGAAATTGTGATTGTTGATCCAAATACAGGACGTTTGATGCAAGGGCGTCAATGGTCAGATGGTTTACACCAAGCTGTTGAGGCAAAAGAAGGGATTTCTATCAAGCAAGAAACCACTACGCTAGCGACTATTACTTATCAGAATTTTTTCCGCTTATACAATAAGTTAGCGGGTATGACAGGTACTGCTAAAACGGAAGAAGAAGAATTCTTAGATATTTACAATATGTATGTTGTTGAAGTACCTACCAATCGTCCCATCATCCGTTTGGATTATCCCGATGCGGTCTTTGGGAGTAAGAAGGCGAAATTCTCGGCTTTGGTTGATGAAGTGGTTAAACGCCATGAAAGCGGACAACCCGTATTGGTCGGTACCATTGCCGTTGAAACTTCGGAATTGATTTCTAAATATCTACAAGAACGTCATATTCACCATGAAGTTCTCAATGCGAAGAATCACCAACGGGAAGCGGAGATTATTGCGAAAGCCGGTCAAATTGGTTCGGTTACTATTGCAACGAATATGGCTGGTCGTGGTACTGATATTAAGTTGGGTGAAGGTGTGCGTGAACTAGGCGGTTTATGTGTTTTAGGTTCAGAAAGACACGAATCTCGTCGTATTGACAACCAGTTACGGGGTCGTTCTGGTCGTCAAGGGGATCCTGGTATGTCTCGTTTCTATATTTCGGTTCAAGATGATTTGATGGTTCGTTTTGCACCGGAACGTTTTGAATCCTTATTTGCGTCTTTAGGAGATACAGCGATTGAATCCAAGACCGTTACCCGTTCTATTTCTTCTGCTCAAAAGCGTGTGGAAGGAGTAAACTACGATGCTCGTAAACAATTATTGCAATACGATGATGTTATGCGCCAACAGCGTGAAACCATGTATGAACAACGCGACTATATTTTGGAACATGAAGATATTCATAGCTTTATTGAGAATATGTTCAAGCGTGTTATTTCGGATTTAGTGGCTTCACATGTCAACCCGGAAAGTCGTCAGTTGCATGTAAACGATTATGTAAAGGCATTAGATAGTTTGGGATTTGAAGGTATTGTGCAAGCGGAAGATATTCAAAATATGAATGATGAACAAGCCATTGACTTCAGTACCGAAAAAGCTTGGCAAGATTACGATGAAAAGATTGATCCGGTGCGTGAGCAAATTCAAGACTTTGAACGCAATATGACTTTAAGTGTCATTGATCGTGCTTGGTCGGATCATATTGATAATATGTCTAAGCTAAGAGATGGTATTGGTTTACGCTCTTATGCCCAAGGTAACCCTTTACAAGCCTATGTGTCAGAAGGTTTCCAGATGTTTGAAGATATGCAAAGAACGATTTCCAAAGATGTTGTGAATTACTGCATGAATGTACAAGTGGTGAAACAAGAAGAGGTGGCTTAATGGAACTTTATGAATTAAAACAGATTTTAAGTCAACGCCAAGCCAAATTGGAGTCGCTTGGCTCCTCACTTTGACTTAACTGCAAAGAAAGAAGAAATCCAAAAAAATAATGACTTAATGGCGCAAGAAGACTTTTGGAATGATCAAAAGAAAGCGCAACGAATTATCAAAGAAAACAACGGTTTAAAAGACTTGGTAAGTCAACATGAAAAACTTACGGAAACCACCTTAGATTTATTAGCTTCCGTGACTGATTTACAAGCTTCCTTGGATGAAGATATGAAGGAATTGGTGGAAGAGGAATTTTTGAAATACAATATGGATTACGCCAATTTTGAGGTTCGTGTTCTTTTATCGGGTCCTTATGATGACCATAACGCTATTTTAGAAATTCATCCAGGCGCTGGTGGGACAGAAGCGATGGATTGGGCAGGGATGTTGTATCGGATGTACACACGCTTTGCGGAAAGACGGGGTTATCAGTTAGAAGTTATGGATTATCAACCGGGGGAAGAAGCGGGTGTAAAATCCGTTTCGATGCGTATTTCCGGGAATATGGCTTATGGTTATTTAAAAGCAGAAAATGGAGTGCATCGTTTGGTGCGTATTTCACCATTTGATTCCAATGCAAGAAGACATACTTCCTTCGCTTCGGTTGAGATCATGCCTGAATTTGAAGATGATTTAGAAATTGAACTTGATGAAAAGGATTTAGAAGTGATTACCATGCGTTCTTCAGGGGCGGGTGGGCAGCACATCAATAAAACCGACTCGGCGGTTCGTATGACTCATAAACCAAGTGGTATTACTGTTTTTTCTCAATCACAACGTTCCCAGCTTCAAAACCGAGAAACATGTTTGAATATGTTGAAATCAAAGCTATTACAGCTTAAAATTCGAGAACAGGAACAAAGAGCTTCTGAAATCAAAGGAGAAGTAAAAGCGAACGAATGGGGCTCTCAAATTCGTTCTTATGTCTTTGCGCCATACACCATGGTGAAGGATTTAAGAACAGGTTATGAAGTGGGTAATGTTCAATCGGTTATGGATGGAGATATTGAAGGCTTCATTGATTCTTATTTGCGTAGTCAATTATAGAGGATAGTTGATAATTGCGATTATCGCTGTTTCTTGATGGTATTTTATGACTGGTAGGATTGTCATCCTACCTTTTCTAATGAAAACACATAAAAACTAGGATTACCCCTAAACATTTATTTTTCCAAAGTATAGAAATCCTTATAGCGACCAGTTAGGAACAATTCAACCATTTCCCCCGTTAAAGAAGCGACACCATTGGTATCCAAATCTTCACTTGGATCCGCCCATCGAGCTAAACGAAGTTCTTCTGTATCCATGTGAATGCTTTCATCTCCATCCACTTGCGCAAAGAAACCAAATAAAAGAGAAGAAGAAAAGCCCCATGGCTGAGATTTATAATAACGGATGTTTTTAACTTTTAAACCAGTTTCTTCTTGTACCTCACGAATAACGGTTTGTTCAATGGTTTCTCCAATTTCTGAATAACCAGCTACTAAAGCATACTTTTGATAATCGCCTTGGGCGTACTTGGTAACCAATAATTGATTTTTTGAATTGATAATGGCAACGATTATAGCTGGAGAAATTTTTGGATATAGAACATGTTGACAATGTGGACAACGAAGAGCTCTTTCTTTTTTATCCAGCTGTAAAAGCTGTCCGCACTTACCACAATATTGATTATCCTGATACCAATGGAATAAATGAAGAGCGGTTAAAGCCGCAAAGCCTAAAAATTGCGGTTCATAATAGCGTAGTTGACGAGCTGAAAAGGAAGTATGCTCTAAAGAGCGAAGATCACTTAGAAAGAAATGGTGAGTTCCCATTGAGAATAAATAGATATAACGATCGTTATTCGGACAATCTTCATACTGAAAGAAACGACCATCCGGTTTTGTGATGATTTGATTATTTTCAAAGTAGAAAATCTTATCCCCCTTTTTTGCCTTTTGATTAGGATTGTAATGATTGGTCATGACATAAGGATAAATATCTTGAATCATAGTTGCCTCTTTTCTTTTTTGGAATAAAACAAAAGAAAAACCATCTAAAACTTTTTAGATGCCCATAGAATCATTATACGCTAAATAATTTTTAAAAAACAGACTTGGAAAAGTATAAAAAGTTGCTATGATGAAGGTGTAAAAGATGTCCCCTTGGGTAGAAAGGAGAGCAGAATAGATGAAGGAGATTCTTCTCGAATTAAGGTAGCGTTCTTTTAGTTGCCTGGCTAAAAGAATTAGAGGAAACAGGCAAGGGGGTATATACCCATGTACAGTTTAAAAAGTGAAAAATTGAATATTACATAAAAATTGGTTTGGAATACAAGATTCCAACAGCGAGGTAACTCGCAAGAAAGAGTGTCCATGAGACACTCTTTTTTAAGGTATACTTAATCTAGCGAGGATTAAAGTATGAAAGAATTAATTCAATATCGGAAACAATTATTAGAAGGTAATCAAATACGCTTGCGAGGAACCATTGAAAGCGATAAAGAAATCTTTGCGAAATGGTGGAATGAGGATTCACTATTATTAGGAAACCGCTCCCGTCTATTTCCAACTTATGAAGAAGAAAATAAAAAGTTATTTACCGCATGGTCAGGTAATGAGAAAAAAGATGGTTTTGGTTTAACCATTGAGAATTTACAAGGAGAAGTGGTTGGTCATTTATCCTGTTTCGGTTTATTACTACCAGAAAGAATCGCGACTTTAGGTATCTTTATCGGTCCTGAATTCCAAGGTTTAGGTTATGGTTCGGAAGCAATGAAAAAAGGTATTAAAATCGTCTTTGAAGAATTAAATGCCCATAAAGCAGAAGTCAATGTATTTTCTTACAATGCAAGTGCTATCCATGTGTATGAAAAAGTTGGTTTTGTAAAGGAAGGAGTTCGACGAGCGGCTTCCTACCATCATGGTCAATACTACGATGTGATTACAATGGGTATTTTAGAAGAAGAATATTACGGAAAAGACTGAAAAAGAAGGCGTTTATTCGCTTACCTTTAGGAAAAGGGATATAATTAATGACATATATTAAAGAGGTAATTTTATGACAGTAAATGAAAGAATAGAAGCACTTCGTCAGCTGATGGCGGAGAATTGTTTGGATGTTTATTATGTGCCGAATGAAGATGATCATTTATCCGAAGAATACACGGCTGATTATTTCAAAGCTAAGTCCTATATGTCCGGCTTTAGTGGTGAATCAGGTTGTGTGATTGTAACAAAAGATTTTGCCGGTTTATGGACCGATGGTCGTTATTTCACCCAAGCAGAAAATGAATTGGCTGGCAGCCAAGTGGAATTGATGCGTTTGCGTCAAGAGGGTATCCCAAACCCATTGGATTTCTTAGTGGATCAAACACCGGTTCATGGTAAGTTAGGCTTTGATGGTTCGGTTGTTAGTGCTCGAACCAAGAATTTCTTACAAAAGAAACTCGAACAGAAACAAGCCTCTATCGTGAATGATGTGGATTTGGTTGGACAAATTTGGAATGAACGTCCAAAAATGCCGGAAGAATCTTTATTTGTATTAGATACGAAGTACACCGGTGTTGGTGCCAAGGATAAAATTATCCAAGCTAGAAAGTCCATGCTAGAAGCGGGTGCCGATGTTTTATTCTTAGCGGCTTTAGAAGATCCATGTTGGTTATTGAACATTCGTGGTAATGATATTGAAAACACTCCGGTGACCTATGCTTTTGTGTTAATGACAGAAAATGAAGTGAATTACTATGTCAATGAAAAGAAAGTGAACGTAGAGGTTCGAGCACACTTAGAAAATAGTGGGGTAACCATTAAGGATTACGATGAAATTGAAACGGATTTATTAAAGCTGCAAAATAAGGTTGTTTTAGCAAATTTAGATACATTGAATTCTAAGTTATATACTGCTTTACAGGGTAATACAATTCTTGATCAAGAATCACCAATTGCGTATCGTCGAGCGATTAAAAATGAAGTTGAAATCGAATGCACCAAGAATGCTCATGTCAAGGATGGGGTAGCGGTATTTAAGTTTATTCATTGGTTAAAGAATGAAGTGAAGAAAAATGAAGTAACGGAAGTTAGTGCACAAAATAAGTTATACGATTTACGCGGTGAAGGTCAAGACTACATTGAACCATCCTTCACAACTATTTCTGCTTATCAAGCTAATGGAGCTATGATGCACTATTCAGCAACAGAAGAAAATCACGCTAAGTTGGAACCAAAGGGCTTCTTACTAGTGGATTCAGGTGGCACTTATAAAGATGGCACAACGGATATCACCCGTACGATTGCCGTTGGTCCTTTAACAAAGGAAGAAAAGAAGTACTATACCTTAGTTCTAAAAGGTCATTTAGATTTAATGGCGGCTCATTTCTTAAAAGGTACGACAGGGAATAATGTTGATATTTTAGCCCGTCAGCCTTTATGGAAGGAAGATATTGATTACCAATGTGGAACAGGGCATGGTGTGGGTCATGTTCTGGCGGTACATGAAGGTCCGCATCGTATTGGTTGGGGTTTCTCTAGTCTACGTCCACCAGTCCCTTTTGAAGCGGGGATGATTGTAACGGATGAACCGGGTGTTTACTTACCACATGAATTGGGTATTCGTATTGAAAATGAATTATTAGTCGTGAATGGCAACAAGAATTTCTATGGTCAATTCATGCATTTTGAAACATTAACCTATGTGCCTTATGAAGTCGAAGCAATTGAAGTTTCTTTATTAACGGATGAAGAATTGATACAGTTAAATGCTTATCATGCGCAAGTGCGTGCAATTTTAAGTCCTTATCTTAAAGGAGAAGAATTAGCGTACTTAGAGGAAGTAACCAAGGAGCTTGTTCGTTCATGAAGTTTATTTCATGGAATGTGAATGGGCTTAGAGCGGTCATGAAAAAAGGCTTCCATGAGTTTTTTGAAGCAGTGGATGCGGATATATTTGCGCTTCAAGAAACGAAGATGCAAGCCGATCAAATTACCTCGGATATGGAATTTGAGGGCTATTATCGTTACATGAATTCAGCGGAAAGAAAAGGTTATTCAGGAACGATGGTGTATTGTAAGGAAGAGCCACTTTCGGTGCAATACGATATTGATGGTGATTCTTCTAAAGAGGGACGAGTTATTACACTAGAATATCCGGACTATTATTTTGTCACAGCTTATGTGCCGAATTCAAAGGAAGGTCTAGTGCGTTTGGATTTCCGCTTGGAATGGGAAGATGCTCTAAGGGCACATTTGAAGCAATTAAATGAAAAGAAAGCCGTGGTTTATACTGGTGACTTGAATGTGGCACATGAAGAAATCGATTTAAAAAATCCCCAATCCAATCATAAAAATCCTGGTTTTTCTGATGAAGAGCGGGGAAAGATGAGTGAATTATTGGCTTCGGGTTATGTGGATTCATTCCGCTATTTATACCCGGAAGAAGTGAAGTATTCATGGTGGTCTTATCGAGCGGCGGCTAGAGAAAGAAATGTCGGCTGGAGAATTGATTACTTTATCGTGTCAAAGGATGCGAAGGAAAAAGTCAAGGATTCTTTAATTTATGATCAAGTGATGGGGTCAGATCATTGTCCTGTTGGCTTAGAGCTGGACTTATAAGGAGAGAAGTATGACAGTAAAAGAAAAGGTACAAGCAAATCGACAAGAATTATTGAAGCGATTGGCTACTTTGGTTTCCATTAACTCAGAAATGGGGGAAGCGAGTGTTGACGCTCCTTTTGGATCAGGTCCTAAAAAAGCATTGGAGACGGCATTAAAAATGATGGAGGCTGACGGTTTTGCGGTAAGGAATGTGGATAACTACATTGGTTATGGTGAGATTGGTCAAGGCGATGAAATTATTGGTGTCATTGCTCATTTGGATGTTGTGCCGGCCCATAAAGAAGATGGCTGGAATAGTGATCCATTTGAAATGGTTGAAAAAGATGGAATTGTCTATGGTCGTGGTGTGAGTGATGATAAAGGGGCGGCAGTTGCCTCTATGATCGCCTTGAAAATCATTCAAGAAAGTGGTATTCCTTTGAACAAGCGAATTCGTTTAATTTTAGGAACCAATGAAGAAAATGGTTCGAAATGTTTGGAGCACTATGTAGAAAAATTAGGTTCTGTGGATTATGGCTTTACACCAGATGGTGATTTTCCGGCCATTCATGGTGAAAAGGGGTTGATGAGAGGCTACTATTCTTCTAAGGATAGTCATATTTTGGATATTGTTGGTGGTAGTGCTGAAAATGTGGTAGCTCGTCAATGTATGGTGAAGGTGGAAAAGAATACTTTCTCTAAGAAAGTGCTGGAGGATTTCTTCAATGACCACAATATTAATTTTTCCTTGGAATGTGATGATAAAGCTTGTACATTAGTGGTTGAAGGAGTTGCAGCTCACGCTTCTTTACCACATTTGGGTGTGAATGCGATTAGCTATGCCTTGGTGGGTTTGAAGGAAGCCGGCTATCAAGATTCATTTGTGGAGTTCTATTGCTCACATTTCGGTTTATCAACGGATGGTTCGGGAATGAATGCGAAGTGTGAAGATGAATTTGGTTCTTTAACGATGAACACCGGAGTTATTACTATGAAGGATGGTGTGATTCGTGGTTCAATTGATGCTCGTTTCCCGGTCACAAAGAGTGTGAAGGAAATGTTGAAAATGGTGGCAGATCGTTTGGAGGATGAAGGTGGTCAAGTTGTCTTTGATGCAATGGCGGAGCCTTTATATTTCCCACCGGATGCGCCACTAATTAAAAGCTTAGTTTCAGCTTATCAAGAGGTAACGGGTGATTATGAAGCGAAGCCATTTGTGATTGGCGGCGGTACTTACGCAAAGGAAATTAAAAATACCATTGCGTTTGGTTGTGCTTTTCCCGGTACGGATTATCATATCCATGATGCGAATGAATTCTGCCCGGTGGATGAACTTCTACTACAAACGGAAATCTATATTCGTGGAATTGAAAAATTATTAGAATTATAAAAAAGCGATTTAGGTCGCTTTTTTGATTGTGGTATAATAACGCCATGAAAAAAGCAGCGTTAATCTATGACTTTGATGAAACATTAAGTCGTAAAAATATGTTTGAATTCGATGTTTTAGCGGATTTGGGATACAAGGATAGTTCTGTATTCTGGCAAGAAATGATTCAGTTGGCTTTAGAAAAGGATATGGACTATGTAGCGGCGTATCTTCTTCTATTAAAGGAAGGCTTTGCGAAGAAAGGGATGCCATTAACCAGAAAAAAGTTGCAACAATACGCCAAAAATATTGTTCTATGTGATGGAGTGGAAACTTGGTTTTCAAGAATAAGTGATTTTGGCAAAACGCTTGATTTAGAAGTGGAACACTATATTATTTCTTCGGGTTTAAAAGAGATATTAGAAGCCTTGGATATCGCTAAGTACATTACGAAAATCTATGCTTCATCGTATTTCTATGATGAAAAAAAAGAAGCGTATTGGCCCGGTCAGGTAATCAATTACACGACTAAAACGCAATATGTGTTCCGTATTAATAAACAAATCTTATCGGATACTGTCGCGAATGTGAATAGCTATGTACCGCTTGAAGAAAGACCAATTCCTATTTCACGTATGATGTATATTGGCGATGGTTTTACGGATGTGCCTTGTATGCGTTTGGTTAAAGAGTATAAAGGGAAGTCGATTGTGGTTTATCATCCTAGCCAAAAGGAATCATTAAAAGTAAGTGAAACACTTCTAAAGGAAGGAAGAGCGAATGTGGCAGTACCGGCCAATTATGAAGAAAATAGTCCTTTGGATAAGTATGTGAAGCAGAATTTAAAAGAAATTCGTGAAAAGATAAACTTAAAAGAAAAGGAGAATAAAATATGGATCGAATAAAGAAATATTTAAAAATAGTTCAAGATTATTTCAAATCCATTCATTGGAAGGATCCAATGGTTATTATTCTTTCTTCTTTATTAGTCTTTTTAACACTTGGTTCCGTGATTGGTTTCATTGTTATAAAGAGACAAGCAAGAAATGAATTAAAGAAACCTTTGGTTATCTTAGATGCGACCTATGGTGGCGAACAAAAGGGTTATGAAGGCATTGTTAACGAAGCGGATGTGGCTGAGAAAACCGTTACTGCTTTGGAAAAGAAATTGCTGGTAAATGGCTATCGGGTGAAGCGCACACATCCAGCCGGAACTTTTGTTACTTTGGAAGAAAAACTGAAGCTTATTAAGAATAGTCAGCCAGCCTTGGTTTTAAGTATTCGAGCAGGGCATAGTGATAAGCCGGAGACAGCCGGTGTTCGTTTTTATGCGAATCCAAAACAAAGTGAAACGGATAGCATCGCTTTCGCTTTAAAGAATTCTTTCAGTCGTGGTCATAAAGGTGTTTGGGCAGGTTATCTTTTCTATAAACAAGCAGAAAAGAATACCCAAGTGGCTAACTATGTAGACTTAGGTGGTAAGAAAGAAAAGTTAGAAACATGGGCTATTATGAATGATTCGGATAAGAAAATCATTGTTGCGGAACAGTTTTTTATCACCAATCAAAAAGATGTGAAGACATGGCATTCGGATAAAGGTTATGAAGAAATAGCGAAGCTTTATCTAAGCGCTATTCAACAAGTGATTAAGAAGTAGGAGCTATCCTACTTTTTTTGTATGGAAAATACCTGTTATAATACAACTATGAAATTAAAGAAATGGTATATGCCCATTGTATTAGGGCTAGCGATGAGTTTAAGTGCTTGTCAAGGTGTTACAGTCAAAAGAACGGGAATCAAAGATGGTACGTATGCGGTAAAAGTAGCAGGGTATCGAGGTGATATTGAATTAGAAGTTCTTTTTGAGAAACAAAATTTAAAGAAAATTAAAGTGATTTCTCATTCGGAAACCGATGTGTTAACCAATGAAGCTTTTGATAAAATTCCAAAGAGAATGATTGAAAGTCAATCTTTGAATGTTGATTTATCCACAGGAGCAACGAATACTTCAAAGGCAATTCAAGAGGGTGTGAAGCAAGCTATTCTTCAAGCTGGCGGATCAGAAAAAGAATGGATGGTAGACCGTAAAAGCAAGAATGTCCCAAAACCAGAACAAAAAGAAACGAAAGTTGTTGTTGTGGGAGCTGGTGTTTCCGGTATAGCGGCGACGCTTCGTCTTCGTCAATTGGGTATTCCGGCTGTCTTGGTTGAGAAAGCGAAAGAGGTGGGTGGTTCTATGGCGTATGCCTCAAATGCTTATCAATATGTTTCAGGAACTCATTTAGATCAACAAGAAAAGAAATTATCGAATGCGGAATTGGCTTCCAAGTTACAAAAATTAGGCAAAGGCAATTTAGAAATGATTCAAGACTTCCAAAGTCTTTTACAAGAAACACTGGATTGGCAAAGTGAAGATTTAGGAATGACTTTTGAAGAAAAATATATAGCCGATGATAAGGATAGACGCTTAAGTAGTGTTAAATATGAAAAGAAAAAGAAAGAATTATTATCGCTTTTACGTCGTGAAATTGGTGTATCAAGAGCGGATGTGTACACCGATGCGGCTTTGGTTGACTACTTAAAAGAAGGTCATAAAGTAATAGGTGTGCGGATTAAAAAGGCTAATGGTAAATTGATTGACATCAAAGCAAAGGCGGTTGTCTTAGCAATGGGCAGTCAATTACGTAACACAGATGGTTTAACGCCGGTGGATGCGACACGAGTGTATGGTGGACCAAGCCAAAACCAAGGAGATGGTTTCTTATTAGCCAAGCAAGAGAAATACGAAGTTGTTGTTTCTTTACCATCCAGTATGTTACAAGCAGGCGCAAGTAATCTGAAACAAGCAGTATCGGTGGAAGAGGTTCTTAGGGAATTGAAAAAAGATGAATTTGCGCTAAGCGATAGTAAAGGAAATCTATTGTCACCAGAGAGTTATGAAAAAAATGGTTTATTACCATGGATTAAAAAGCTAGATTATAAAATTGGTTATTTATGGTTAACAAAATCAGGATACGATAAATTACGAGATGAAATCATTAAAACGCATTCTTTATCGGAACAGTATGTGAAAGAAATGAAAGAGAAGGATAGTTTAGTCATTAGTAGTGGGGATAGTGTATCCCTTGTAGCGAAAAAAGCGAATATTGCCTTACCAAAGGGAATTAAACTAACGGGACAGTTGTATTGTATTTGTCTGGAGCCATACCGCATTCAAAGTTTATCGGGTTTAAAGGTCAATCGCGAATTTCATGTCATGAATGGAAAAAAAGCTGTTCCAAATGTGTATG
Source organism: Bulleidia sp. zg-1006 (assembly GCF_016812035.1). Taxonomy (NCBI): domain Bacteria; kingdom Bacillati; phylum Bacillota; class Erysipelotrichia; order Erysipelotrichales; family Erysipelotrichaceae; genus Bulleidia; species Bulleidia sp. zg-1006. The sequence goes on along the minus strand of NZ_CP069178.1, from coordinate 1,334,895 downwards.
CGATTGGTTCCCTAGTTGGTGGGGTATTTGGTAATTATGAATCCTTAGGGGTTTCTAATGCCTTTAGCTTTGTGTCAGGGAAAGCCGTTGCTGAAAAGTTAGCGAAAGAACTTGAGGGCAAATAAATGGTTCATTTTAGAAAAGTGAGTATCATGAAAATATGAAAAAGATTACTTATTTCCATTTAAAGGATTGCCCTTATTGCAAACAAGCTAACCGTGTTATTGAGGAATTGAAACAGGAAAATCCTCGCTATCAAAATCTTGAGATAGAAATGATTGAAGAGAATGAACATCCGGAAATCATTGAAGCTTATGATTACCATGCGGTTCCTTGTATGTGGATTGGGCAAGAAAAGATCTATGAAGGAAAGTTGTTTGAAAGTTATGAGGCATGTAAAGAGAATGTTCGTCGTGTTTTTGAGGTGGCCTTATAAGAAATCATTGGACGTGGTCTAATGATTTCTTACATAAAAAGCAGAGTTTAATGACCCTTTTGAAACAAATGGTCAACTCTGTTTTTGATTTGACAATATAAGAAAAAAGGATCTTGAGGGGCATTGCCAAGAAAGATGAATGGTCCTAAAGTTTCTTTTTTAGCTCTTGCCAGACGAGTTACAATCAGATGAGCATCGCTTAGATGGCTACTGATATAGATACCTCCTGGACCTCCAGAGGCTAAGTAAAGATAACGATGACCACCTTGTTGGAACCAAAGGGCTAAACAATGCCCGGCTTGAGCGGTATAGCCGGTTTTAGAACCTTGATAACCAGGTAGCCGTAAGCCGGTTTTTTGTATATTTCGATAAAGAGTGTGGTATAAAGTAATACCGACCTTGGATTTGTAAGTCATGGCAGAAAAATATTTTTGAAAGTTTGCATTTTTAAGAGCCACTTTTAAGAAAATACTTAAATCCTTTAAGGTGGTGTAGTGATTTGGACTATGTAAGCCGGTCACATTATCAAAATGGCTGTGATTCATACCAAGCTTTTTAGCAGTGGAATTCATCTCTTTCACAAAGCCATTACTATTATGAAATAAAGCATGTGCCAAAGTAACAGAACAGTCAGCCCCTGATGGTAAGGCGATACCATACAACAAGTCTTCATAAGTAATGGGAGTGTTCACGGGGTATTTTGAAGTAGCGGCTCCTTGCGAACTTAATTTATTTAATAGCTTTGGTGAAATAACGGCTGTTTTTTGATTATCTTGAATATGATTTAAAGCCACATAGACCACCATCATTTTAGTCAAAGAGGCAGGATAGATTTTCTCACTTCCCTTTTTCTTTTCCAGAATTTCGTCATTATTTAAATCCATTAAAAGGTAATGACTGCTTTGAGTACCATGAAATAGACCAATTTTTTTAGGGTAGGAAACAAGAGAAAAGGATAGAATGGTGGATAGGCTTAGTTTCAATAAGGTTTCAAACATGAGTCCATTTTAACAGAAAAGTAGAACAATAGGTCTAAGATTTTTGTGATATGATTTCACTATGGAAGGAAGGATATATGAATCGTTTTAAGAAAATCATTGTAACGTCCTTATTAGCGTTATCCTCAGTTGCTTGTACTGTTTCCAAGCTGGAAGTTCAAAAAGAAAATGTGAAGGTTGTGAGTTTAAAAGGGCCAACTTCCATGGGACTTGTGAAATTCATGAAGGATAGTGAGCAAGAGAAAAAATACCAATTTAAGATAGTGTCTTCAGTGGATGAGGTAACACCTTTAATTGCGAAAGGGGAAGTAGATATTGCGACTGTACCAGCTAATTTATCTTCGGTTCTTTATAACAACACAAAGAAATCGGTCAAAGTGTTAGGAATCAATACCTTAGGTGTTTTATATCTAGTAGAAACCGGAAATCAGTTGAAACAACTTTCGGATTTAAAGGGGAAGACTATTTATGCAAGTGGAAAGGGAGCAACCCCGGAGTACAGTTTGCGCTATCTTTTAGAAAAGAATGGTATTCGAGATGTTCGTATTGAGTGGAAGAGTGAACATGCGGAAGTGGTGCAAGCTTTAGCGAGGGATTCAAAGGGAATAGCCTTATTGCCAGAACCATTCGTGAGTGTAGTAAGTACAAAGAATCCAAAAATTCATGTCGCTTTGGATTTAAATAAGGAATGGGAGAAGATAACAGGTAGTCCTTTGGTAACAGGAGTTGTGATTGCTCGTAAGGAATTTGTGGAAAAATATCCTGATACTGTGAAGGATTTCTTGATGAAGTATGAAAAATCCGTTTCGTTTGTGAACAGCCATGGGGAGGAAGCGGCCAAGCTTATTGGTCAATACGACATTGTAAAAGAATCAATTGCGAAGAAGGCTTTGCTGAATTGTCCTATTACACTTGTGCAAGGCAATGCGTTAAAGACACAATTAGCGAACTATCTGGATATTTTAAATCGTCAAAATCCAAAAGCAATTGGTGGTGCTTTGCCGGGAGATGATTTCTATTATGGGGCACAAAAGTAAGAAGAAATGGAAATGGTGGGCTATTCTATTTTGGCTATTGCTATGGGAAATAGGGGCTCGTTTACTCAATCAGGAGATACTGTTGGTATCTCCTTTTGTGGTGGCACAAAAGCTATTCTTTTTATTGCAAGATGGTCGTAGTTGGTTGCTCATTGGTCTATCCTTGCTTCGAGTGATGCTCGGGTTTTTATTGGCTATGTTTTTAGGCATTTTATGCGCTTATTTTTCGCATCAATGGACTTGGTTTCAGCAATTAGCGACACCTATCTTTTACACTATGAAATCTATTCCCGTTGCCAGTTTTGTGATATTAGTGTTGATATGGGTTAGAGCCGGTGAATTAGCCTTTGTGATTTCCTTTTTAATGGGATTACCGATTTTCTATGACCAGCTTTTAAAAGCACTGGAAAAGCAAGATGTGTTCTTAGAAGAAATGAGCGTTTTTTTTCATATTTCAAAAAAGAAGAAATTCCGTTACATCACCCTAGCACAAATCTTGCCGTATTTTGAGACGGCTTGTTCATTATCCATTGGTTTTTGTTGGAAAGCAGGTATTGCGGCTGAAGTCATTGGCTTACCGAATTTAGCGATTGGTAGTGAATTACATGAAGCGAAGGTTTTTTTAGACACAACTTCTTTATTTGCTTGGACGTTATTGATTATTATTTTAAGTAGTGCTATGGAATACCTTGTTCAAAAAGCTGTTCTTCAAGTGGTTTGGGAGGTTTTACGATGAAGATAAAGAAGTTATCGAAAGCTTATGGTGACCACGTGGTTTTTCATTCCTTTGATTATGAGTTTCAAAAGGGAAGTCTTTATTGGATTAAAGGGAAAAACGGTTGTGGGAAGACAACTTTATTAAGAATATTAGCCGGTTTAGAAACCTATCAAGGGGAAATCGAACAAGTACAACATAAAACCATGGTTTTTCAAGAAGATTGTTTGGCAATGAACGTATCTGTTTTTGTGAATTTATGGATGGTGATGCATGAGCCAAGAGAAAAAGCTCGAATCATCATTGAAAAAGAATTAAGCCAACTTGGTTTAGAGGCATGGATTGATGAGCCTGTCACAAAGCTATCGGGAGGGATGCGAAGAAGAGTAGCGATTATTAGAGCTTTCTTAGTTCCTTATGATTTGGTTTTATTGGATGAACCATTAAGAAGCTTAGATGAAGAATCGAAGTATGTCACTTTTCAGTACATAGTAGATAAGTGCCAAGGAAAGTTGACACTTTGGGCAAGTCATGAAAACTTTAATCAACCAAATGGTTCTTTTAGTCTGGACCTATCTAATGCTATGATAAAGATGTAACTTACTGTTTTTAGAGGAGGAAAACAATGAGTCAATACCAAAATTTAGACAAACGTGTGCCCATTGCCTTGGATAATATTTCTTTAGTTCAAGATTTGGACAAATGTAAGAATTGTACTTTGTGTCGAAGAGCATGTGCTAACGATGCTGGTGTTATGGATTACTACGATTTAACAACGAATGGGGATAAGCCAATTTGTATCAACTGTGGGCAATGTGCGGTGGCTTGTCCATTTGATTGCATTAATGAACGCTCTGAGCTTGCGGAAGTAAAGAACGCTATTGCGGATTCAGAAAAAGTGGTTGTCTTTCAAACGGCACCTGCAGTTCGTGTTGGTGTGGGTGAAGAATTTGGCATGGAATATGGTTCTTTCGTGGAAGGAAAGGTCGTTACAGCGCTTCGCCGATTGGGGGCAGATTATGTCTTAGACACCAACTTTGGGGCGGACATGACCATTATGGAAGAAGCTTCGGAGTTGATTGACCGTCTAACCGGTGGTGATAAGGCTTTACCTCAATTTACTAGTTGTTGTCCGGCGTGGGTGAAGTTTGCGGAAACATTTTATCCAGAATTGATTCCTCATTTATCTTCAGCAAAAAGTCCTATTTTAATGGAGGCGGCTGCTCAAAAGACTTATTTTGCGGAAAAGCACCAAATCAATCCAAGTCAAATGGTAACGGTTTGTGTGACCCCATGTACGGCTAAGAAAGCGGAAATTCGTCGCCCGGAAATGAATGGTTCAGCACATTATTGGAATATTGATCCATTAAGAGATGGTGATTTATGTATTACAGTGCGTGAATTGGCGAAGTGGATTCGCGAAGAAGAAATGGATTTCGTAAATTTAGAAGAAGGTAAGTTTGATTATTTAATGGGAGAAGCCTCCGGTGGTGGTATTATCTTTGGTAACACAGGTGGTGTTATGGAAGCGGCTATGCGTTCGGCTTATAAGTTTATGACTAATGAAAATGCCCCTTTAACACTAATCCCATTTGAAGAAATTCGTGGTTTAAAAGGGGTAAAGGAAGCGGATGTACAAATTGGTGATCGTACATTACACGTAGCAGCGATTTCAGGAACAGGAAACTTTCGTAAATTTTACTTGGAAATGAAAGAATCAGGTAAGCATTACGACTTTATTGAGGTGATGGCTTGTCCCGGTGGTTGTATTGGCGGTGGCGGTATGCCAAGAGTGAAGATGCCAAAGGTGATGGCTGCGAAACAAGCACGAATTGATTCTTTATACAAGCGAGATGGGGAAGTGGTGATTAAAGCAGCACAAGATAACCCGGAAATCCAAAAGATTTACGATGAATTCTTTACAGCACCAATGAGTGAAAAAGCGCATCATTTATTACATACAGAAAGTTATGTGGATCGTTCAAGTGATTTAGGACCGAATGGAGCTTGTACACCTGAAACCTGTCCAACTTCTGTCGCTAACCTGAAGAAACAAGCTTTAGAAGCAAAAAAATAGGTTTATGCGAAAAAGATTAAATAAAGAAGATTGGTCAACGATACCAGTGATTTTCAAACATTAAGAAATGAGGATATTGAAGAATTTTTTCAGTAATACGAAGAAAGGGAAGAGGATTTAAATCATTATGAGCAATCCGGTTTAGCTTTGCTTGAAAAGCTAAAAAGGAAATTCTTTAAAAATAGGAGAGTGTATGAAACTAGGAATCATTGGAGCAATGGATGTGGAGGTTCAAACCATCTTACAAAATTGTGTTTCTTTGCGAGAGTATGAAATAGGTCACTTTAAGATTTACACAGGTAAGATTGGCAATCAAGAAGTCGTGGTTATGAAGTGTGGTATTGGTAAAGTAAATGCGGCGATTGGTACCCAAATCATGCTGGATCGTTTTGCGGTGGATGCGGTATTGAATACAGGTATTGCCGGTGGTATTCATCCTGACTTAAAGGTGGGCGACATGGTTGTCAGTTCAAAAGTAGCTCATCATGATGTGAATGTAACAAACTTTGGTTATAAACAAGGTCAGCTTCCCCAACTTCCCTTATGGTTTGAAGCGGATAGAGCACTCATTCATTTGGTACAAAAGGTTAAGAGTTTACGCCTTGGACCAATTGTTTCGGGGGATCAATTCATTTGCGAAAATGAGGTAAAAAAATCTTTATGGGAACGTTTTGAACCATTATGTGCAGAAATGGAAGGGGCTTCGATTGCCCAAACTTGTTACTTAAATAAAGTTCCATTTGTGATTGTTAGAGCCATTTCAGATCAAGCGGATGCACAGGGTTCAATCATCTATGAACAATTTGAAGAGCAAGCAGCGAAAGAATGTGCTGAACTTGTTTTAGAGATAGCTAGTCAATTAGGAGGGCAGAATGTCTTACAATAAAGCGTATTTCCAAGAGGCCTTGGATTTCATCCATTCCAAAACCGATATGGTGCCGGAGATGGCTTTGATTTTAGGCTCCGGTTTAGCAACTTTGGTAACACAATTAGAAAATACAGTCACAATTTCGTATAAGGATATTCCCGGTTTTTTACAAACAACCAATCCGGCGCATAAGGGAGAGTTGATTTTTGGGCTATTAAACGGCAAAAAAGTGGTCTGTATGGCCGGGCGTTTTCATTCTTATGAAGGTTTTTCTTTTCCTGAATTAGTTATTCCCGTGCGTCTATTGAAGCTATTGGGAATTCATACTCTGATTACGACTAATGCGGCAGGGGCAGTGAACTTGGACTATAAACCGGGGGATGTGATGATGATTAAGGATCATTTGTTCTTTGGTATTGAAAGTCCGATGAAGGGCTTGAATGAAGAGGAGTTTGGACCTCGTTTCTATGATGTTTCAAAATTGTATACACCTGAATTGAGAGAGAAAGCGAAGGAAGTGGCGAGCCATTCAAATTTGACTTTCCATGAAGGAAATTATTTCTTTATGCAAGGACCTCATTTTGAGACGCCGGCAGAAATTAGAGCCATTCGTATTTTAGGTGGGGATACGGTTGGTATGTCTACAGTAACGGAAACATTAACTGCCGGGCATTGTGGTTTAAAGGTATTGAGTTTCTCGGTTTGTACGAATATGGCAGCCGGTATTTTAGACCAACCTTTATCGGATGAAGAAGTTAATGAGGTAGGAAAAAAGATAGCGAAAGATTTTGCGGCTTATATGCGTGAGTTAGTGGGTGAATTGTAAAATCCACTTTTTTGTGGTTTGGCTGATAAATTGGTAATGATAGAATAGAGCTATGTGGAAAGAAGTGGATTTAATTCTTATTGGAACTTTCATTTGTCTATCAATTTCCAGTTTTTTCTTATTGGTAGCGTTGATGAAAATCATTTTGCAACCAAGGAAAAGAAAATGGAAACGGGAATTTCGGCAGTGTTTTTTAGTGACAGTATTATTCACTTCTTTTTTAGTGTCACAATATTGGCCCGGAAAAATTGAAACGGTGGAAACAGCACCAATCATTTCAATACCAAAATATGAGGGAAAAGCTGTGGTGGAGGTAAACCATAATATTCCTTATTTTTCAAAGGCAGATTTACGGCAAAAAACCTTTGAAGTCTATCAGCCTTTGGATGTACTCGGTAGAGCGAGAATGGGCTATGCGCTATTAGGACCTGAAACGTTACCAAAAGCGGAAAGGGAGTCTATTGGTATGGTGAAGCCAAGTGGTTGGCGAATTTCTAAATATGATTTTATTGATGGTAAGTATTTGTATAATCGTTGTCATTTGATTGCTTATGAATTAAGTGGGCAAAATGCGAATGAGTTGAATTTGATTACGGGTACAAGGCAGTTAAATGTGGAAGGGATGTTGCCATATGAGAATAAGGTGGCAGCATACATTCGTAAAACGGGTCATCATGTGTTGTATCGAGTACGCCCTTTATATGAGGGAAATGAATTGGTGGCAAGGGGTGTTTTAATGGAGGCTCGTTCGATTGAAGATGGTGGCATGGGCATTCATTTTTGTGCGTTCTGTTTCAATATACAAAAAGGTGTTTGGATTGATTATCAAACGGGGAAAAATGGCTTAAATAGAAGCTTTGCTTAAGATAAAAAATACTTTATAATGAAAAATAGTAAAGGGAGGTTTAAACTCATGAAATTGAATAAATTGATGGTTGTGGCGGCATCGCTTGTTTTATTGGCAGGATGTAGCTCTAAAAAGGCTGTTTACAAGGCTGGTACTTATGAAGGTAAGGCAGTTGGTCGTAATGGCAATGTGGTTGTTTCAGTAACGGTATCTGACACAGCTATTACAAAGGTTGAGTTGAAGGAACATAAGGAAACAGCCGGTCTTTCTGATGCGGCTATCAAGGATATTCCAGAAGCTATTGTTAAGAAGAATTCAACTGAAGTGGATGGTGCTTCCGGTGCCACAATCACTTCAAATGCGATTAAGGAAGCTGTTAAAGCTGCTTTGGCTAAAGCAAAAGCTAAGTAAACATAGTGCAAAAACTATGTTTTTTAATACTTAAAGTTCTTGTTTGAAATAACTTAGTTTGTTTAAAATTGAGGTTTCTTTCACAGTTTGAAAAACTGATTTCACTACTATATATAATTAACTAGTGCCGAAGTCTTAAAAGTCGATATAGTGTTTGACAAAAAATGAAAGAATTATTAAGAAAATAATATTAAATAAAGAGCTATAATACTTGATTTTCTTCCTTCAACAAGCCATGATTCTAAATAAAAGCCATTCATTTTTACAAAAAACATACATTAAAAAGTAGATAAGGGATAAAAAATAGGCTATATCTATTGAAATTGGTACAAAAAGTTGGGTAAAATGGACGTAGATTAAGGAGGCCAATAAATTATGGCAGAACAAGTAACCAAGAAAACTTTAGCTGAAGGAATTGCAGCTGAATATGAAGTATCTAAGAAAGACGCAAACGAATTAGTCAATTTTGTATTTGATCAAATCACAACAGCTATCAAGAAAGGTGAAGAAGTTTCTATCAACGGTTTTGGTAAGTTTGTTGTTGTTAAGAAAGCGGCTCGTGAAGGCTTAAACCCAGCTACTGGTGAAAAGATTAAGATTAAAGCTTCTAAGGCTCCTAAGTTCAAGGCATCTAAGACTTTGAAAGACTTAGTAAACAACAAATAAGTTTAGTAGAACTCCTTCGGGAGTTTTTTTGTTGGCAGAATGAATATATGCTAAAGTATGTATAGTTTTAGGGAATAAGGAGTTTATATGCAAACAAAATCAGAAACATTACGTTTTATTGTATTGACTTTTTTTGTAGCCATTGAATTATTATTGGCTTTAACTCCACTTGGTTATTTAAATGTAGGAGTTATTTCCATCACTTTAATGCACTTACCTGTTATTTTAGCGGGCGTATTTATGGGTAAGAAAGAAGGAGCAACCATTGGTTTCGTGTTTGGTTTAGCCAGTTTTCTAAGAGCTACTTTTGCGCCAAACTTAACAAGCTTTTGTTTCACACCATTTTATTCCATAGGTCAGATTCAAGGTAATTTTTATAGTTTACTAATTTGTTTTGGACCAAGAATTTTCTTGGGTTGGTTAGCTGGCTTCTTAAATGATTTAGGAAAAGAGCGTTTTCCTGAATTGCCTTGGATGATGGTTTTATCTATTATTTGCACCTTTATGCACAGCATCAGTGTTATGAGTTTAATTTGGTTATTCTTCGGTACTGCTTTTGCGAGTGTTGTGGGTGTTAGTGTTGGCGCTGTAATCGTATCTGTTCTTGTTAGTAATGGACTATTAGAAATGGTAGTGGCCGGTATTATCATTCCTTTTGTCTATCATGCTTTAAAACCAATTCGCGAAAAAATGAATATTTAAAAAAGGCAGAAGCCTTTAGTTTTCAATATAAACACGTTTCATGATAACGGGATGTGTTGGTTTATCTTGGAAACCGGTTGGTGTCATTGCAATTTCATCCACAACGTCCATACCATCCGCCACCTTACCAAAAGCGGCGTAATTTCCATCTAGGTATGGAGCATCAGCGTGCATGATAAAGAATTGTGAACTAGCAGAGTTTGGATTTTGCGCACGAGCCATGGAGATAACCCCACGCTTATGAGCCAATGGATTTTGAATACCATTGCTGGTAAATTCACCAATAATATTCTCATCAGAACCACCCATACCATTACCAAGCGGATCGCCACCTTGAATCATAAAACCGGGGATAATGCGATGAAAGCCTAAACCATCATAGAAACCTTTCTTAACTAGGTTTTCAAAGTTTTCTACTGTCTTAGGAGCAGCCTTTGAATCTAATTCAATTTTAATTAGACCACCATTATCCATTTCAATAACAATCATTTTCATTTCTCCTTTTGACTATCATTATACACAATTCTCAAAATTGCAATGCACATATGATAATGATAAAATACATAAGATATTGAGGTGAGTGGTATGGCTTTTATTTGGAATGTTTTTAAAGCTGTTTTATATGGAATTATGCAGGGTATTACGGAATGGTTACCTATTAGTTCAACTGGTCATTTAATTTTAATGGAAAATTTCTTACCATTAAATGTTTACGCAGATCCAGCTATGAATATAGCTTTTTGGAATTTATTCAAAGTGGTCATTCAATTTGGCAGTATCTTAGCGGTTATTTTGTTGTATTGGAAAAAATTAACCTATCCAAAAAAGGCGAGTCCAGAAAAGAAAAAGAGAACGCAACGCTTATGGTTATTAGTTATGATTGCTTCTATTCCATTGGTGCTTGGGATTGTGATTGATCATTTGGTTGATACGGTGTTGAGTAGTTCCTATGTGATTGCGGCTACATTAGTTATATATGGTATTCTCTTTATCTGGATGGAACATCGTGAACATGATGTGATGATTGACCGTATTGGTTATATTATGCCCAAAGATGCCCTTTCGGTGGGTTTATTCCAATTACTGGCGGTTGTACCCGGTACCAGTCGTTCTGGGGCAACCATCTTTGGGGCAACATGGATGGGCTTTGACCGTAAGACAGCTACGGAATTTAGTTTCTTTATGGCTATTCCGGCGATGTTTGGAGCTTCTTTATTAAAGATGGTTAAAGCGAAAATTGCTTTTAGCTGGAGTGCAATATTTGTCTTGTTGATTGGTGTTGTTGTTAGCTTTTTAGTTTCAATTGTTGCGATTCAACATTTATTAAAATACATTCGCAAGCATGACTTTACCATCTTTGGTATCTATCGCATTATTTTGGGTGTGATTGTGCTTGTCTTTAGTTTGATTGGATTTATTCATTAAGCATCGGAGAGGATGCTTTTTTAATTCTTTGGTATAGTGGTGTCAGAGGTGATTATAGAATGAAAAAATGGTTTATTTTTGTATTATTGTTTGGTGTGTTTCTAAGTGGTTGTGCCACAACCATAAATAATAATAACCATACCGGTTATACATCCATTTCACAAGAAAAAGCAATTGAAATGATGAAGACTTTGAAAGATTACCAAATCGTTGATGTACGTCGAGAAGATGAATTTAAAGAAGGTCATATTGAAGGAGCGGTTTTAATTCCAAATGAAAGCATCCAAAATGAAGCACCAAAGGAATTAAGTCGAAAGGATCAAACCATTTTTGTATATTGTCGAAGTGGAAATAGAAGCCGTCAAGCTGCGAAAAAGTTAGCTGCTTTAGGTTATACAAAAGTTTATGAAATGGGTGGAATTGGAACTTGGCCGGGGAAAATTGTTCGTTAATTGGAAAAAAAGATTTGACAAAAGAAAATTAACCAGTACAATTCTACATATACAGCGATGAAGAGAAGAGTAGCTGGAAGCTAATTGTCTTAGAGAGTCCCGGCAGCTGAAAAGGGAACAAGGAATGTCTAGTGAATATGGTCTTGGAGCTTTGTTGCCGATAGTTAGGCATCAACGGGATGTCCCGTTATAGACAAGGGGTATGTTGGTACTCTATGAGGTATATATTGTGAGATATATACGAATTAAGGTGGTAACACGTGATGGTACATCTCGTCCTTATTGTTAGGGCGGGATTTTTTGTATGGATAGAAAGGAAAGATAGAAATGATTGAAATTAAAAATGTCAGTAAAACATTTGCAACTAAATCCGATAGTATCCACGCTGTTGAAGATGTTACTTTAAACATTCAAGAGGGAGAAATATTTGGTATCATTGGCTATTCAGGAGCTGGTAAAAGTACACTAGTTCGTTTAATCAATCAGCTTGAGAAACAAACTTCTGGTGAAATTTGGATTGATGGTGTGAATATTGGCGAACTAAATAAAAAAGATTTAAACAAACAACGTCAAAGCATTGGTATGATTTTTCAGCACTTTAATCTTCTTTGGAGCAGAACAGTACAAAAGAATATTGAACTTCCCTTAGAACTGGCCGGTATGGATAAAGAAGAAAGAAAGAAAAAAGTGAAAGAACTGATTGAACTTGTTGGTCTAAGTGGTCGGGAAAATTTTTATCCAAGTGAATTATCCGGTGGTCAGAAACAGAGGGTAGGTATCGCCAGAGCCTTAGCCAATCGACCTAAAATTCTTCTTTGTGATGAAGCCACTTCCGCTTTGGATCCCGAAACAACAGAACAGATTTTATCTTTACTAAGAGAAATTAATCAAAAGCTTCATTTAACGATTGCGATGATCACTCATCAAATGGAAGTAGTCCAAAAGGTTTGTCACAGAATGGCTGTAATGGAAGAAGGTAAAATTGTGGAACTGGGTTTGGTAGAAGATTTATTTTCTCGTCCGAAACACGCAGTCACACGAAAGTTTGTTCAGAATATTGAAGCTGACCAATCGATTGAAGATTTAGCAAAAAGCTTAAAAAGTCGTTATCCAGATGGGCAATTATTACGAGTATCTTTCACCGGTAATAATGCGGATCAGCCAATTATTATTCATGCGGCTAGAAAAGTCCTATTTGATGTTTCTATCGTAGAATCGAATATTTCTCAATCCGCTAGTGGACCGATGGGTGTTACTTATATTCATCTGAGTAAGGGAAATAAAGAAGACTACGAAAAATTTGTGAAAACATTGGTGGAAAGCAATGTGGGAGTGGAGGTGCTATCATGATGACAACAACGGTGAATATAGAACAGCTTCAAACGGCTGTTAGGGAAACATTATATATGACCTTTTTCTCGTTAACCATGGCAGTTATTTTAGGTTTAGTGATTGGAATACTTCTTTACTGTACGCAAAGCGATGGACTCTTTCCAAATCGGATGATGAACCGATTCGTCGATGCAATTGTGAATATTCTTCGTGCAATCCCATTTATTATCTTATTGATATTGGTCATTCCATTAACGAAGCTATTGGTGGGTAGTATGCTAGGAGCTAAGGCGGCTCTTCCATCTTTGATATTAGCTTCAGCACCCTTCTTTGCTCGAATGTGCGTCATTGCCTTTCAAGAAGTGGATAAGGGAACAATTGAAGCAAGTAAAGCTATGGGAGCAACCAACTGGCAAATTATCACAAAAGTTTTACTGCCAGAATCCTTACCAGCCATTGTTTCAGGAATAACCGTTACCGGTATTTCTTTAATTTCTTATACTGCCATGGCGGGGGCAATTGGAGCAGGGGGTCTTGGAAGCCTTGCGTACTTATATGGATTTGCAAGAAGAAATGGACCTGTCTTATACACATCAACAGCTATTATTATTGTGATTGTCCTTGCGATACAATGGCTGGGTGATTTTATTGTAAAACGTATTGATAAACGATAAAGGAGAGAATGATTTTGAAAAAGTTTATTAAAGCAGCTGCTATTTCTGTATTAGCATTGGGCTTAGTGGCTTGTGGTAACAACGCAAAGAAAACCACGGAAAAAAATGAAAAACTAAAAGTAATCGCTACTGCGAATCCACATGGTGAGATTTTAGAAAAGGCGAAAGCGATTTTAAAAGAGAAATATGGAATTGAATTAGATGTTTCAATTACCGATGATTATTACATTCCCAATGAAGCGGTGTCTAGTAGTAATGCGGATGCGAATTTCTTCCAACACGTTCCTTTCTTTGATAATGAAAAGAAAACGAATGGCTATAAGATTGCAAATGTTGGTGGGGTGCATATCGAACCATTTGGTCTTTATTCGAAGACAATTAAGAAGGTCAGTGATGTGAAGGATGGTGCAACGGTGATTGTATCGAATTCCGTAGCCGACAATGGTCGTATTTTAGCGATTTTAAACAGTGCCGGTTTAGTGAAATTGCCAGAAAATGCGAATGTTCTAACAACAACAATTGCGGATATTAAGAATGATACAAGCAATCCGAAGCATTTGAAGTTTAAAGAAGTAAAACCGGAATTATTAGCAACTACTTATGCGAATGGTGAAGGAGATTTAGTGGCTATCAATGGTAATTATGCAATTTCTTCCGGTTTAAATCCCAGCAAAGATGCTTTAATTTTAGAAAAAGCCGATGCGAAGAATCCTTATGTGAATATCATTGCTTGTCAAGAAGGTCATGAAAACGATAAGAAGATTAAGGCTTTAGTAGAGGTTTTACAATCAAAAGAAATGAAGGATTTTATCAAGTCGAAGTGGTCAGATGGTTCGGTTATTCCAGCGGAATAGAAATTCATTGAAAAGAGGGTGAAGAACCTTCTTTTTTTTGTTATATTAGTTCTATTAAAGAGGAAAATAGGATGGCAGATAAGATTATTGTTTTGGATTTTGGCAGTCAGTACAATCAGTTGATTTCCCGTCGTGTTCGTGAATTTGGGGTGTATTCAGAATTGCACCCAGGAGACATGCGATTAAGCGATATTTTAGCAATGGAAGATGTGAAAGGGATTATTTTCTCGGGTGGTCCTAATTCGGTGTATGAAGATGGTTCTTTGAAGTGTGATCCAGCTATTTTTACATCTGGTCTTCCTATTTTGGGAATTTGTTATGGAATGCAGATGATACACCAAATGTTAGGTGGGGAAGTAAAAGGTTCTGATAAAAAGGAGTATGGTCGAACAGAGGTTATCTTTGATACAAATAATGCTTTATTAAAGGGTTTGCCTGAAAAACAAACAGTTTGGATGAGCCATGGTGACCAGGTAGTTAAATTGGCTGATGGTTTTGTGGGTATGGGACAAAGTACCACTTGCCCATCAGTTGCTTCAATGAATGAAGAAAGAATGATTTATACACTTCAATTTCATCCTGAAGTTCGTCATAGTGAATATGGCTTGGATATACTGAAAAACTTTGTGTTTGGTGTATGTGAAGTGAAAGCGAATTGGTCGATGAAGAACTTTATTGTACAACAGATAGATGAAATTCGTGCTAAAGTTGGCAAAGATAAGGTGTTATTGGCTTTGTCTGGTGGTGTGGATTCTTCGGTTGTGGCAGCTTTATTGCATAAGGCGATCGGTGATCAGCTTTATTGTATGTTTATTGATCATGGCTTATTACGTAAGAAAGAGGCGGACTCAGTCATGGAAACCTTCGTAAAGAATATGAGTATTCATCTGACAAAGGTGGATGCTTCTAAGCGTTTCATGAATAAGTTAAAAGGTGTATCGGATCCAGAACAAAAGCGTAAGATTATTGGCAATGAGTTTGTGTATACATTTCAAGATGAGGTACAAAAGTTACTAAAGGGTGTGGATATTCATTGGTTGGCACAAGGGACTTTGTATACGGATGTGATTGAGTCAGGCACAAAGACGGCACAAACGATTAAGTCACATCATAATGTGGGTGGTTTGCCAGAAGATTTGAATTTCCAATTGATTGAACCCTTGAATAAATTATTCAAGGATGAGGTGCGTGCTTTGGGAACAGAACTTGGTTTACCGGAGGAAATGGTGTGGAGACAACCGTTTCCAGGACCCGGCTTGGGAATTCGTGTGCTGGGCGAAATTAGTGAAGAGAAGTTGGAAATTGTGCGTGATTCGGATTTGATTCTTCGGGAAGAGATTCAAAAGGCTGGTCTACAAAGAGATATTTGGCAGTATTTTACTTGTTTGCCAAATATTCGATCGGTTGGTGTCATGGGGGATCAGAGGACGTATGATTATACGGTTGTTATTCGCGCTGTAACTTCGATTGATGGTATGACAGCGGATTGGGCGCGTATTCCTTATGATGTTCTTGATCGTATTTCAACACGTATTGTGAACGAAGTGAAGCATGTAAATCGAGTGGCCTTAGATATTACATCTAAACCTCCGGGGACAATAGAGTGGGAGTGATAGTAACAAACATGTTTCTGCTATAGAACCGTTGAAAAAGCAGGATTTTAGCGATTTAAAAGCGTAAAAACTGTCTTAGTGATACTATTTTGATACTAAAAAGTCCCAAGAGTAGGTTCAAAAGGGAGTTGTTGAATTTAGGTGAATTGTTTAGAAAGCCTTCCATCTTTTTGGTGGGAGGCTTTTGTGGAAAATAGTGATTTATAAATTTATATTCGTGGGGACATATCCCTTAAAATTTGTACGAATACTGTAGGGTAGTAAAAGAAATCTTCCTCTATACTAAAATAAACCGAAAGAAAGGAGGAAAACCAAAAATGAATATTATTAAGTCATTTAACAGCACAATTGATTATCTTGAAACTGTTCTTGATGATGAAATCAGCTCGGAACTTAAATTTGATGAAGGAAAAACTCTTATAGTGATTCATATAAATAAAGGGCGTAATCATATTTATTGTCAAAAGAAATATGGGTTTTCTTCTGCTGGATGCACAATGAGAATAGGAACAACCTGCAAAGAAATGACACCGGAACAGATAAAAATTAGATATGAGAAAAAGTTTATAGATAATGAATACATGCTAAAAAAAAGAGCGAATTCATCCAATCTATCATTTAGAGAACTTAAAATATATTATTCTGAAAAAAATTACCATTTAGAAGATAAATCCTTTGAAACAAATTTGAATTTAAGGAATGAAGCGGGAGAATATAATTTGCTGGCAGAATTACTATCGGATAAAAATAATATTCCGTTCATTTTTGTGAAATTTCAAGGAGAAAATAAAGCTTCAATTTCTGAACGAAGTGATTATGGTTATGGATGTATTTTAACTACATATGGAAAAATAAAAAACAGATTGCAAGCTGAAAATATATGTATTTCTGATACGACAGTTAGACCAAGAAAAGACACATATTTATTTGATTTTGATTGTGTTAATGAGGCAATTTTAAACGCTTTAGTTCATAACGACTGGACAATTACAGAGCCTCTGATTTCAATGTTTCATAACAGACTGGAGATACTTTCACATGGTGGACTTCCTAGCAGAATGACAAAGGAACAATTCTTTGACGGAATAAGTAAACCCAGAAATGCAACATTGATGAGAATATTTTTAAATATGGGGCTTACTGAACATACGGGGCATGGCATTCCAACGATTGTAGAAAAATATGGGAGAGATGTTTTTCAGATTGAAAGCAACTATATTAGATGCACGATTCCTTTTGAAAAAGAAGTAATTGACCAAATAGAAAATAAAAATGTCGGTTTGAATGTCGGTTTGGATGTCGCTTTAAACAAGACTGAGAAGAAAGTGATAGAACTGTTGATAGAAAATCCAAGTGTAACATCAGTTGAGCTTGCAGAAATAATTGGTGTAACAAAAAGGACTATAGAAAGAACGTTTAAATCTTTGCAAGAAAAGAAGATGATAGAAAGAATAGGATCAAAGCGAGATGGAAATTGGATTGTGGTGAGATAAAAATGTGATTTTAGATTTTAGCTATAGAAAGATAATTCTATATAGTAAGGATGAAGAGACGATTACAGGTATGAAGATTATTGAAAATAAAGTTAAGTATAAGTATTTGATAAGTACCATGAAATGCCCTTAGAGAATGTAGATTGGCATGATGGGATGATAAAAGAGGCTACGGGAGAGTATAAGGCTTAATTATAATAATAAAGGAAAAATATAATGAATGATGTAGTTGAAAGAAAAATTGGAGAAAGTATTATATTAGAAATTCATAGTCTAAGTGATGAATTAAAGGATAAAATAAAAGAACAATTGATTGAAATCTGTCATGGAGAATATGCTCTTGTTTCAGGACTCAATTATCATTCATTTGATGAAACTGTAAAAGAATTGGTAAATCATAGAATTCCAAGTAATATAAATAGAAAAGTAGGAGTGATAGGTGAGTTATTGCTAAATGTGTTGATTAGAGAATTTACTGATATTAAAATAGTTTCACCATTTTTTAATTTAGAAGAAAGAAATGTAAAAAAGGGTTTTGATATTATTGCTGTTGATCCTAATAAAGATTTATGGATTATAGAATCAAAAGCGGGAGAATTAGGTAAACTAAAAACTTCTACTGAAAAGGTATGTGAAAGAATCAATACTGCTAAAAGAGATTTAGATACACGCTTGAATATGCACAATTCACAATTATGGTTAAATGCAGTGAATAGCGTTAGGAGTGCATTGGATGATACTAGTGAAAAAAATACTATAGTTAATATACTTAATAAAAATAGCAACTCATGTTTAAGCAACGATAAAAATGTTATTTTAGGTGGTACTGTGTTTTGCATATTTGATTCTACAATAGATTCAATAGAACTAAGAAAACTGCATAAATCAATATTAAGCTCTAAAAAATTTTCAAAATTGAAATTAATTGCAATACAAAAAGAAACATATCAAGCGATAATAGATTTTTTAGTGACATTAGTATAGGAGGTT
Organism: Bulleidia sp. zg-1006; assembly: GCF_016812035.1. Classification (NCBI taxonomy): domain Bacteria; kingdom Bacillati; phylum Bacillota; class Erysipelotrichia; order Erysipelotrichales; family Erysipelotrichaceae; genus Bulleidia; species Bulleidia sp. zg-1006. The sequence goes on along the minus strand of NZ_CP069178.1, from coordinate 1,316,479 downwards.
TGAAGTGGATAAATTAACATTGAGAAAGCTTTATGACACTGAATTTCCAGAACTATATAAAAAGTTACAGATAGGTATAGAGTTATCTGATGAAGAACTAGAAAAAATATTATCTATAGGGATTTTTTTGACTGGATTGGATAATAAAAATATACAAAGATTAGGATACAGATTATTTTTATTGTATAGCAAAATAACGGATGATTATAAACCACTATACGAATTAAGTTTGAATAAAGGGCTTATTCCCATATCAAAATTTATAGAAAACAATCTAAATTATTCAGAGAGATATGGGAATATCTATACTGAAATAAATAGTATAGAGAGTGATGAATTTAAATGGAATAATTCGTATCAAACAATAGGACAGTTTGAATTATTTAAGGAAGCTACAGAATCAAAATTAAAATCGCAGATTATTGTAGCTCCAACATCGTATGGGAAAACGGAATTGATATTATCATTTATTGACCACACTAAATTTAAAAAAATATGTATCATTTCTCCTACAAAATCTCTTTTGGCGCAAACAAAGAAAAGGATTATAAATAAATTTGGATATAGGAAAATAATAACATATCCAGAAATGTATAGTGATAAAGATTATGAAATAATTGCTGTGTTAACTCAAGAAAGACTGTTGAGATTGCTACAGAACAACCCCAATTTGAAATTTGATTTATTAGTTATTGATGAAGCGCATAATATATTAGATGAATTTTCAAATGAGAGAACACGTGGTGTGATTTTAGCTTCAGTTATTATTATTTGTAAAAAAAGAAATGATAATCTTGTGTGTAAATATTTGACCCCATTTTTAAAATCTAAAGAAAGTTTTAAAATTAAACATATTTCTAATGTTGCTGAATGGTATAGTGTTGTAGAAAATGTCAAGTCAGAAATGTTTTATTTTTACGATTTAGAGAACAATAAGAAAGTTTTATTAGATCAATATTCTACGATAAAGGACAAGCTGATTGATTTACAGGTCAATGAATTAGGAGACGACGCAGATGTTGTTATTACAAATTGTGATAACAAAAATATAATATATTTAAACAGTCCTAAGAAGCTTGAAAATTTTGCATTTAAACTATTTTCTAAACTCCCTGAAAGACAGATACTTAGACTTAATAAAGCTGCTAGTGATTTGAGGGAATACGTACATGAGGATTATAAATTAGCTGATTATATTGAAAAAGGGGTTATTTATCATCATGGTTCAATACCAGAGCCAATAAGGTATTTTATAGAGGACTTATATGTTGATATACCAGAAATAAAAATGCTTATTGCTAATTCTACATTACTTGAAGGAGTAAATATTCCTGCAACAAAGATGTTTATATTAGATCCTTGTAGAGGGTTTCGTGTCATAATAATGACACAGGCAAATAGTCAAGTAAATACAAGGGTTTTAGAGCTTCTACCAAAGTTTAAAATCAAAAAAATGAATAGTTGGTGTGCTGTTTAGAGCAGTTATTACGAAAATAAATGTTGTAAACAGTACATCAGCATAAAGGAGGAACTCACATGTCTAAGGCAAAAAAAGACACGATTGAAGCAAAAGGTTTTGCTATTCAAATTTATACTGAAGACTTTAAAAACGACTATATAAGTCTAACAGATATAGCTAAGTATAAAAATACTGATGATCCGAGGTTTGTTATTCAGAACTGGATGAGAAACAGAAATACGTTGGAATTTATCGGACTATGGGAAGTTCTGAACAATGAAAATTTTAACCGTGTGCAATTCGACACGTTTAGAAATGAGGCAGGACTTAATAGATTTACAATGACACCACAAAAATGGATTGATTCTACAAATGCTATTGGCATAATTTCAAAGTCTGGAAGATATGGTGGAACATATGCACATTATGATATAGCAATGGAATTCGCTTCATGGATTTCACCAGAATTTAAGTTGTATATTATTCAAGACTATAAGAGACTTAAGTCAGATGAAAATTCAAGGATGTCACTGGGATGGAATCTGAATAGGGAGATTTCAAAGCTTAATTATAAAATTCATACGGATGCAATCAAAGAATATCTCTTAAAGGATCTTACCAAAGAACAGTTATCTTATAAGTATGCAAGTGAAGCCGATATGCTCAATGTTGCCTTATTTAACAAAAGAGCAAAACAGTGGCGTGAAGAAAATCCTGACTTAAAGGGTAATATGAGAGACTATGCAAGTCTTAATGAGTTACTTGTACTTGCAAATATGGAAAGCTATAATGCGGTTCTTATCGGTAAAGGTATGGAACAAAAAGAAAGAATGATAGAACTAAGAAAGCTTGCCAGAACTCAGCTGATGTCAATTGAAAAGTTGAACAATACAGGTATTAAGAGCTTAGAATATAAGTCAAAGAAATAGAGAGGTATGTTATGAGATGGGCATTGAAAATTATCTTATTTCCAATAATATTGCTCTTGTCGATACTAATTGCTTTTCTAAAATTTATTATAAAAGTTAGTGGAATGATTTTAGGTATAATATCTTTTCTAGTGTTTATCGGAGCAGTAGCATGCTTTATACAAAATGATATGGTAACTGGAATGGTAGCATTACTACTAGCTTTCTTAATCAGTCCTTATGGACTACCTAAAATTGCACTGTGGATTACAGCATACCTTGAAGTAGCGAAAGATACATTAAAGGAAATATAAGAGATATAAGACGATGGAATATGATGTGACCCCCAAAAGTTAGACTTTTTTAGCGTAGCAGTTTGTATGGCTGCTCCGCTATTTTTATGTAGCCAAGAGTCTAAGCCTGTATTGCACCGGACTTAGCCATCCTAGTTTTTCTTTAATTCTTTGTTCATTGTAATACTTTATGTATCGTTCGATTTCTGACTTTAGCTCATCATAGCTATAGTAAATAACACCATAATAGATTTCTTGTTTAAGTAATCCAAAGAAGTTCTCCATAACAGAGTTATCATGACAGTTTCCCTTACGAGACATGCTTTGGAAGATTCTTTCTTCCTTGAGACGATGAGAGTATGCTTTCATTTGGTAAGCCCGGCCTTGATCCGAATGGAAAGTTCTTCTATATTTGCAATCGGATGTTATTGCAATAGCCTGTTCCAATGCCTCCATAACATTTTTTGTTGAAGGATGCTTGTCAATTCCATAGCTTATAATTTCACCATTACACATATCCATAAATGGATCCAGATAAAGCTTGTACATTGTCATGTGACCTTTAGCATTAATTTCATAATACTTAAACTCCGTAGTATCTGTTGTAATCTTCTGATGAGGGATATGCGTGTTAAATCGTCTCCTTATGCGATTAGGAGCAACTGTTCCAACTTTACCTTTGTACGAACTGTATTTACGGCTTTTTCGAGTGAAAGAAGTAACCTGTAAACCAAGCTTCTGCATTATACGTTGTACTTTCTTTTTGTTTACACAGTAGCCTTGATTTCTTAATTCTCCAACCACTCGACGATAACCATAATCCTTGTGAGTCTCTCTGATTTCAAGAATCTTCTCCTCGATTTCTTTGTCAGGGTTTTCCCTATCGAATCTTTTCTGCCGGTACATATATGTTGCTTTAGGCATACCTGTACAAGAGAGAAGGTCTTTTAGTTTGAATTCTCCTCGGAGACTGTTGATGACGAGTGCCGTTCTCTCATTTTTGTTTCGTCCTCTAAACGCAGCCTCCTCAGTTCTTTTAAAAAGGCATTCTCAATTCTTAACTTAAGCAGTTCATCTTCTAATTCTTTAACATGTTCTGCACTTGTATCAACTATTCTTTCTTCCGCTTCCTGAGCTTTAATATCTATCTTAGATTTATCCAATGTTTTCTTTCGACCTTTCTTGCGAGATTTCAAAGCATCAGGACCGGCAGTGCGAAAGCGATTAACCCGGTTAGTAATCATACTTGGATTGCTTATACCTTCTCGAATCGCCAAGTCTTGATATGAAATCTCACTTGATAGATATAACTCTACAACAGAAGTAAAGAAGTTACAACAGAGATCCAAACAACATGGTGGCTTAGATAAACTTATCAAGGCGGAGGGAAATGAAGTAAAACTCAAAGATATGGTTAAGAAAGGTCAGCTTGAAGAAATCAATGTTAAAGATGGTGAATTAAAAGAACTAAAAAAAGAATTGAATAAACATGGTGTTAAATTCTCAGTGATGAAAGATAAGGAAACAGGTACACATGCTGTATTCTTCCAAGCAAAAGATACAAAGGTTATGAATAAAGCTTTTCAAAATGTGCTTTCAAATATTGAAAAGAAAGAGAAAAATAAGGAGTCAATTCATAAAAACATAGAGAAATTTAAAGAGATGGCTAAGAATACTATTTCTAAAGATAAAGTCAAGAATAAACAAAAGGAGCAGAGCCTATGATAGATAAGATACTAAAGGACATCAAAGGCTTATTTAAGGTGCAAGATAAGGCAAAGTTTTTCAAGCAGAACATTCCCTATCTTGCATTTTTCTATGTTGGTAATATTTTTTCTCACCATGTAAGAGCATATACTGGTGGCGATGTGATAGACAAAATCTTTCAGGGAATATTAGAGCTTAACACCATGAGCTTTATTCCTAGTATTCATCCAACTGATATTTTAATGGGCGTGGGAGTAGCTGCTTTAATTAAGTTTGTTGTCTATACCAAAGGTAAAAATGCAAAAAAGTTTAGGCAAGGTAAAGAGTATGGATCAGCAAGATGGGGAACGACAAAAGATATTCAGCCGTATGTGGATGAAAAGTTCCAAAATAATATCTTGCTTACTCAAACTGAGCGATTAACAATGAATGGAAGACCGGCAAATCCAAAGTATGCAAGAAATAAAAATGTAGTTGTTATAGGTGGTTCTGGTTCAGGAAAAACGAGATTTTATGTAAAGCCGAACCTAATGCAAATGCACTCTTCATATTGTGTTACAGATCCTAAAGGATTAACCTCATAGGGACAGAGAAAATCATAAAAACTTGGAAAGGAGGTAATTCTCATGTCAAATACGAAAAGAATAGGACAGACAGCCCTTTATGAGCGTTTAAGTCGAGATGATGAAATGCAAGGAGAAAGCAATTCCATCACCAATCAAAAACAACTACTTGAAAGTTATGCGAAAAGAAACGGCTTTGTAAATATCTATCACTATACCGATGACGGAGTAAGCGGAACAACCTTTGATAGAGAGGGATTTCAAAAGATGATAAAAGCAGTAGAAGAAAACAAAGTATCTACTGTGATAGTAAAAGATATGAGTAGGTTTGGCAGAGATTACCTCAAAGTAGGCTTTTACACCGAAATACTTTTCAAAGAAAAGGGAGTAAGGTTTATCGCCATCAATAACGGAATAGACAGTGAAAAACAAGCAGAAAGCGATTTTACCCCATTTCTAAACATTATGAACGAATGGTATGCGAGAGATACCTCAAGAAAAATACAATCTATCTTCAGAGCAAGAATGGAAGAGGGTAAAAGAGTATCCCCAAGCGTTCCATACGGCTATTACAGAAACCCTAAGAATAAACAGGAGCTACTTGTCGATAAAGAGAGTTCAAAGGTCGTAAAACGCATTTATAGGCTTGTTATAGAGGGATATGGAGTAACACAGATAGCAGATATACTAACCAAAGATAAAGTCCTTATACCGTCAGCCTATGCAGAAATACATTACCCTGAAAATAATCATAGCTCAAAGAAAAGAGGAATAGAAGACCCGTATTTTTGGACACCGACCACAGTAGGATATATCTTAGAAAAAAGAGAATACATGGGACATACCGTACTTGGTAAAACAATATGCCTTGATTACAAAACTAAGAAGCGAAGAAAGGCAAAAGAAGATGAACTCATTATCTTCCAAAATACCCATGAAGCTATCATTGACGAAGAAACATGGAATAATGCTCAAAGGCTAAGAAAGACAGTAAGAAGAAGTCCAAAGTACGGGACAACCTCACACCCATTTACAGGACTTTTAATCTGTGCAGATTGTGGAGGTAAATTAAGCTACAGAGAGCCGGCAGAACATAAAGAAAAGAAATACGATAGTGATTACTCTTTTGTATGTCAACATTACAGACACAGAAAAGGCACTTGCAGTATGCACTATATCAAAGTAAAAACAGTGAATGAAATACTCTTAAAATCAATCAAAGAAATAACCGACTTTGCAAAAGAAGAAAAGCAAGAATTTCTAAAAGTGATGAACAAGCTATCCGATGAAAAACGAGAAGAAAAGTATCAAGAAGATAAAGAGAAATTAGAAAAACTGTCATCAAGAAATGAAGAACTAACAACCCTCATTACAAAGCTATACGAAGACCATGCTCTTGGAAAAATACCTGTAAAACACTTTGACAGATTGTTTAATATCTATGATACGGAGCAACAAGACTTAGAAAAGCAAATACAGTATTTTGAAAATGAAATAGAAAGCTACCATCAGAGAAAAGTTGACACCGATAAATTCCTAAAAATGATAGAAAAGTATACCGATATTGAGGAATTGACAGTACCAATGATAAATGAGTATATAGAAAAAGTAGTAGTCCATGAAGCCACAGGAGGAAGAAAAGGCAAATATAGAAAACAACAAGTTGATGTGTACTTTAACTTTATAGGTAACTGCCAAGTGCCACAGAAAGCTGATATAGAAAAAATGGCTTAAAAATGGTATAATATTACTAAATATTTAGAAAGATAAATTTGCTTTGATTTCTATCTTAAATAAATAGAGTTATAAATAAGTTTAAGGAAATGATATACTGGTAGTCAATTTTGGTGTGGAATTTGATTTCACAGTTGAAAGTCGAGGAAAGGGAGAAATGCCTTTAATGAGTGAAAATATCGTTACTGATTTAAAACAATGTTTGATTCAACTAATTGAACATTTACGCAATGAAAATATTATTAAAAATATTAGCGTAGAGGATTTGAATTGTCAAACATTTAATCGTCTTGTGATTTTATTAAGAAATATGCTCAAGGAAGAATATCCTAAAACAAAGCTAAAACCAATTATGAAAAGTGTTCATTATGCAAATGGTTTTGGTGATTTGTCTTTGAAGGAGAGTGCTTTCGTACTTGATGAGGTTGAACAGTACCTCTGTATCAATAAATTTCTTAATCACGATAAATCAATTGAATACTTTAATAATAGGATTACAGTCAATGGATTTGAAATAAATCCAGAAAATTTACTTTTGGTTATGATAGAAAGTTTGTTATGTTGCAAGAAGGAATTTAATTGAAGTATATTGCTAAATTGTAGAAATTTAGAGAAAATTTTCAGTTTGTCGAAATGAAACAATTAAATACAAGTAATAATATAGCAACTTATGAAGCAGTAAATCAAAAATGGTTTACTGTTTTTTTGTTACTCAGATTTTAGAAGAAAGGACAAAGAAAATGAAAAATATAGATGAAAAAATCTTAATGGCAGAAGAAGAAATCAAGCAGTTACAAAACAAAAGAAAAAAGCTCATCAGTCAGCAGAAACAGGAAGAACGAAAAAAGAGAGATATGATGATATTCGATTAGAGTTTCGTGAGATGTTAAAAAGTCAGCTTGCAAAGGGGAATAATGGCTTAAAGAAATCCAAGTATATCACCTTTGGAGTAGAAGCGGATAGTTTGGAGCAAGCGACTGCAAAACTTGAGCGACTTGAAATAGATATATTGTCAAATCTAAAGAGCATGGGAGTTCGTGCCGAGGGCTTAACTGGAACAGAAAGGCTAAAGGTCTTACACGATATTTTAAATCCAGATAAGCTCTTTTCTTTTTCATATAAAGACTTAAAACCAAGAGAAAGTACAAAGACGGTGATTACACCAGATTCTTTTAATTTTGTACGGAGTAAGTATTTTAAATTTGGAAAATATATTGGAGCAGTAAGTCATCTTCAAATACTTGCAAGTGAGCTATCGGATAGAATGCTTGCAGAATTTTTAGATATAGATGATAACATCAATATTTCTTTTCATATCAAGGCAGTTGAGCAGACAGAAGCGATTAAAATGGTGAAAAGAAAAAATACAGATATTGATAAGATGAAAATTGAGGAAAATAAAAAGGCAGTTAGAAGTGGCTATGATATGGACATCTTGCCAAGTGATTTAATTACCTATGGAGATAATATCAAGATGCTTTTAAAAGATCTCCAGACAAGGGATGAGCGTATGTTTATCGTAACGATTGTCTTTATGAATTTTGCAAGGACAGTACAAAAACTTGATACGACTATTTCTCAAATTTCATCTATTGCAAGCAAGCATAATTGTAAGATTAAACGCTTAGATCATAGTCAAGAACAAGGCTTTATAAGTGTATTACCACTTGGAGTAAATAAGATCGAAATAGATAGAGGACTATAGACACAGTTTTCAATATAATAGACTATTTATTTTTTTCTAAAATAAATGATAGTAAAGGAGAATACAATAATTTAAAGCGTTTGAGAGAACATGAAGCACAAAGTTTTTATAAAATGCTAATTAACTGGAGAATAATGGGATTTACCATGAAAGTAATGATAGATGAGGTGGTTGGATATTGGAATACGCTTAGAGAAGAGCAATCAAGAATTGTTTATGTTGGTAAATGGGGGGATAAAACCAGAGGTGGACATAAAGAGTATTGGACTGACATTACAGAAAAAGATGAATATGAAAAGGTTAATTTAGCTATCGTAAGATTGAAAGAAGAATATGATTTTATAGATAATGAACTAGTAAAATATATAGAAGTACTATATTCTTTAGAACTAATTGAAGAGTCACTTTATTTAAAAATAAAATACGGAACAGATGATAAAACTAAAATTGCGTTATTGAACTGTGGCATTAGTAGTATTCTTTCAAAATTGTTGCAAGAAAAATATTCGGATATGTTTGAGGCTGATATAGGTAATAGTACTGTGACTTTTTCTAAAAATTTGATTTCTGAAATGTTAAAAAATAATGAAAATGGTATTTTGATTTCAGAGGTAAAAATGAATGCTAAAGAATAGGTTGTAGTTTCATGCTTGCAATATGCTTGCAAAAAATCAGATAAACAGAAATAAATTGGATAATAAGGCTAAATCCAATTATAAAACCATTGATTTTATGTTATTTATACAAAACAAAATCAATGTATATATCGAGTTCGAGTAACAGTATCAAATATGTTACTATTGCAAATCCACTGAAAATAGTGGGTTTTAGCGATATGCAAAAACAAAAAACTCTTGAATGATACTATTTTGATACTAAAAACCTGAAAAAGCAGGTCTGAAAAGGAGTTGTTGAATTTAGTAAGTTTCACGAGTGATACTTATTGACCGAAGGGCAATAAGGTAGGTAAAAGTTTATAAAAGCCTTCCATCGTTTTGGAGGGAGGCTTTTGTAGAAATAGTGAATTCTAAATTGGAATTTTGGAGGAGAAGAAATGAGTATTTTATTTGATGAATTTAGGAGCGTTTGCTTATATTTAAATAAAATCGGAATCGTGCCTACATTAATGGGTTCTTTAGGATTGGAATTTATGTCAAAAGAAGATTGGAAACCATCAGATATTGATATTCATGTTTCGGGAGATCCAAGAGGATGGGAAGCTCCCGATGAAGTTAGAATTTATAATTGGGATAAAATAATGACGGTTATGAAAGAATTGGGATATGATTTAGTGGACATTCATGAGCATGAATTCCGGAAAAATGGAATTAGCGTAGAATACGGATTAATTGATTCCTTATATGATTTTGCGGGTATTGCCGAATCGGATATAGAACTTATTCAACTAAACGAAATAAAGTTTCGTGTACCGAGTCTGAAACAGTTTTTAAGTATTTATGAAGCATCATCAAAAGACTCATATAGAAACGATAATAATAACCATAAAGACTTTAAGAAGATTGACTGGTTGAATAGGCATATATAACTACCAGTTTCTCTAAATCATCGAATATTATAAAAGAAAGCACATAACTTTAAGACCTAAAAATCTTGGCTCTTTCTTAAATAGTGTTGGTGAAGAGTTGTGAGTAAACCACATAAGGAGTTAGAAGTCAAATAAGGGGATTCCCAAAAACTGTACTTTACACCAGAGATATTTAGAAATATTTGTCTCCGATTTCTTTGGTATGACGAGCATGTTCTAAAGCTGAGGTGAAATTCCTTAAAGAGCGTAGTTGTCAACGAATCTGACAGCGACTTGCAAGTTTTGTATGGCGATATAAAGGAGAGAAGAAGCAATAGCGAAATTGTGGCTTGACGTACAGAAACAGGATATGAGGCGTAAAAAGTGGGCAAGCTAGCCAAAGATAACAAAGACCCAAAAGGCAACCGTAAACCAAAGCGTAAATCCTGCAAGTAAACGATGAAAGTATTAGAACTTATCCCGTGAGGTCTCATAGACGAAATAGTAGTAACAACAAACTATGAGAAGTCATCAGAAGTCATAGTAGGTGGAAACACCGAAGGACAGAACAACTTAAGAGCATAAACAAAATGTATGTAGTGCATATCATACAAGTGATAGGATATAAATTTACAATAGTATTGTAATTGTCAAGATATTTTGCTATAAAGTTTTCTACATCGTCAGAAATAGAAAAATCATTCTCAGTTAAATCGAATTCATTTATTTCATAATAATCTGTATTGATAATATGAATATCAGAAATCAGAGCGACAGACTTTGTAGGGAACATAATTTATCTGTACTTGACCAAGAAACAGAAAGGGAAATCAACGAGATTAAGCGAAGAAAATTTGTAAGTTGGCATGATTGGAATGAAGATAAAAAAGGGAGTGGCTATAAATCAAGGCTTCAATTTGATATGGATAGAACTATAAAACAGTCAATCAACTGACAGGACTTTTTATCTAAAATGGAAGGCTGCGGTTATGAAATTAAGATTGGAAAACACATTGCCTTCAAAAGCAAAAATCAGCAGAGATTTACCAGAGCAAAGACTATTGGGGTGAATTACACTGAGGAAAGAATTAAGGAGCGAATCCTGAATAAAAAGAAAGAACTTGGCAATATCATAGACCTTAAAAATAACGATAAGGCAAAGACCAGTAAAGGATATGAATATTGGGCAACAAAACATAATCTTAAAACAGCAGCTTCAACAGTCCTTGAAATGAGAGAGAGGGTTCAATTTATTATCAGAATTGCAAGAAGAAATAAGGCGAATTTCCTACTGGAATACTGATAAAAGAAAGACTTTTGAAAAGTTGGGATTTGAACAGAGAAGGCTTAAGGAAGTCGTTAAATCTATTCAAGTATGCATCAATAAGCGAGAGCATTACAAAGGTTATAAGAAAAATCAGAATGATAAAATTTATATGATGATGAATAAAAAAGACATCGAAGCCTACGAAAAAAGCTATGAGGAAGGAGAGGTTTTCATAAAGCAATTTCCTCATTTGAAAGGTGAATTACTTAAAGCCTTGAAGAAAGGAAATGGTAACGATCTATTCAAAGGATTGAACCAACATTCTAAAAACATACTTAAAGAGCAGACAAAGCTTGTAAAGGAATGTAATGAGCTACAGGCTGAATGTAAAGTCCTTGAAAAGCTTGAAAGCAATATGAGAGATTATCTGAAAAAGGATAATGAGCCGAAGAAAAGTGTTATGGAGCAGATTGAAAACGAAAAATATTTACAAAAAGAGAATACAAAAAAGAAGAAGCAAAAAGAATTGGAATTTTAAAAATAGCTAAAAAAACATAGTGAAAACTATGCTTTTTATTTTGTTTGTACTATAATGAAATGGATGTAAAAATGGAAGGAGTGTCAAATGAGCGTATCATATAAAAAACTATGGCATTTACTTTTAGATAAAAATATGAAGAAAAAAGAATTGTCAGAGCTTGCAGGGATAAGTAATTACACTATCAATAAACTGAACGGAGACGGAAATGTTACTGTGGAAGTACTAGAAAAAATTTGTCTGGCGTTAGACTGCATGGTTGATGATATTTTGGAATTTACTAAGGAATAGGAGTTATTGTTGTGAATAGGTTTGACATTATTCGAAGAATAGGTAGTCGGTATCATATTGGAAATACCGAAACTGGAGAATTTAGCTATGTTAAAGCACTTGCTTCAGTTGGTAAGGATATTAAAGATTATCAAAAGGGCGATACTCAGAAGAATCACCAATTTTTAGATATTCGTTTTGAAAACGATAGGTTGGCAATATTAGTCGAGTGTAAAAACAAGTTTTCTAAGTGGAAAAAAGAGAAAATTCAAAAACAATTACAAGATTATGTAAGATATGAAAAAGCATACTCTGATAAAAAGATAGTTGCCATATTGGCAGAAACTGATGGCGATGATGTATGGGTATGGTATGGTCAATCAGTAATTGTAGATGATGAGCATAAAAAATCAGACGAATCAATCATTAAAACATTTGAAGACTATGAAAATCTTTGTTTTGGTAAAGTCAACGACAAAATTAAGGTTGTAGATTCAATTAAGATACTTAACGAAAAATTGCATTCTGATGGTGTCAATGAAAAACTGAGAAGTCAATTTGTAGGCACCTGTTTATTAGCTTTGAAAAACGGTCTTACTTATAAAAATGTAAGTGCGACTATTGACCCAAATACTGGGAATAGCTTATCGCCTGAAAAAGTCGTGATAAACAATATAAAAAGTATTTTATCTGGCTTATTGTCTAAAAGTGGAGATATAACTGACCTAAATAAAGCGGGTAAGTTATCAGTTCTGAATAACAAGGTTTTGGATGACCAAGATATAGCGACTTTAACATATGAAGAAATAAAGGATATATTAGAATTTATAGATTCTAATATCGTTCCATATATAAACGATAAAAATACGGCAGGGCAAGACTTATTGAATTTATTCTTTACAACATTCAATAAATATGTTGGTAAGTCTGACAAGAATCAAGCATTTACACCTGATCATATATGTGACTTTATGAGTAAGGCGGTAGGAGTTAATAAGAATTCAAGAGTATTAGATCCTTGTTGCGGTAGTGGAGCTTTTATAGTTAGGGCAATGACGGATGTTATGGATGATTGCGAAGCTGAAGCAGAGCGTGATAATGTAAAGAAAAATCAAATTTTTGGAATAGAATATGAAAATGGAGCTTTTGGTTTGTCATCTACAAATATGCTGATACACGGAGATGGAAATTCTAATGTGGTACAAGCGTCTATGTTTGATAGGGCAGAATGGATACAGGATAAGAATATAAATATTGTTCTTATGAATCCTCCATACAATGCGACCAAAAAATTCTGTGATCCTCATTATACAAAAACATGGGATTCAAAAAAGAAGGAAGATCCATCTAAAGGATTTCATTTCGTTGAATGGGTAGCAAGGCATGTTCCAAGTACATGCAAAATTGCCGTTTTACTTCCTATGCAGGCAGCAATTGGAAACACAGGAGATGTTAAAAAATTCAAAAAGAAAATGTTGGATAACTACACATTAGACGCAGTTTTCTCTTTACCTAATGAAATGTTCTATCCAGGAGCTTCAGCTATTGCATGTTGCATGATTTTTGACTTGTCTCAAAAGCATGAGCGAGCTAATAGAGATACATTTTTTGGATATTTCAAAGATGATAAATTCATTAAGCGAAAAGGGCTTGGAAGGGTAGAACAAACAGACCAAGATGGAAATAGCTTGTGGTTAAAGACCGAAGCTGAATGGTTGGATTTGTATAAAAATAAAAGAGAAGTCCCAGGGCTGTCTGTAATGAAAAAGGTTACTTGGAAAGATGAGTGGTTGGCTGAAGCTTATATGGAGACGGATTATACAAAACTCACAGTAGATGATTTTGAACGCACTATCCGTGATTATTATTCATATTTAATTAAGAGTGGTGGAAAATAATGTTGAATACAAGTAAATGGAAAAATTTCAATTTAGAAAAACTATTTGAAATAAGTGCAGGTATATATCACTATTCTGATGAATATGATATTGGTGATACTCCATATATATCTGCATCGAATGAAAATAATGGCATACAGCAACGAATAAATTTAGAACCAGAATTTGCTGGAAATTGTATTGTTACTGGAAAAGTAGGATGTACTACTTTTTATCAGTCTGAAGATTTCTGTGCAACAAGTGATGTTAATATATTCAGACCTAAAAATTTTGAGCTAAACCGAAAAATAGGATTGTTTATTACTGCTATTATCAATTTCAGTGAAAACTATAAATGGAATTATGGTAGGCAATGTAGGGTTGGAGATAGTAAAAAAATTAATATTAAGCTTCCTGCTAAAATGCTAAACAATGAATACATTATTGATCCTGAAAAGATTTTTTCGTCAGAAGGTTACATTCCTGACTTTGATTTCATAAATGAATTCATGGGAAATGTTGAAAATGCAGAGAGAGAGAGTAAAAGCTCTATTAGAGATAGTTTGAAAACTATAAATACGAGTGGTGATAAAAGTCTCGGTATTATTATGGAAAATTGGAAGGATTTTTATTTGCACAAACTATTTAAAACTAGAATGGGTAATGGTATAGATGCAGTTGCTACAACAAACTATAATCCGAAATATAATTATGTTTCAAGAGACAGTAATGGGAATGGTGTAGTTGGATTTGTTGATGAAATAGAAGGGGAAGATCCTTTTCCAGCAGGTACAATGTCATTAGCGTTGGGTGGTAGCTTTTTAGGTTCTTGTTTTATTCAAAAAGAACCGTTCTACACAGCTCAAAATGTTGGCATTTTACAAGAGAAAGAGCCATTATCTATATATTCTAAGTTATTTATAACGACTTTAATTAGAAATGAATGCAAAGTAAAATATCAAGCATTTGGAAGAGAGTTGAATTCACATTTTAGAAAGGATTTTACGATTAAACTGCCGATAAAGATGGACGGATTAAAGTTTGCATATGACGAAAATAAAACCTATTCTGATGATGGTTATATGCCTGATTGGGAATGGATAGAAAATTATGTAAAAAAATTACCGTATGCAGATAAACTCCTAAATTTGACAGTTTTAAAAAGATAAAGATGAAAAAACGCTCTATTTAAGCCTTTTTTTCATCTTTTTTCTTTATTCAAAATGTAATAATATTTTAACTTTTGGTCTTCTTATTAATTTCATTTAAGCTTTTAAAACTCATAATCTCATAGTCAGTATTAAACTTAAAAACATCGTGTAATTTATCAGTTATTACTGTTCTAGTATAAGCAGGAATGTATTGTTTATTGCCTATCTCACATAATTGCATACTTCTTAAGGTTGTTATAATTTCTTTTGTGGTGTATTGAACTAAGTTTTTTTCAATAATCCTTTCAACTAACAATGCCATAAAGCAAGTTAAAAAGTGTGAGTATATTCTACTTTCTCTACTAAGATATACCGGTCGTGCTTTAAATTCACTTTTTAATATTCTAAAACTTTCTTCAATCTTCCATCTTTGACGATGTACTTGTAAGATAATCTTGATATTATCTTCTAAATTAGTGCTAATACAGTATAAACCATCCCATTTGCTTTCTTCAGCTATTTTTTCACTATTTAAGGATAGATGTTGTTCTTTTGCGGATACTCCATCTTCATTGGTATAGTCAATGGCTATTAATCGTTTAAAATCTGTTGCTTTTTGATGATTTCTTAATTTCTTATTACTTGAAATGACTGCTTCTGCTCTGATTATTTGTTTGGATCTAAGATGTTCTTGATAACCGGCGTATTCCGGCGAATAACTTACAATGATTCTTTCTTCAACACCATTTTCCTTAATCCATCTTTCTTTATAATAGATATGATAGTCATTTTCTAATTCTTTTATTTCTGATAATCGAAAAACTTTACCATCACCATCTCTTTTCCAACCACTATCTTCAAATACCCAATCTTTAATTGCTTGTTTTGCCTTTTTAAGTGAATAAGTCATAATAAAACCACGATTAGTGATATCATTGAATTTCTTATTAGTACAACTATTTAAACCGGCATCACAACAGATAATCACTTTATCTAATCCATAGTCTTTAATAATTTTTTGTTCGATAGGTTTTAGAGAAGCTTGTTCGTTTTTATTGCCTTGAAAGATATCAAAAGCAAGGGGTAAACCATACTGATCTAAAAATAAGCCCATTTGCACAATCGGATTAGGTCGATGTTCTTTAGATAATCCATATTGTCTAATTCCTTTTTCTTCTTCAATTTCAAAAAAGTAGTTAGTACAATCATAATATAAGATAGATGAATTGCGTTTAAAGTTATTGTGGGTTGTTTGGTATAAACTTTCTTGAATAAAATCTTTGTATTCATACATTTTTTCTAAAGTACGATATACATCGTGTAAAGCGAAATTTGGGGCTTCAAAGAAATGCTTTGAAAACTCAAAAGTGGATAGTTTAGAACCAGGTGCTAAAATCCTACTCGCAACAAGATAACGCATAATTTGGTTTAAATCAAATTTGAATTGTCCTTCTTTTTTGATTTTATCACTAATCTTAGTTAAACCACAGTCCTTTAATATTTTTTGGATAAAGAAATAACCAATATGCACATGACGAATTGTTTTATGATTAATTCGATTAGCAGGCGCAAAAGAAACAGTAATTCTTTCCTTATCTTCTTTCATCTCTAAAGTTTTTTGCTTAGCATATGCTTTAGTCCAAGTATCAACATCAAGATTAGGGTCACCCACCTTTTTACGAATATCATCAGCACTTCCAAGGGCTTCAAAGATATGGGTAGAAACTTTTTTACCGGTTCTTTTAGAATAGGCAAGATAATAAAAGGTCGAGTTTTTAGATTTCGATTTAGTGATAAACATAGGCACACCTCCACTAATATTATATCAGATATTACATATTATTACAAACGAAATCCCCTGAATTTGACATGAAAACAGCAAAAAAGCTAGTATTTACTAGCTTTTTAAGAAAATATAAAATTCAAAACTGTCAAATTCCCGAAAATTATGTAAAAAAATTACCGTATGCAGATAAACTATAATGGTATAAAGTAAAGAATGGGGGTGTGATAAGTTTTGATTTTATGTAAGAAAACATTAGAAAAACTTAGAAATATAATAAATGGAGATGGTACGGATGATTATAAGTCAGGACCAAAGTTAGTAAGTTTTTTTAATGAACTTGGATTTAATGATTCTTATGGTCAAGGCTTTCCATCAAGATGGGTTTTCACAGATTATAAATTGGAAAAAATCAATGGAACACCGGAATTAGATAAATGTATAAAATCTATATTTGCTGTAAATAACTACATAGGCAGAGTAGCATACTTAGATGAGCTAATTGTAGATTTTAATCAGTATTTAGTTTTTGATAAGTGGAGAGTTATAAGAGAAAATGAAAAAATCACTTTTAAGAAACTAGACGAAATAATTATTGAAAACAAGGAAAAAACATCAGAAGTGTCTGAAAAAGAATTTTTACAATTAAATTTTGATAGCTCAATTGATAGCATTGGATTAGAATATTCGCTTACTGAAATTTTAAAGATAAGGATTTTAGAAGCTGAAAGCAATACATCAATAGGAAATTCTCTTTCATCGATTATTTTGATTGGAAGTATTATGGAAGGAATTCTATTGGGGGTAGCGTTGAAATGTCCTGATAGCTTTAATAAAAGTAATTCTGCTCCTATTGATAATAACACCAAAAAAGTGAAGAAATTCAATGATTGGACTCTTAATAATTTTATAAATTCAGCATATGAACTAAGAATAATCAATGAAGATGTAAAGAAATTTAGTCATGTGGTTAGAGAATTTAGAAACTATATTCATCCTTATCAACAATTATGTTCTAAATTTACCCCTGATAAACATACTGCCTTAATTTGTTTACAAGTATTAAAGGCGTTGATTGCACAGATTGGCGAATATGTAAAAATGAATAATATTAGCTAATGGGAGAAATATATGGCAAAGGGAATAATATATTTAATGACTACAGTTGTTTCCGGTCTTATCAAGATTGGCAAGACGGGAAATGATCAATTTGAAAATAGAATGAGATTTTTAGAAAGTAATGGATATGCCAATATCACGGGGTTAAAAAGGGAGTTTGCTATCGAAGTGGATGGATATGATGAGAAAGAAAAACTTATTCATGATATCTTTAGTAAAAGTAGAATTGTCGGCACTGAATTATTTGCATTAGATATAGAGGTCGCAAAATCCTTATTATCTTCTTTAGATGGTAAACAAATTTATCCTAAGGATAAAAGTAAAAAAGAAGTATTCGAAGAATCTACAGAAGAGATAAAACTTAAAACGGAGAGTGGATTTGTTCCGGATGGAGAGTATATATTAAATCGTAATATAAGAGGTTTTGGGAAAGTAAATGGGAAAGCTACAGTTAAAGAGGGAGTATTCACAGTATTAAAAGGAAGTTTTTGTGGTAATACCAAAAAAGGCTATATACCATCTATTAGAAGAAATGCAAAAATAAAAGATAATATATTACAAGAAGATATTGTATGTATGAATCCGTCAAGTGCCGGTTGGATAGTTATTGGGAAATCTAATAATGGATGGGTAGAATGGAAAGACTTACAAGGGAACCTTATTGAAAAATATAGAGAAAAAGAAGACTAGTGGCATAATTTTTAAAATGTAATTGATTGAGTAATGATTGCTTGTAAGAACAGTGGACATTAAGTAAAATACGATTTTGCTGACCTCGGCAAAATCATAGAAGAATGATTGGTACACTAATCCGTTTCACAAACGGTTTTATAGATAGTAATTTAGAAGCATGAAGTATTTTTGAAGTATTTTGTGCTAAAAACACCTATAAAAACTGCAAAATTATGGAATGGGTGTAAATGAGAGCCCTGTAAATGCTTGTTTTATAATAGATAGCAGGCTTTATATGAAGAGTGGGAGTAACAGTATCAAATATGTTACTATTGCAAATCCACTGAAAATAGCGGGTTTTAACGATTGAATGGTGTAAAAAACTCTTGAGTGATACTACAACGATATGCAAATATGAAATTTGCATATCGAAATAGAGAATTGTGGTGCAAGGGATATTATGTGGACACGGTTGGAAAGAATACAAAAGCGATAAAAAATATATCTCAAATTAGTTAAAAGAAGATAGGGAAAGAGATCAATTAAGTATTTTTGATCTGAGAGACCCGTTTACGGGTAGCAAGTAAAAGATGCGTGGCCGGTAGTATTAGGGGTATGCCCGAAAAAGTAAAACTACCGGCTATGCCGGTGGATATTTATTTGGAAATAGTGGGAATTGTAAATTGGGACGAGCGTATGGATAATAAATATATTAAATTAAATATCTTTCCAATTATTTCTGAGGTACTGTTTGTATTAACATGCTTGTTATTTCAAGGATATTATATATACATCAATTTTTTGTTTTATATAGTTTTAGCAATTTATTTTTTGTTAAGAAAAGATTTTTCAATTAAAGAATGGTTAGCTTCTGTAAAAGGTGGAAGTGTTTTTTGGAAGCAGGTGATGTGGACGATATTATTCTTTTGTCTTGCTTTCGTATTTACAAATATTTTAGAAAATATGTTTCCATTTCTTAGTACGGGAATGATTAATTTAAAAGCGGATAACTGGTTAAAGCTTATTCTGTTTACAGGTTCTACAATAATATTGCCACCAATCGTAGAAGAAATGTTTTATAGAAAAAATCTTACATCTTTTAAAAATGGGAAAATTTTAATTTTAACAACGCTATTTAGTATGTTTTTATATGCCTTAGAGCATACATTTACAATTTGGGGAATTTTCTTATGCATGATATGGGCTTTACCGTTGAGCATTTCCTACATCAAAACCAAAAATATATATGTTACAATGACGGCACATTTTATATGTAATTTTGTTATAAACGGAATTGCTGTTGTGGAAATATGTGGTTTCCTATTGAGTTGATTATCTGCGCAAAAACAATATTTACATTGTTAAAGCACATAACTTTAAGACCTAAAAATCTTTCAGCTATGTGCTTTTTCTGTGCTTATTTTATATCCGGTGGAATCTTAGCGGTTATGCCTTTTCTATAAAACTTTACATTGCTTTCTTCAAAAGGAATATAATCTTTTTTCAGGCTGTCAGGATAGTTTGCTTTCCAATCTTGTAAGGCTCCTTTCGTAATTTCGCTATTTTCATATTTCGCTTTCATTTCCTGCCACTGTTCAAGCATATTACGAATTCTAAGAATAGCTTCACTGCCGAAATAGATACCTGTGGTAGTGTATTCGGGATCTTCATCATTTAGGATAACAGGGCGTATATTCATTTCAATGCTGTCGTCCAGCTTAAATAAAAACCACATTAAATCATGTTCCGTATGTGGAAAACGGTTCGCTCAATATGCTCTTTGAAGATTACTTTGAACTTTATAAGGCTAAATACTTGGACAACAAAAGAGCACATGATAAGAACAAAGATTTTGCCGTTTTGTAGCGGTATGAAAATGGATGAAATTAAGCCTGTTGTAGTAAAGAAGAGGCATAACGTACTCTTAAACATTGAAAATGCGGAAGAGGAAGAAGTAATCTCTTGGGTACAAAAATATAAATTTTCAAAACTCTCCTCTTACAAAATGATGATGAAAATATTATAATATATAAAACAACTTCATAAACTTATAATTAAGGAGTAAAAATATGAAAGTCAGTTATAATGGATTGTGGAAAATTTTGATAGATAAAAATATGAACAAAAAAGATTTGGCTAATGCTTGTGAATTATCTCCTGCAACAGTATCTAAAATGGGCAGAGGAGAATTTGTAAGTATGGATGTTTTGTATCGTATAGGAACAAAACTTGATGCAGATTTTGGAGATATGGTTTCGATTATTAGAGAGTCTAAAGAGGAATAATAAACTTGAGGTGACAGATTGCGACCTCAAGATAAACAATAATTAATTAGTCACAAACTGTGACTAGTTTAAGGGACGATAGGAGGTATCTATGGGAGAAGATAAAAATCTTGTCATTGTTGATAATAGAGAAATACAGACTATGATTTATACCATTAGAGACAAGCAGGTAATGGTAGATAGTGATCTTGCAATGCTATATCAAGTTGAAACAAAGTATTTAAACAGGCAGAGAAGCAGAAATGCGGATAGATTTCCGAAGGAATTTTGCTTTCAATTAACTAAAGAAGAATATGAATTTTTGAGGTGCCAAAATGTCACCTCAAAAAAAGAAGGTGGATCAGGTGGCAGACGATATATGCCATATGCTTTTACTGAACAGGGAATAGCCATGCTTTCCGCTGTTCTTAAAAGCGATGTGGCAGTGGAAGTTAGCATTAAAATTATGAATAGCTTTGTGGAAATGAGAAACTTTTTACTTTCTAATAGAGAGATGTTTGCACGTCTTGATAGGGTTGAGTTAAAACAATTAGAAACAGATAAAAAGCTGGAAGAAGTTTTTAACTATATAGCGACCAGTACTGAAGTAAAACAAAACATCTTTTTTGATGGACAAATCTATGATGCATTCAGCTTTATTGTTGGGCTTATCCAAAAGGCTAAGAAAGAAATAATCCTAATTGACAACTATATAGATGTAAATACTTTAAATATTCTATGTAAGAAAAATCATGGTGTGGAAGTTGTTATTGCTACAGCAGGAAAAGGTAGCTTATCAGCGAAGGATATCACGAAATTTAATGCTCAATATCCAAAACTATCGGTTAAAACGACTATGAATTTTCATGATAGATTTTTAATCATAGATAATGCAGAAGTTTATCACATTGGAGCTTCGATAAAAGATGCAGGTAAAAAGAGTTTTGGTATTACAAAGATAGAAGATAAGGACTTGATTAAGAGTCTGATAAATAAAGTGAGGTAGAAGGGAATGTCAGATTTAACTAAGGCTAACAACGAAACAATGCAAAGATCAGAGTTACATAGAAAAATTTGGGCTATTGCCGATGATGTTCGTGGGGCGGTAGATGGATGGGATTTTAAACAATATATACTAGGAATCTTGTTTTATAGATTTATTTCTGAAAATATTACTGAATTTTTTAATTCCGCCGAGCATGAAGCTGGAGATCTGGGATTCGACTATGCCAAAATTTCTGATGAAGAAGCAGAAGAGGATTTTAGACCTAATACTGTTGAAGATAAGGGATTTTTTATATTGCCAAGCCAGTTGTTTAAAAATGTTGTTAAAACAGCTAAAGACAACGAAAACTTAAATACAGATTTAGCAAATATATTCAAGGCTATTGAAGGAAGTGCGGTAGGATTTGCATCGGAAGATGATATCAAAGGCTTGTTTGAAGATGTGGATACAACAAGTAACCGTTTAGGAGCAACTGTAGCAGAAAAAAATAAGCGCCTAGCAGATATATTAACAGGAATAGCTGAAATTAATTTTGAGAACTTGCAGAATAACGATATAGATGCTTTTGGCGATGCCTATGAATATTTGATTTCAAATTACGCAAGTAATGCCGGTAAATCCGGTGGAGAGTTTTTTACACCGCAAACAGTTTCAAAACTTTTGGCAAGACTTGTTATGGATGGGAAGACAAGTATTAACAAAGTATATGACCCTACATGTGGCAGTGGAAGTTTGCTTTTGCAGATGAAAAAGCAATTTGATGAGCATATTATTGATGAAGGATTTTTCGGTCAGGAAATCAATATGACCAACTTTAACTTGGCTCGTATGAACATGTTCCTTCACAATGTGAATTACAATAACTTTTCAATCAAAAGGGGAGATACTTTAATTAACCCTTTACATAGAGATGAAAAGCCGTTTGATGCTATTGTTTCCAATCCTCCTTATTCAATTAAATGGGTTGGAGATGCTGATCCTACTCTGATAAATGATGAAAGGTTTGCACCGGCAGGGAAGTTGGCACCAAAGTCTTATGCAGACTATGCTTTTATTATGCATTCATTGTCGTATCTTTCGAGTAAAGGGAGAGCGACTATTGTATGTTTTCCGGGGATTTTTTATAGAAAAGGTGCCGAAAAAACAATTAGGCAATATCTTGTAGACAACAACTTTATTGATTGTGTTATTCAGCTTCCTGAAAATCTCTTCTTCGGAACATCAATAGCTACTTGTATTTTAGTTATGGCAAAGAATAAGACAGAAAATAAAATACTGTTTATTGATGCGAGCAAAGAATTTAAAAAAGAAACCAACAACAATATTTTAGAAGAAAAAAATATTAAGGTAATCATTGACGAGTTCAGAAACAGAACGGAAAAAGAATATTTCTCAAGGTAT
This sequence comes from Bulleidia sp. zg-1006, assembly GCF_016812035.1. Lineage (NCBI taxonomy): Bacteria > Bacillati > Bacillota > Erysipelotrichia > Erysipelotrichales > Erysipelotrichaceae > Bulleidia > Bulleidia sp. zg-1006. The sequence continues at coordinate 1,293,237 of NZ_CP069178.1, read as the reverse complement.
GTAGACAGAGCGGAAATTGAAGAAAATGATTATAACCTTTCTGTTTCAACTTATGTAGAAAAGGAAGATACAAGAGAAGTTATTGATATTAAAGTTCTAAATAAGGAAATTGAAGAAACTGTTAAGAAAATAGATGTGCTTAGGGCTTCTATAAATGAAATAGTAAAGGAGCTTGAAAATGAGTAAGGATAATAGAAATCAAATCGTGAGATCATCTGCTGCAGAGTATTTAACATTTTTAACATCTACAGGAGAAAGTGATGTCAATGCTATCTATGCTGATGAAAATGTCTGGATAACGCAAAAGATGATGGGAATTCTCTACAATGTAGGAACTAACACTATAAACTATCATCTTAAAAAAATTTTTAAAGATAGTGAACTTGATGAGAAAACAGTTATTCGAAAATTTCGAATAACTGCTTCAGATGGAAAAAATTATACGGCATCACATTATAATTTGAAGGCAATTATTGCTGTGGGGAATAAAGTTGATTCTCCAAAAGCTGTGCAATTCAGGAAATGGGCTAATTCAATAATAGAAGAATACACAATCAAAGGCTTTGCCATGGATGATGAACGTTTAAAAAGCGACGGAACAATTCTTACAAAAAAATATTTTGAAGAACAACTCGAGCGTATAAGAGAAATAAGGATATCTGAAAGGAAATTTTATCAAAAAATTACAGATATTTATGCTACAAGCATCGATTATGATTCTAAATCGCAGATGACAAAACAATTTTTTGCAAAGGTTCAAAATAAGTTGCACTGGGCAATTCATGGACAGACTGCGGCTGAAGTTATATATAATCGTGCCGATAGTGAGTCGGAACATATGGGATTAAGTACATGGAAAGATGCACCATATGGAAAGATTCAAAAATTCGATGCACTGGTCGCAAAAAACTATTTGAGCGGGGAAGAACTTCGTTCAATGTCAAGAATTGTAAATGCGTATCTTGATTTGGCAGAATTAAGAGCGAATAAGCATATACCGATGACTATGGAAGATTGGGCGGAGCAATTTGACGGCATATTGAGATTAACACAATATGAAATTTTAACACATAGTGGAAGTATCTCAGCAGAAATTGCAAGAAAACATGCTGAATCGGAATTTGAAAAATATCGTGTTAAACAAGATAAGTTGTTCACAAGCGATTTTGATCGCTTTATCCTTGAAAGCGAGGAACAGGAATTCGAAGATGAGTAGGATAGATGAATTAGAGATACTGAACAGACTTGGATCAGGTTACTTTGAAATTGCAGAAATGCAAGCTATGAAACATAAGCCTATGTATATGAGCGACTATGTAGATACACTGGATAATATTCTTAAATCCACAGGAGAAGAAGTGTTAAAAGATGCAGGTAATATCAGTCATAAACAAGCAATGGAAAAGGCTCTTTCTGAATATAGGAAATATCAGACTGAAAATCTTTCTCCTGTTGAAAAAGACTATCTTGCAGAAATTAAGAACATAGAAAAAATCGCTAAAGAGGGTGGAAAAGATGAGCAATTTACAAGTAAAAAATTTTTTGGTTTATAGTTTACCGGATGAAGATGTTAGTGTAGACATTTTTATAAAAGATGACGATATATGGCTTAGTCAAAAAGGAATGGCTGAACTTTTTGGAATAGATAGAACAGGAATTGGAAAACATTTAAAAAATATATTTTCTGATGGGGAGCTTGATGAAGAAGTGGTATGTGCAAAATTTGCACATACCACCGAACATGGAGCAATAAAGGGAAAAACGCAACTTTCAAATACAATTTATTATAATTTAGATGCAATAATTTCTGTCGGCTATAGAGTCAACTCCTATAAGGCAACCAAATTTAGAATATGGGCAACTTCGGTTCTGAAAGAATACATGAAAAAAGGTTTTGTACTTGATGATGAAAGATTGAAGCAAGGAGAAGATGTCTTTGGAAAAGACTATTTCAAAGAGCTTTTAGAAAGAGTTCGTTCAATAAGAACAAGCGAAAGAAGAATTTGGCAACAAATAACAGATATATTTGCCGAATGTAGCATTGACTATAACAAAAATGCTCAAATAACTAAAGATTTTTATGCTATGGTACAAAATAAATTTCATTATGCCATAACAGGAAAGACAGCAGCTGAAATAATAGAAAGTTATGCAGACCATACAAAAGGAAATATGGGACTTGCAACTTGGAAAAACTCTCCTAAAGGTAGAATATTAAAATCGGATGTTACAATAGCTAAAAATTATTTGAGTGAAAAAGAAATCAAGAAATTGGAAAGAGCAGTGAGTGGATTCTTTGACTATGTAGAAGATTTGATAGAAGATGAAAATACTTTTACTATGGAAGACTTTGCCGAAAGCATTAATGAATTTTTAACTTTTAGGAAATACAGAATATTACCTGATAAGGGAAGAGTGAGTAAAAAAGTTGCAGATAAAAAAGCAAAAATGGAATACGATGAATTTAATAAATTTCAAAAAATAGTTTCTGATTTCGATAAAGAAATTACAAAAAAATCATCTTTGGAGAATGGCGATGAGTAAGATAGATGAATTGTTAAAAGATGAAAAAGTTGAGTGGAAAAAGCTAGGCGATATTGGAGAGTTTTATGGTGGGATAACTGGAAAAACCAAGCAAGATTTTAATGGTGGTAATGCAAAATTTATTACATATAAAAATGTATATTTAAACCCAGCTACCGATTTAAATGTAAAAGATAAAGTTAAGATTAACCCAGAAGAAAATCAGAGAAAACTAATGTATGGAGATGTATTATTTACAGGTTCATCAGAAACGCCAGATGAGTGTGGAATGTCATCTGTTATTACTACTAAATTGACAGAGGATATATATTTGAACAGTTTTTGTTTTTTTCTTAGACTACATGATTCAGATTTATTGTTGCCAGATTTTTCAAAGCATTTATTCAGATCGGAGGCTCTTAGGATAAAAATTGGAAAAACAGCATCGGGAGTTACGAGGTTTAATGTGTCAAAAGATTTAATGAAAAAAATTGAAATCCCAATTCCCTCTATAGAAACTCAAGAAAAAATCGTAAAAACACTTGACAAATTCACAAATTATGTTACTAAATTACAGGCTGAATTACAAGGTAGGGTTAAACAATATGAGTATTATAGGGATATGCTACTTAGTGAGGAGTATTTGAAGAAGATATCAGAAGAACTTTTTATTGAGTATAACACTTCCCTTAAAAAAGTTAAATTAAAAGACAGTGCAGAAATAATAAGGGGGAAAAGGCTTGTACGAAGCGAACTCAAAGAAACAGGCGGATTCCCTGTTTTTCAAAATAGCTTAACGCCTCTAGGATATTATCATGATAAAAATTTTACTGGTGACAAAGCTTGTGTAATTTCTGCAGGGGCAGCAGGAGATATCTTTTATATTGAAGATGACTTTTGGGCGGCGGATGATGTCTTTGTGATAACTAGTGATAGTATTCTAAATAAGTATATATATTATTTTCTATTAAATAAACAAAGTTTAATAAAATCAAAAGTCAGAAAAGCAAGTGTACCTAGATTATCGAGAGATGAAATAGAAAGAGTAGAAATTCTAGTTCCAACTATTGGGTTACAAGAAAAGGTTGTAGAAATTCTTGATAAATTCCAAAACTTACTTTCTGATACGCAAGGTTTATTGCCGGAAGAAATAGAGCAAAGACGAAAACAATATGAATATTATCGTGAAAAACTCTTGACATTTGATATAGCCAAAGGCACAATTGCTAGACAGACAGACAGACAGACAGACAGACAGACAGACAGACAGACAGACAGACAGACAGACAGACAGACAGACAGACAGACAGACAGACAGACAGACAGACAGACAGACAGATAATATCTAGCGATTATTTCGTTATATTGAAAGAAGCATCGGATATTGTTGATATTAAGCTTTTTGAAGTTGAATGGAAAACACTGGGGAGTATTGGAGTGTTTGAAAATGGAACAGGAATGCCTAAGAGCTTATTCAATGAAAACGGAAAAGTTGGAGCAATCCATTATGGTCATATTTATACGAAATATAATTTGTTTGTAAAACAGCCAATTGTTAGAGTAACTAAGCAAAATGCGGATAATCTTAAAAAGGTTAATACTGGTGATTTAGTGATTGCAAAAACTTCAGAAAACATAGAAGATGTTATGAAAACTGTAGCTTATTTAGGTAATATAATCGCAGTAACGGGTGGTCATGCAGCAATATTTAAACATAATGAAAATCCAAAATATCTGTCATATGTATTTAATGGAGCCAATTATTTATTAAGACAAAAGAATAAGTTAGCAAGAGGGGTTAAGGTTATTGAATTATCAACAACAGATATGGAAAAAATTAAAATTCCATTACCTTCTCTACCGGTTCAAGAATATATTGTTTCTATTCTTGATAGGTTCGATGCTTTAATAAATGATGTTTCTAAAGGATTACCTAAAGAAATAGAGTTAAGGAAGAAACAGTATGAGTATTATAGGGAAAAATTGTTGAGTTTCCCAAAAAATAATTAGAAAAAATAAATGGAAGGAGTGATTTAGATGTTAGAAGAAAAAGCAAAATATAATACATCTACAATTGCCGAAATGACGAGCGGAATCATTTTAGCTAATTTTGAAAAAGATTTAGAGATTAGAGAAGCTTCATACCAAAGTGAAGCTGAACTGGAAAGGCAAATGATTGAAAATTTGGTTTCTCAAGGGTATGAGAGACTTAAAGTAAAATCAAATGATGAATTATATGCAAATTTAAAAATTCAAATTGAGAAATTAAACAATATATCTTTTTCAGATGAAGAGTGGAGCAGGTTTTTACTTGAATATTTAGATGCTCCAAATGATGGGATGATTGAAAAAACACGAAAAGTACAGGAAAATCATATCCATGATTTCATCTTTGACGATGGACATTTAAAAAATATTAAGATTATCGATAAGAAAAATATTCACAATAATTTTCTGCAAGTCACCAATCAGATTGTCGGCGAAGGAAAAAATCGAAATCGCTATGATGTGACCATTTTGGTGAATGGCTTACCTCTTGTTCATGTAGAACTTAAAAAAAGAGGCGTGAATTTACATGAAGCCTTCAACCAAATTCATAGATATAGTAAAGAAAGTTTTAACAGCGAGAACTCGTTATATAAGTATGTTCAGATATTTATAATCTCCAATGGAACTTACACCAGATATTTTGCTAATACAACAGCTCAGAATAAAAATAATTATGAGTTTACTTGTGAATGGGCAGATGCTAAAAACAAGGTGATTTGTGATTTAGAGGACTTCACGAAGACTTTTTTTGAAAAGCGTGTTGTTCTTGAAGTACTTACAAAATATTGTGTATTTGATGTTAATAACACTCTCCTCATTATGCGTCCGTATCAAATTGCGGCAACCGAGAGAATTTTGTGGAAGATAAAATCAAGTTATGAGGCAAAAAAATCCGGCAGAGTTGAAGCAGGTGGCTTTATTTGGCATACGACAGGTTCCGGTAAGACACTCACCTCTTTTAAAGTAGCAAGACTTGCCACGACATTGGATTTTATTGATAAGGTGTTTTTTGTTGTAGACAGAAAAGACTTAGACTACCAAACAATGAAAGAATATCAAAGGTTTCAGCCGGATAGCGTAAACGGAAGTAAGGATACAAAAGAACTTAAAAGATGTATTGAAAGAGATGATAATCGTATTGTAGTTACCACGATTCAAAAATTAAATGAATTTGTGAAGAAAAATCCTGCCCATGAAATTTATGACAAACATTGTGTTCTTATATTTGATGAATGCCATCGCTCTCAGTTTGGAGATGCTCAGAAAAATATAAGGAAGTCATTTAAGAAATATTACCAATTCGGATTTACGGGAACACCGATTTTTCCGGAAAATTCTCTTGGTGGAGATACCACATCAGGTATATTTGGAGCACAGCTACATAGCTATGTTATAACCGATGCTATTCGTGACGGCAAAGTTTTGAAATTCAAGGTAGATTATAACAATATTACACCGAAATTCAAAATGGCGGAGAAAGAGGAAGACGAAAAGAGATTAGCTAAACCGGAAAATAAAATGCTGCTCCATCCTGAAAGAATTACTGAGATTACAAAGCATATTCTCAAAGTTTTTGATACGAAAACACATCGTAATGAGTTTTATGATTTGAAGTATAGAAGACTTAATGGATTCAATGCTATGTTTGCTGTGCAAAGTGTTGAGGCAGCAAAATTATATTATGAAGAGTTTGAAAGACAACAGCAAAGTTTACCTGAAGAAAAAAGATTGAAAGTAGCTACTATCTACAGCTTTGTAGCCAATGAGGAACAAAAAGCAATCGGGGAAATATTGGAAGAGGATTTTGATGTTTCTGCTATGGAATCAACAGCAAAAGAATTTTTAGATAAGGTAATCACTGACTATAATAGTTACTTCAAAACCAATTTTTCTACCAATGGTAATGAATTTCAAAATTATTACAAGGATTTGTCACTTAAAGTGAAAGAAAAACAAGTTGATTTGCTTATTGTAGTAGGAATGTTTTTAACAGGCTTTGATGCACCTACATTAAACACACTATTTGTTGATAAAAATTTGAGATATCATGGTCTTATTCAGGCATTTTCAAGGACAAACCGTATTCTGAATAAAGTAAAAACATTCGGTAATATTGTTTGCTTCAGGAATTTGGAAAAAGCTACACAGGATGCAATCAAGACATTTGGTGATGAAAACAGTATAAACATCATTTTGGAAAAGAGCTATGAAGAGTATATTCATGGTTTCAAAGATGAAGAAACAGGCAAGGTTATTAAGGGTTACACAGATATATGTAATGAAATAATATCTAAGTTTCCGGAACCTACTGAAATTATATTAGAAGCGGATAAAAAAGAATTTGCAGAGCTTTTTGGAGAATTACTGAAAGCCGAGAATATCCTGAAAAATTTTGATGAGTTTGAAGACTTTGAAAAAATTATCTCGGACAGGCAGATGCAGGACATGAAAAGTGTCTATGTTGACATCAGGGAAAGCATTGTAAATTCAAAGCGCAAGGAAAATTCTGAAGACAATCAAGTTGATTTTTCTGATGTTGAATTTCAGATTGATTTACTTAAAACAGATGAAATAAATTTGGATTATATTTTGGCTTTGATATTGGAAAAGTCAAAAGAAAATGATGATGTGGAAAGTTTAAAAGCAGAAGTTCGAAGGGTGATAAGATCAAGCCTTGGGACAAGGGCAAAAGAAGAACTGATTATGGATTTTATAAACGGCACAAGACTGTCTGAGCTGAAAAACACTGATGATATTCTTGAGTCATTCTATAGTTTTGCAAAGAAAGAGAAGGAGAATAATATAATATCTTTAGTTGAAGAAGAAAACTTGAAAGAAGACTCAAAACGATTTATAGAAAAGGCTATAGGCAAAGGATATGTTGAATATGCAGGAGATGAGCTGGATCGTATTATTCCACCGACTTCACGTAGACAGGGAGCAAGGGAAAAGAAAAAAGAATCGGTATTAGAAAAGATAAGAAAGATTGTGGAAGTCTTTGTTGGAATTTAAAATTTAGCTTATTGAAGATATTTCCTAAATGAGATAAGTTAAAAAATAATATAAATTTTATGGAGGAAAAGGAAAATGACAAATATATTACAAGAAGATATTGTATGTATGAATCCGTCAAGTGCCGGTTGGATAGTTATTGGGAAATCTAATAATGGATGGGTAGAATGGAAAGACTTACAAGGGAACTTTATTGAAAAATATAGAGATAAAGAAAAATAGTTGATACACAAGTTAGCTATTATAGAAAATAACGAGATGTAAGCTTATGTCAAGTTTAAAAGCAAGCTTTATATCCCCATTGGTATGAGCAACCGGGACAAAATTGGGTAAAGATTGCAAAAAGATTAATTCAATAATCTCTTCCGGCGGCTTCACGAGAAAATATATAAAAATTAGATAGTGGCTTAGTGAAGTGAACCCAATTTCAAATTAATACATAAGGATTGATTTCTGTATTCTACAGGAGTTCGTCCTTTTCATTTTGCTTGCATGTATCGATATTTTAAAGAAGTGATATTTCTTCATGTAAAAATAGAGATGATTTCCTAATATGCGGAAAAGAAATTCAATTCTAGGCAGATAAAAGTGTACTAGTATGAAAGTATAGAGAGAAAGGAGGAGAGAATGATGAGGAAAGTATATTTATTTTGCAGCAATGGAATGTCCACTTCACTAATGGCAAGTAAAATGCAAAAAGTAGCGGATGAGCATAACTTACCGGTTGAAGTAAAAGCTTTTTCGGATAGCTTACTAGAGAAAATCATTATTGAACAAAACCCGGACGCTATTCTTTTAGGACCCCAAGTAAAACACATATACGAAAAAGTAGTTGACCGCTATGGTCATTTAGGAAAACCAATCTTCGTAATTGATTCCGAAGACTACGGTAATATGAATGGCGAAAGGGTTCTAAAAAAAGCGATTTTAGAAATGAAAAAGAAAAAAGCAGAAAGCGAAGGTGAATAATTCATTTATGAAAAGTTTAGAGAAATTTTTAATTCCTATTGCGGATGCCTTATCCAAAAATAAGGTTTTAGTTGCGATTCGTGATGGGTTTATGTATGCCGTACCGGTTATCATCGTGGGTTCACTTTTCCTATTGATATCCAATTTCCCAATTGAAGGTTGGTCAGAAATGATTGCTTCCTTTGCCGGAAAAGGATGGGAAAAATATTTTGATGCCGCTACTTCTGTAACATTTGACTGTTATGCGCTATTATCCGTATTCGGTATTGCGTATGCCTATGCCCGTGAAAAAGGAGTCGATAAGATTGAAGCGGCGGTTGTATCTCTTATCTGTTTCTTAATGATCACACCTATGAGCCATGCGGCGTTTGTGAATGAAAAAGGTAAAGCATTCGCCGGTTTTGCATTTAGTAACTTAGGAACAAAAGGTATTTTCTTAGCTATGATTGTTGCGATTGTTGCAACCGAAATCTTTGCGTTTGCCATAAAGAAAAAGATGGTCATTAAACTTCCGGATGGTGTTCCTCCAGCCGTTATGGATTCTTTTGCCGCTTTAATTCCAGCCGGCTTATCCATGCTTGTGTTCTTCTTTATCAATATGATTTTTGCGAACACATCCTTTGGCAATGTACATGACTTTATCTATCAAGTCTTACAAGCCCCACTTGTTGGCTTAGGCAGATCACAAGGATTTGAAGTTATCTATCAATTCTTAAGTACATTGTTCTGGTTCTTTGGAATCAACGGACCGGCTGTCACCAATACCATCTTCTCGCCAATCCATAAGGCTCTAACCTTAGAAAACTACGAATTAGCGAAAGCCGGCTTACCAATGACAAACGTATTTACAGCAGCCTTCTCTGATTTCTTCTGTAACTTCGGTGGTGGGGGATCAACCCTAGGTCTTGTCATTATGATGACCTTCCTTGCTAAGTCGAAGAGATTGAAGACATTAGGAAGAATGGCATTACCAGCCGGTATCTTTGGTATTAACGAACCAATTATCTTTGGTTTCCCAATGGTATTAAATGTTATCATGGTCATTCCATTCCTATTATGCCCGGTGTTAAATACGATTCTCGGACAGATTGCGACAGCGATTGGCTTTATTCCGGTCACCTCGGGTGTACAGCTATCATGGACAACACCAATCTTCGTATCTGGTTATTTAACAACCGGCTCCGTTAATGCGGTTATCTTACAGTTAATTATGTTAGTTTCTAATATGTTGTTGTATTATCCATTCTTAAAGTTGCAAGACAATAAATACCTAGAAGAAGAATTACGTTTAGCAAACGAAAAGAAGAAAGATGACATCGATGAATTATCATTCGATGATTTACAACTGGATTAACATGAAAATAGTATTGATATTTGACTCCGGTTTAGCTGGTGCGGGTGGAAAGAGTAATTCTGATTGTGCCTTAACAGCCACCCGTGAAGTTATCGGTACCGCCATGATTTTAGAACCATATTTCAAGCAGATTGGTGGTCAAATCAGTGCAACTCTCTATTGTGGGATGGATTACTACAAGAATAATAAAGACGAAGTTGTTATGAAAATGACAGCGATGGTTAAAAAACTCAAACCTGATTTTGTCTTATGTGGACCATGTTTCAATTTTGCGGATTACAGCGAAATGGCCGCTCGTTGCACGAAGTTAATTATGGAAAAAACAGATGTTAAAGTGGCGAGTATGATGGCTATTGAAAATCAAGATGTCATTGCTAAATACAGAGAAGATATTGCTATCCTAAAGATGCCAAAGAAAGGTGGAACAGGATTGAGCGAATCCTTCGATGTTTTAGTAAAGTATATCGATACAGCAGTCAAACATCCGGAAAATCTAGCAGAGCTAAAGAGTAAAAATTGTTATTAAAGATATAGGCCCGGACTTGCACGTTGTTCGGGCTTATTGATTGGAGAATGAAATGAATAAAATAAATAGAGAGCGTTTGATACAGTTGAGCAATGCGATGGGTGCCAGTGGGGAAGAAGGCGATGTTCGTCAAATTCTAAGGAATAGCTTTCACCATGAAATCATTCAAGATCGTTTAGGTTCTCTGTTTTGTAAGTTAAATGGAAAACAATCTAAAGCAAAATTGATGATTGCGACCAGTCTTGATGAACAAGCTTTAATGATTGAAGAAATCCTAGATGATGGAAGTATGAAGTTTGTTAGTTTAGAAAACATATCACCAGCTAGCTTATTACATCAAAGAGTTACAGTGTATGACCGAAAACACCAAGCGCACAAAGGGACGATTGTAACTAAGAAAACCAAATTCATGGAAACCGCTTTAGAAACCATCCATGAATCGGATTTATACATTGATTGTGGGTATAACTATGAAATATGTAAAAGTAAAATCACAACGGGTGATTTGGTTGTGATTGGTGATACTTGTGTTTGTATCAATGAAGATACTTGTATGGGTAAAGCTTTACAACATCGATCTATGTTGGAAGTTATCCTAGAATTATACGAACAACTCCAAGGGTCTGCTTTGGATTTTGATATTGTGTTTGGCGGAATAAGTCAATCCGTGATTGGTTGGCGTGGTACTAAAACAGCTACGTATGTTGTTCAACCCGATTGTGCGATTGCTTTAACTGGCTTTGATTGTGCCGATAGCAATATTCATCGTAAAGACGGTGTTATAGCTGGCTACTACGATAAACAGATGTTACCAAGTCAAAAGCTATTAAAAGATTATATACAAGTGCATCCTCATACAAAAAGTTACTTCGGTTTTTTGGGTAACGATGGTTCTTTTATTCATAAGACCATTAAAGGAACCCCTTGTCTTTCTTTAGGCGTAGCGATGAATAACATGGGTAGTGCAAATACCATGGTGGATTTAAATGACTTAGAACAATTGGTGCAGGATTTAAAGAGCTACATCCTTCAATTAGATGCTAAAAAGATACAAAAAATGAATTTTGGAGTACAGGATGTCAATTGAATTATTAGAGAAATTATCCAATGCGGCAGGGATTAGTTCTTTTGAACAAGAGATTGTTACCATTATGGAAGAAGCTGTTCAGGAGTTACCGGTTCAAACCTATCGGGATGGTTTAGGTTCATTCATTAGTTGTACAAAGGAATATTGTTCCGGACCAAAAATTATGGTTGCCGGGCACATGGACGAAGTAGGTTTTATTGTCAAAGAAATCGATGAGCACGGTTATCTTCGTTTACAACCGGTTGGTAGTCTATGGACCCATTTATTGTTGGACCATTCTTTTGATGTCATTTGTGACAATCAAGCACGCATTGAAGGGCTAATAGGAAGTGTTGCTCAACATGGTATTTCTGCTAAAGTTCGTAACACAACCTTAGCAATGAAAGACTTATATTTGGATTTAGGCTTGTATACCCGTGAAGAAGTGGAAAAATTAGGTATCCACATTGGTAACCAAGTTGTCCCAAGTACTCGTTTTCATCGTTTGAATCGGGAAGATATTTATGTGGGTAAGGCGATGGATAATCGTTTGGGTTGTTATATTGCTTTAGAAGTGTTACGGAATTGTCAGTCTATTTCTCATCCTAAATACTACGCTGTGGGTAATGTGCAAGAAGAACCCGGATTAAGAGGAGCTAGAACAGCAACGGAAGTGATTCAACCCGATTTAGCTTTTGCGATAGACACAACAACAGCAGGGGATACACCACTAAACCGCAATACCGTTAAACTTGGTCAAGGACTTGTGATTTCCTTAATTGATTCCAACACCATTGCCCATCGTGGTTTAATTCGTTATATGGAAGAAACTTGTCGGAAGTATGGTATTCCTTACCAATACGCTTTGTTTAAAGCCGGGGGAACGGATGCGGGTAATATTCATAAAACAAGACAGGGTATTATCAGTATGTGCTTATCCATTCCGGTACGATATATGCACGCTTCACAAACGATTGTTAGTTATCAAGATGTACAAGCTTGTATTGATTTACTAACTAAGGTAGTGGAAGAGATGAATGATGAATTATTAGAAAAAATAGCGAAGGGAGGTTATTGATGGACAAACAAACAATCTTTCAACAAGTTGAAAAAAGAAAACAGGATTTAATCGATGATATTTGCACATTAGTTCAAATTGATTCTACAAGAGGAGAACCACAACCAAATCAACCTTTTGGTAAGGGACCAAATACAGCTCTTGAAAAAGCGTTAGAGATTTGTCGAAGAGAAGGATTAAAGACTAAGAATGTGGATGGCTATATGGGCTATGGTTGCTATGGAGAAAGCGAAGAATACATTGGTATCATTGGTCATTTAGATGTAGTGGAAGTAGGCGATGGTTGGCTGGATCCACCATTTTCGGCATCTATTCATGATGGACGCATTTGGGGAAGAGGGGCATTGGATGATAAAGGACCATTGTTGGCGGCTATGTATGGTATGTTGGCGTTAAAAGACTTAGGGATTGAACCAAAGACAGCCATTCACATTATCTTTGGAACAAATGAAGAAACTGGTATGGAAGATATGCGTTATTTCCTAAAACATGAAAAAGCACCAATTGCAGGATTTACACCAGATAATAAATTCCCGGCCATCTATGGTGAACGAGGTAGAGCGGTAATTGAGGTTTGGGGAGCGGCGGATACGGTAATTCCTTTTGCGAATGAATACTTTATGAACGCTAATCCAAATGGTGATCGTTTGGGAATTGCTATTAAGGATGAGCACTTTGGGGAAATGAAAATTCGCAATAAAATTCTCTTGCAGAATAAAAAGCAAATTGGACTTCGTTTTTCTTTGAGTTATCCAAGCTGTGATTTAAATGAAATTGTAAAGCATATCCAAGCGAAAGCAATTGGTTTAGAGGTAAAGTTAATTTTTGATTCTTCCGTTGTGTTGCACAATCCGAATTCATGGTTGGTGCAAACGATGGAACAGGCTTATGAAGAAGCTACCGATACAAAAGCACATCCAACCACAACAACAGGAGGAACGTATGCCCATGTTTGTCATACGATTATCCCTTATGGACCAAGCTTTCCCGGGCAAAATGGGATTGCTCATCAACCAAATGAATGGGTGAATATTGAAGACCTAATTCAATGTACCAAAATCTATGCTTGGACCTTGTATAGGCTATGTATGGCGGATATACCAGAGAATGCTTTGGAAGGAGATTAATAATGCGTAAGTTAGGAATTTCGATTTATCCAGAAAAAAGTACGGTTGAAGAAATTTTTATGTATTTAAAAGAAATGTATGAAATTGGTGCCACGCGTATTTTTTCTTGTTTATTGTCAGTGAATAAATCAGCAAAACAGATAAAAGAAGATTTCATTAAAATTCATGATTATGCCCATGATTTAGGCTATGAAATTATTTTAGATGTTAGTCCGGCGGTGTTTCAAAAATTAGATATTCGTTATACCGATTTGAAATTCTTCCATGAAATTCATGCGGATGGTATTCGTTTGGACATGGGCTTTACCGGTTATGAAGAAGCGATGATGACTTATAATCCTTATGGCTTAAAAATTGAAATTAATATGAGTTCGTATACGCATACCATTGATACTATCATGGATTATCAACCAAATCGGTACTGTTTGTGCGCTTGTCATAATTTCTATCCGCACGATTATACAGGTCTTGATTTTCTTTTCTTTGATCAATGCTCTAAGAAGTTTCAAAAATATGGTCTTACAACCGCCACTTTTATTGGTTCATTAACAAAGGAGGCTTTTGGTCCATGGTCAACCACAGATGGTCTATGTACTTTAGAAATGCATCGTCATTTACCATTAGACGTTCAGTTAAAACACATGGTTGCTTTGGATTATATCGATGATATTATCATTGCGAACTGTTATCCAAGCGAGGCGGAGAAAGAAGCACTTAGAAAAGTACGCCTGGATGTAGTAAATTTTCAAGTGAACTTGGAAAAGAACATTCCGGAAACAGAAAGAAAAATCGTTTTAAATGAGTTGCATTGCCATCGAGGGGATCAATCTGCTTTTGTGATTCGCTCAAGTGGTAGTCGGATAAAGTATAGAGGTCATGACTTTGCTATTTTTAACGCACCGAAGGAGATTCATCGTGGGGATGTGTTGATAGATAGTAGTGCTTATGGAAAATACGCAGGTGAATTACAAATTGCTTTAAAGGATATGGAAAATAGTGGAAGAACCAATGTGGTTGGTCATATTCGAGAAGAAGAATGGTTTATTTTGGATAGTTTAAAACCTTGGCAGAAGTTCGTACTAACAGAAGATGAAAGCAATGGTTGCTAAAATTATATAGAGAATTATAATAACGATGGAGGTGGCTATCTTTATGGACGATAAACCTGGTGGGAGTTATGTTTTTGAAACAGTTGTTGTCAGTAATATAGCCCTATCTTTTTCTATGCGGTTATATTGACTGCATAGAAAGGGATTAGAATGAATCGTAATCAAATTGAGCTTTGGCTCGAAAAGAATGAATTAAAACAGTTGCATAACTATCTAGCAAAGAAAAATGTGGTGGATATTGCTGAGTTTATACCAGAATTGAAGGATCAAGACTTAGCAGTTTTCTTTCGTGTTTTAGAAAAAGAAGAAGCGGCGAATGTTTTTTCGTACTTGGATAAGGATGATCGTAGTCGTTTGGTCAAGATTTTTAATAATACAGAAATTGTTAAAATGATCAATGAATTGTATTCCGATGATGCGGCGGATTTCTTATCGGAAATGCCCTCTAATTTGGTAACGCAATTATTGGATAAAGTGGATGAGAACGTACGAAAGGACATCAATCATCTTTTGAAGTATAAAGAGGATTCAGCCGGTAGTGTCATGACGGTGGAATTTATTGAATTCACCAAAGACATGACCGCAAAGCAAGCTTTAGAGAAAATCAAACGAGTTGGGATTGACAGTGAAACGGTATATACCTGTTATGTGGTGGAAAGCCGTAAGTTAATAGGGATTGTTAGCGCAAAAAGTTTGATATTGAGTGAATCGGATGTTTTAATTCAAGACCTTATGAAAACAGAGTTTGTGTATGCTTATACGGGTGATGATAAGGAAGATATTGCGAAGAAGCTTAGAAAGTACGATTTGATTGCTATACCTGTATTGGATGTCGAAAATTGTATTGTGGGGATTGTAACCTTTGATGATGCAATTGATGTCTTAACTGAGGAAACAACGGAAGATATGCAAAAGATGGCGGCGATTGTGGCTAGTGATAAGCCGTATCTTTCGACTTCTGTTTGGCAACATGCACGTAGTCGTATTGTTTGGTTGTTGATATTAATGTTTTCAGCGATGCTGACAGGGGGAATTATTGCCAAGTATGAACATGCTTTTGCGGTTATGCCTTTATTAGTGTCATTTATTCCAATGTTGATGGATACGGGTGGAAATTGCGGTTCTCAGAGTTCAACCTTAATTATTCGTGGCTTAGCGATTGATGAAATTCATTTTCGTGATTTCTTTAAGGTGGTTTTTAAAGAGTTTAGAATTTCCATTATTGTGGGTGTTATTTTAGCGATTGCAAATGGAATACGGATTATAATTTTTAATCATGATCTTCAACTTTCCATTGTGATTGCGATTTCTATTATGGTGACGGTTATTATTTCTAAGTTTGTTGGTTGTGTTTTACCCATCGTAGCGAAGAAATTGAAGATGGATCCAGCTATTATGGCAGCTCCGATTATCACAACAATCGTGGATACGTTATCCATTATTGTTTACTTTAAAGTTGCCTCAGCAATCTTTTCTATCTAAAAAATAAATCTTGGAGGATTAAAAAGAAAAAGAGGCACATTGCCTCAATGGTCACTCTTTCAAGAGTGGCTTTTTATAAATTTAAGGTTTATTGATTCATCACTTCTTTCTTTATCTCCCGGTGCAACATCAGGTTTTTTCGTTGGATAACTTTGCTACTAAAGCCTTATTATAGTCAAAATTTCTTTAAATGAGGTAACTCATAAATTCTTCATAGGTATTACTAGCAATAAGTTGCGATAGTTTTTCATAATCTTCCGTTAAAGACGCAATCCAATCAAAGAATGGTTTTAAGTTAGATGTATCAAGCTTATCAATGGCTAATAAGAAGACCAGTTGGACTTCATAATTGCCCCAAAGAATTGGTTTATCCAGTAGCATAATCGAAATAGCCGATTTGATACAAGATGAGTCAATTGGGTGCGGTGTCGCAAAATTGAAGTTAAAAGAAGTTGGGGATAATTCTTCTCTTCGCATGACAGATGGGAAGAAGTCCGGCGTCACATAACCATGTTTTTGAAGTTCATCTGACATAAATTGCAGAACCGATTTTGGACTTGTAAAGCTTTGATGATGGTAAAAATGTTCCTTTGTGATTAAACCTTTTAATTTTTGATAAAATTCTTTTTTAACACGTTCTTTTTCAAGGCTATGAATGGTTTCAAATAACTTCGCTTCATCATCTTTGGAACAAAGCAAGGAAATTTCAACGGTTGGAATATTTAAATGATGGCGCAAAGGTATCGAACAAATAATGAAATCAGGATGATCGGCTACAATGAGTTCTTCTTGGAAATAAGCGTATACTTTTATGATTTCAAGATGCTCATAAAAAATATTCTCAATCTTTTTCTTTTGTGGAAAATACACATTTTCAGCCAAAGGAGAAATCCAAACGGCTTTTAGCTTTTGTGAGTGGTATAGATGTTCATAAGCCATTCCTAAGTGTAAGGTGATAAAGCCGATTTCATCTTCATTGATGTCAATATGCAGACGACGGGATAAAAAGGAAGCTGAACTGACTCCGACTTCAAATATTAAAGGAAACTTACGTTTAACTTCTTGCAAATATAAATTGGTAGAGGGGCGTTGACTGAGATTACGTTCAATCAAAGATTGTAAATGAATGGTTAAACCAATTTTGAAGGATTCATCTTTTGAAAAATCAATTCCATGTTGACCATCAATATAAGCAATCAACTCATTAATAATATCACTGCATAAAAGACCATCCGGAATGTATTTTGAAAGCTGAGTTTCACCTAAATAGCGAGCACTTTCACCCATCAATAAAAGAGCTAAGATGATAACTTCACTTTCAATCACTTGAGCTTGATATAAAACAGCAATGCGATGATAAAAATCATGGGCGATTTTGTATTCAGTTGTATCAATGATTTCACGACTATCACGAACACTTTCAATATATTTACCATTTAGAATACGATCAATAGAAATACTAATGTGCAATAGAATAGAAGGTAGTATATTAGCATTCACGGAATAATGGTAGTGTTGTAAAAGTTGTTCCAATTCTTTTTTACATTTTAATAAATCAAAGTTGGTATATAATGAAGCAAGTTCATTGATGTTTAAAAAATTCTGTTTTGTTTCTTCAATCATGAGGGTTTTGTATAGCTTGCGGATTTCATTTTCAGAGCCTAATAGGATGAGGTGGTTCGCTGACTTTTTCAATTCTAAATTTTGGTATTGAGCAAGTTGACGACGGATTTCTTTCAGATGGGCGTCTAGGGTGTATTCCGAGATGCAAAGGCGGTCTAATAGGTCGGGAATAAAAATAGAATCCCTAGATAGTAATACAGTCTTTAAAATAAAAAGATTTCTTTCTTTTCCATTTTGGTTTATGCCTTGGAAATGGCTTTGGAATTTTTTATAGTTGTCACTAATGAGTGAATAGCCTTTACGCAAGTTGGATTCAATCAGCTTTTCCGGACAGGCTTTATTGATGGTATCAATGTCTGAACGAATCGTGCGATTGGAAACGGATAATAATTTTGCTAAAGAAGTGGCGGTAAACCATTTATTTTCCTCACTGAGTATACGTAATAATTTTTCTTGTCTTTTATTCATGATGTCCCTTTCACAAATAATATTTCCTAATAGTAGGAAAAGGATAACTGTGAATATCATCCGATGAAATTATACAATAGTAATGGAAATAAAGGGGGACGACCGCCGTCATGAAACAAAAAATAGTAAACTTAAGAAAAAGAAAGAATATTCGCTTGGTTTTTAGTGTTTTTATGGTGATTATGTCGGCATTGATTCAAACCTTTGCTTTAGAAGTGTTTATCCGACCGGCGGGAATGTTAGCAAGTGGCTTTACAGGTCTTGCGATTTTAATTCATGAAATCGGTCTTCATATCCATATGAATATATCCATTCCATTATTGATTATGGCTTTGAATGTACCGGTCGCTATTCTTTGTGGAAAATCGATTTCTTTGCGATTTACTTTATTGTCCTCCTTGCAGTTTGCCTGTGTTTCCATTTTCTTACAGATATTCCATTTTGAAGCTTTATTCCAGGATACTTTATTAAATATTGTGATGGGTGGAGCGGTGTATGGATTTGGGATTGTGGCAGCCCTTATGGCAAACGCAAGTACCGGCGGCACCGATTTTATTGCACTATATGTGTCCAATAAAACGGGTAAGAGCATTTGGTCTTATGTGTTTTTGTATAACTGTGTCTTGTTATGTATTTTTGGTTTTACATCCGGTTGGCAAAAGTCTTGTTACTCAATGATTATGCAGTTTGTGGCAACGAAGATGATTGATGCTTTGTATCATCGTTATGATCGTAGTACTATGCAAATCACTAGTGTGATGCCGGAAGAGATTTTAAAAAGGTATACAGAGAAATATAGGCATGGGATTTCAGTTTGGAGAAGCTATGGGGGTTATTCACGTTGTGAGAATTATATGTTGAATACGGTGGTATCTTCTTTAGAGGTAAAAGAGATAGCGCATTTGATATTAGAAGTGGATCCACATGCGATTATTAACGTGTATCGAACGGATGATTTCTATGGTGGATTTTATCGTCGACCTTTGGACTAGAGAAAGAAATTAGGAGGAAAGAGTATGTGGGCAATGATTGCGACATGGAGAATGGCTTTAGAAGGTGTTTGTGAAGCCGGTGAATTATTGAAAAAGGGGAAAGGAGCCGGGGAAGTGGTTGAACAGGCAATTCGTATGGTTGAAGACTTTCCATATTATAAGTCAGTCGGTTATGGTGGCTTACCAAATGAAGAAATGATTGTTGAATTGGATGCCGGTTATATGGATGGAAATACCCTTTCTGTTGGAGCTGTTGCAGGGATTAAAGACTTCGCTAATCCAGTGTCCATTGCCAAGGAATTATCTAAGGATAATGTGAATTGTGTTTTAGTGGCTGAAGGGGCGGAAAAATACGCTAGTCAAAAGGGTTTTGAAAGAAAGACGATGTTGACAGAAAGAGCGAAAAAGCATTATCACAAGCGGGTTAAAAAGCTTCAAAGTCAAGAATTAAAGCCATACGATGGTCATGATACAGTGGGTGAAGTTGTTTTGGATCAAGCCGGGAAGGTTGTTGTGGCAACTTCAACGAGTGGATTATTTATGAAGAAGGCAGGGCGTATTGGCGATTCACCCATTGTTGGAGCTGGATTTTATGCTGACTCTGAAGTGGGTGGTGCTAGTGCAACCGGTCTTGGAGAAGATTTAATGAAGGGTTGTATCTCCTATGAAATTGTTCGCAAAATGAAAGAGGGTTTATCCCCACAGGAAGCCTGTCAAAAAGCAGTCAATGAATTAGATGAGAAACTAAAGAAATCTAAAGGCTTCTCGGGTGATTTAAGTGTTATTGCAATTGATAAAAATGGTCAGTTTGGTTGTGCAACGAATATTCAACAATTTTCTTTTGTGGTTTATCGACAGAATGAAGAAGCGGTTGTGTATTTAGCAGATAATGTGGATGGTGAAACAAAGATTTATCCGGCAAGTCAAGAATGGATGGATCAGTATATGCAAGAAAGGATGGCACCAATTACAGAATGATGAACGATATTTTTGAAGTGTGTGCAGGGAGTGTATCAGATTGCATACAGGCGGAGCTTGGTGGTGCTAATCGCGTGGAGTTAAATAGTGCTTTGAGTTTAGGGGGATTAACACCAAGCCTTGCGACTTTACAGCAAGTAAAAGCGAAGACGAGTCTTCCGGTCATTTGTATGGTTCGACCTCGACCGGCCGGATTTTGTTACGATAAAGTGGAAAAGGAAACGATGTTTCTAGATGCGAAGTTGTTATTGGAAAATGGAGCAGATGGTTTAGCCTTTGGTTTTTTACACAAGGATACCAGTATTGATGTGGATACCACAAAGCAAATGGTTGACTTAATTCATTCTTATCAAAAAGAAGCGGTTTTCCATCGGGCTTTTGATTGCGTGAATGCCCCTTTTATGGCAATTGAAAGATTGATTTCTTGTGCTGTGGATCGTCTTTTAACTAGTGGCTTACAAGCTAAAGCTATAGATGGTTCCGCATTGATTGCGAAGTTACAGAAATGCTATGGAGATAGAATTCAGTTATTAGCCGGCAGCGGCATCAATGCGAGTAACATTCTGGAGTTAAAGGAATTAACGAAGATTCATCAATTTCATTCGAGTTGTCGTGAGTGGAAGAAGGATTTAACGACCAGTGTTGGAAATGTGAGTTATGCTTTTCATGCGAAAGATGATTATGATATTGTAGGATTGGAGAATGTAAAAAGGATTGTATTGAAATTGAGGGGCAAATAGTTATGGAAGGTTTAGAACGAATTTGTTTTCAAATTATTGCTTCGATTGGGGAAGCACGGTATGCGTTTTTGAAAGTTTATCGTAGTGCAAGGCGCAAAGATGTAATAGAGGCTAAACAGTGCTTAGAAGAAGCGAATGTTTTTTTAACAAGGGACACCAAGCCCATGCGGAAGAACAGTTGATGAGTGCTGAAACATTGAAGTTGATTGCGGAAGAGGAAATCGCTTTTACGGAAGGATGATTAAATGAGTAAAGTAAAAAAGGAATTGTGTAAAAAAAATAAACAAGCAAATTTACAGGTAAACCAAAATTCTTTCATTGGTCGAAGAGGCTTGGCGTTTATCATTGATTATTTTATTACCAATCGTCTTTCTATTTTGGTAACAGCGATTGTATATGGTTTTATGAACCAAGGTAAAATTGAAATTTTAAAGAATTTTAATGGTATTCCCGCCAATCAGATAGTGATTCTTTTATTAAGTGTTTTAATGACCCATGGGTTTTACTTTATTTATGTTCCGGCTAAGATGACCAATGGGGCAACGATGATGCAAAAGGTATTGCAAGTTAGAGTGGTGAAAGAAGATGGTCAAAAAGCTTCTATAAAGGATTTTGCATGGCGTTATTTTGTGGGTTGTCTTCTTGTGGAAGGTTTGTTCTATGATGCCTTTAAAGTAATCGTGAGTGGGGTTTGTTATGGGATATTTCATGCACCGGATTTATTCACAAGTGCTATCAATGTTGTCAGTGCCACAAGTAGCTTGATTTCACTTGGTTATGCGTTTAAAGACCGTGGTCGTTTTCGATTGTTCCACGATAAGATTTCAAAAACAATTATGCAGGATGTTTACCAAGAAGCCGGAAAGATATTTTAAGGAACTGAAGAGTCTGCTTTAGCATGGAGTGGATTGCCCCATATAAGGCACTTAAAATTTCTCCACCGAAAACAACGAAGAACGAACAAAAGGTGTACCATATAAAGATATAAGGGTTATTTTTGAAAAATATGAAAATTGGGAAGGGATTAAAAGAGTTACGCTAACGTTTAAGCAGTAATTGAATTAGCATGAATAAAATTGAAAGATAAGGGCTAATGAAGATTGAGATATAAAAACTTTATGATTTTCATGGGACTATATGTGGTTAAAGTGGTTATTCTATCTGTAAATATGGTAAAAAGGGGGTATTAGATGAGTGCTAGAGTAGTATTAATAGGGGTGCTTGCTTTTTTAGGTTTTGCCTTCTTCGCTATTATATTGGGTACCTATATTTATTATAAAAGAGTCGATAAAAATGGAAAACAATTTGGAATGAAGCAGTCAATGAGCAGACAAATACTTCTAAAATGAGTATTAGTGAACTTATGGTATATGTTTCTGAAATACTTGTGGCAGGTCTTTTTAGTATACAAATCATGAAACGAGTAGGCTCGGGGTTTGCATCCTTGGCAAAATACATCCTTCTTCCACCGATTATGGCGTTATTTAATGCCCGAAAGCGTACGGGAAAATCATTTTTTTAACTTGTAGTAGCTTGTCTATCCGCCTTTTGGTTATTTTTCGCATATATAATTGTTGGGATTCCGATAAAAGCACCGATATTTCAGATTAACAATACGAAAATCACTATGGCACATACAACAGCTAAAGATTTAATCGATAACGGATTTGATATTTATATGAAACAGAATAGCAGTAATCACCGTGTCAAGTATGATGAATTACTTTCTTCCGGCAAATTTAAGAAATATATAGCGGACAGAAGTGTTTACGTAGAAAAAGGGTTTCATAGAGATACTGCCGATGTTCCGTATTTGCTGGCAAAGAACGGACTAGTTGTTGGCGGAGCATGGTTTTACGGTGATCAAGAAAAAGATACTGTACTTGAAGATTGTAAAATTGTTCATATACGCCTTGATGAAGAGTGCGTTAACGCCGCAAAGAGAAATAATGTAACTTATCAGTTGAATGGGGTTAATCTACTTACACCACTGGAATTAAACGAACTTAAAAAAACTTTTAATAAAAAATTGTGGTTGGTCCCTCGTAGCCCGAAAGATATAACGGAGTTGCACTATGGGATAAAGTGGACAACCGGAAGCGATCATCTCTTTTGGAATGAATATTTTTCCTATATTGATTATGATTGGAACAATAATATGACTTCCTTTAAAATTTCAAGTGCAATTGCACGCGATAAGGAAAGATAAATAGGACTGATTCAAAGATGTATGAAAGGCTTAGACATACAAAGCTGCTGTCAATAATTATTTATTGACATCCGTATGATAGAAAGTCGGGAAAGAGCTTATCGCTTCTGATAAAAAAGGTTGTAGAAATAGGAACTGAACCCCAATAAAACGACAACCTTTTAATATCCTGTATAAGAATATGTTCCCCATTTTTTTAATAATTGATGAATAGAGCCGCCAAAACGACGATTGACTTGTTGTGATACGAAAGCTCTATGGGTAGCTGGGGTATCCGAACCTGCGTATCCAGCCGCCAATTGTCCAAAGCCGGCGCCTTCGATACGGTGGATAACATAAACCGCTTCAGCCGTGGATAAGCTATCAATGAGTTTATCCAAACCGGTTACTTGATGATAAGTAGAACCCCTAGAGTGACCGGGAATTCTTAATAACATATTAATAGCTAATTGAGCATTTGGAGATGCTTTTTCAACTAGTAAGCCACGACTATTAAATTGAAGACCGCCTATTTCCGCCTTTGCGAGTGACGATTCATCAATGGTTGGGTGCTCTTTACTTAGCCTTTTCGCTGTCTTAGCCATCGTAGCTTCTTTTCGTGCCTTAACCACTTCCGCCGGTGTAACCACTTTAACGGTTAATTTTGTATCGAATTGAATACCATTTGTGTCAATAGCTTTATAATGCACAAAATAGGTTCCGTCCTTCTTCATGTCCACAGTGCCTTGAGTTGTTAAAACGGGTAGGACATTGGTTTCATCGTAAATCGAGGAAACATGAGTCGAGGGATTAAAGTCATCACCATTGTTAACAACAACAGTATCACTCTTTAATTTAATGACCGGCTTATTTGAAGGATTGACTTTCAATAAAATCTTTTTTGTAAAAGAATAACCGATGTTTTTATCCGAATCCTTTTCATCTATATTGAAAAGGCGAGCTTTCACAACGACCTGTTGAAAACCAACCTTACCAGGTATAAAATCTTGCGCTTCTAATAAACTCTTTTCAATTGAAATCTTATCCAAATGAATAGAAGAATCAGTCTTTGATACAGCTTGGATAACCTCTTTTTTTATCGTTTCAAAAGGTTCAGGATCATTCATAGACACTTCAAAGATGGAAATATAATCTTCTTCCACCGCTTTTGTTGGCTTCATAGAGGGTACCAAACAAAGAAGAGAAATTCCTGCTCCCATCAAAATCTTAAGGATTTTTTTCTTTCGCATAGCCTCATTATACTGTAAATGAACGGAATACTTCAAATTAAGCCTGTGGAAGTTCAAACTGGCCGGTATATAAATGATGGTAGAAACCATGTTTGGCTAATAAGCTGTCGTGATTACCTTGTTCAATAATGTGACCATCTTTCATGACTAAAATCATATCAGCATGACGAATGGTAGAAAGACGATGAGCTACCACAAAGGAAGTTCTTCCTTTCATCAGATTATCAAAGGCTTGTTGAATCTGAATTTCGGTTCTTGTATCAATAGAAGAAGTTGCTTCATCCAGTATCAACATTGGTGGTAAACACAACATAACCCTAGTCATGCACAATAACTGCTTCTCTCCTTGGGACATACCGGACTCATCCACTTCCGTATCAAAGCCCTTTGCTAAGCGCATAATAAAATCATAACTATGAGACTCTTTAGCAGCTTGAAGAATTTCTTCTTCACTTGCTTCCGGTTTACCAAGCATGATATTTTCACGAATGGTTCCATTTTGAATCCAAGTATCTTGTAAGACCATGCCAAAATTCTTGCGTAGTTCATGGCGGGAAATGGAATGAATGTCTTGACCATCAATTTGAATAGAACCGGCTTGAATGTCATAGAAACGCATCAATAAATTGATGAAGGTTGTTTTCCCACATCCGGTTGGACCAACGATTGCAATGCGCATACCTGGTTTCGCTTCCACATTAAAATTTTTAATAAAAGGTTTATCAGGACGATAACTAAAAGAAACATCTTGCACATTGACATGACCTTTGGAAATACCTAATGTACCGGTCGCATCGGCACTTTCGGCTTGTTGCTCCATAATTTCAAAAATACGAGAAGCACAAGCTAGGGCATTTTGTAGTTCAGTAATAACTGAACTAATATCATTAAATGGTTTCATATATTGGTTGGCATAGCCTAGTAAAACGGATAAGCCGCCAACCGTTAGTTGTGCGGATAAAATAGAAAAGCTACCAACCAAAGCTACCAAGGCATAAATTACTCCATTCACAAAACGGGTGGAAGGATTGACTAGGGAAGAAAAGAAGATAGCTTTTTCAGTTGTTTTTTGGAGTTTTTGGTCAATGTGTTTGAAGCGAAGCTTCGCTTTTTCTTGATAGCCAAAGGCTTGTACCGTTTTTTCTTCACCAATCATTTCTTCAATAAGACCGGTTTGCTCACCACGAATAGAAGATTGTTCTTTGAATAGATGGAAAGAGTGAGAAGCGATAAATTTTGCGACAAAGAAACTAATAGGCGTTAAAAGAATAACAATAAGACTAATCAACCAAGACTTTGAAATCATAAAAATCAAGGTAGCGATAATTGTAACAACGCCACTAAATAGTTGTGAAAAGCCTACTAATAAACTATCTCCAATCTGATCACAATCCGCAATGATACGACTTTCCATATCTCCAATGGAATGAGTATCTAAATATTGTAGAGGTAAGTGTTGGACTTTATTCATCGAATCACAGCGCAAATCACGAACAATTCGATAGCTTAGTTTATTATTGATTAAATTCATAAACCAAGTAGAAAGACTTGTGATTAGTATGATTATCACAATATTTCTAAGAGTTTGAAGAAGAATAGATAGTTGAAGTTGACCGGCATGGATGGTGTTATCAATAGCTTTGCCAAATAAAATGGGCACATACAACATTAAAATGGATGAAACAGTTGCTAATCCACAGCTAAAGAATAAGAGAATGCGGTATTGTCCCATATAGCGAAATAGTTTCTTTAAGCTAGATGTATCGGCTTCTTGTATCTTGCGCATAAGTTCTCCTTTCTATTTAGTTGGGAAATTGGGAGTTATAAATTTCTTGGTAAACGGCACATTCTTTTAATAGATCAGCATGCTTGCCTTGTCCAACGAGTTGACCATTATCCAAAACAAGGATGGTATCGCAATGTTTCAGGGATGAAATTCTTTGGCTGACGATAAAAATGGTTGTATTTTGAATGGAATCTAAGGCTTTTCGTAAAGAAGCATCGGTTGCTAAATCCAAGGCACTGGCGGAATCATCTAAGATTAGTATCTCCGGTTTACGCACTAAAGCTCTAGCGATGGTTAACCGTTGTTTCTGTCCGCCGGAAAGATTTTTACCACCTTGTTCTAATTGGAAATTCAATTGATCTTCTTTTTGTTCAACCACTTCTTTGGCTTGAGCTATGGTTAAGGCTTGCCACAATTCTTCATCACCAGCCTGTTGGTTGCCATACAGGAGATTTTCACGAATGCTTCCTTTGAATAAAACGGTTTTTTGAGGAACAATACCTATTTTTTGAATGAGCTGTTCTTGCGGATAATCTTTTACGGGGTAATTGTCTACAAGAATTTCACCTTGTTGGGCATCATAAAAACGAGGAATGAGTTGAACAAGAGTGGATTTACCGGAACCGGTGCCACCAATAATACCGATGGTTTCTTTTGGATGAGCGATAAAACTAACATGGTTTAAAGAAGGTTTGGCACCTTCTTCATAATAAAAACTAACATCTTTAAATTCCACTTTACCATGCGTTTGGCTAGCCAAATTCTTTTGTGCATATTGAATGGTAGATGGGATGTCTAAAATATCAGCCACACGCTCAGAACAAGCTAAAGCACGATTGATGGTCATAATCAAGGAAGCGAGTTTGATGAGTTCAATAATCATTTGGGTTGTGTAATTGTATAAAGCCACTAAATCACCTTGAGCCATAGTTCCGGATTGAATTTGAAGATAACCTGTGTAGATTAAGAAAACCGTTGCTAGATGGATGAGTAGATAAGTGACAGGATTTAAGAGAGCAGAAATGCGACCAACTTTTTCGGATAATTTTGTTAAAAGATTATTTTTATTTTGGAAGTTTTGATTGAAGGCTTCTTCTTTACAAAAAGCACGGATGACACGAACACCAGTTAGATTTTCTCTTGTGGCTTTCATCACTTCATCCAATTGAGCTTGAACTTTTTTGAAAAGAGGAATGCTAACGAACATGATCGCAAAGACGACGAAGAATAGGATGGGGATGGCAACCACAAATATCAAAGCGGCTTGGATATGGATGGTAAAAGCCATTATCATGGAACCGAACACCACAAAAGGACTTCTTAGCATCAAACGTAAAGCTAGATTCAAACCATTCTGTATAGTATTGATGTCAGAGGTTAAACGGGTGATTAAAGTGCTTTTGCCAACGTGATCTAATTCTTTATACGATAAATCTTGAATATGATTAAAAAGGGCTTGGCGGATTTGACTACAAATGCCGGCAGAAGCTTTTGCGGCAAAGTACTGAGCTAAGGTGGAAAAACCAAAGCCAATTATCGCTAAAGCAATCATTAGGAAAAAGCGGGAATAAAGGTAAGTGGATAAACCATTTTGAATACCATGATTGATCATATCCGCCACAAGGATAGGAATGAATAAGTCCATCAAGGCTTCCAGCATTTTAAATAAGGGAGCTAAAAGGATTTCTTTTTTGTATCCATGGGTATAACTGAATAATCGTTTCATAATTTTTAATTCTTTTCGTATTTAGGATATACTGAAGATACTATCCTGTAAAATATTGTTTTTATTCGTTAAGTATAGGGAAAAAATATGGAAATTAAGCAATTAGAATACTTTCGTTCAGTTGTCGAAAGTGGAACTATTTCAGCGGCCGCTAGGAAGTTAAATCTTTCTCAACCGCCTTTATCCTTTCAAATGAAGAAATTAGAGGAAGAATTGGGTTTACTCTTATTTGAAAGGGGTAGAAAAGAGATTCATTTAACTGAAGCAGGTCGTCTTTTGTATCAGAAATCCGGGGATTTACTACGAAGATTAGAGGCTTTAGAGTTTGAAGTAAAAGCAACTGGTCAGCATCCGATTTTAAGAATTGGTGCTACACCAACCACCATTTCACTTTTAATCCCCATGTTAAAGAAATTTCAGAAGGAACATCCACATATTCATTATGAGTTGTGGGATGAAAATAGTTATCGTTTGAATAGTCTTTTGAAAGAAGAAATGATTGATGTGGCTTTATTGAGAAGTCCGGTTTTCTTAGAAACGTTAGAGAGTCGTTTGGTTCAAAAGGAAAATATGGTTGCTGTATTTCATAAGCAATCATATTTACTTGAAAAGGCTAGTTTAAAGGAGGTTAGTCAATATCCTTTAATAGTGTATCGTCGCTATCAAAATTTAATTGTGTCGGCTTTAGAAAAACGTCATTTGAAATATCAAATTATTTGCTTGTGTGATGATGGAAGAGATGCGATTGAATTTGCCAAACCGGGAAATGGAATAGCAATTGTACCGGCTTCTTTGCAGGTATCGGATAAAGAGTTACAGTTGTTACCACTGCAAGAAAAGGACTTAGAAACGGAAATATTATTAGCTTGGAACGCCAAAAATTTATCCTTAGAAACAAATTTATTTTTAAGCTATTGCGTTAGAAAAATATATGGATAAACTGGATATGTGTTACAGGAGGAAAAGGTATGGGAAGAAGAGTTGGAACGGTTTCGAGGGGTATTCGTTGTCCAATCATTCGTGAAGGGGATGACTTAGCGCAGATTGTGGTTAATTCAGTTTTAGAAGCGGCGAAAAGTGAGCCTTTCTTCGTTCGTGATTGTGATGTCATCGCAGTAACGGAATCAGTGGTCGCAAGAAGTCAGGGCAACTACGCAAGTGTTGAAGCCATTGGTCAAGATATTCGCAACAAATTGGGTTCAGAAACGATTGGGGTTATTTTCCCGATTTTGTCACGAAATCGTTTTGCGACTTGTTTGAAAGGTATCTCCTTAGCAGCGAAAAAGATTGTATTGATGTTGTCATTTCCAAGAGATGAGGTTGGTAATCAATTGTTAACCGAAGAACAATTGGATGAACATCATATTGACCCTTATCAAACGGTATTGACTTTGGAAGAATATCGTAGCTTATTTGGGGAAAATAGACATCCATTTACGGATATTGATTATGTGGCTTATTATACCGAGGTGGTTCGCTCATCTGGAGCGGAAGTGGAATTTGTGTTCGCTAATCATGCGATTGAAATTTTGAACTACACAGATAAGGTTATTAATTGTGATATTCATACTCGCAAGAGAACGAAGCGTATTTTACAAGAGGCAGGTGCAACGGTTTGTTCGCTGGATGATATTTTAACTTCTTCTGTGAATGGTAGTGGTTATAATGCAAAATATGGTTTATTAGGTTCAAATAAGAGTAGGGAAGATAGGGTGAAGTTATTTCCAAATAAATGCCAAGATTTAGTAGAAGATATTCAAAAGAGTATATTAGAAAAAACAGGTAAGCATGTGGAAGTTATGGTCTATGGTGATGGGGCTTTTAAAGATCCGGTTGGTCAAATTTGGGAATTAGCCGATCCGGTGGTTTCCCCTGCTTATACAGAAGGCTTAAAAGGAACTCCTAATGAATTGAAATTGAAGTACTTAGCGGATAATGATTTCAAGGAATTGAGTGGTGAAGCTTTACGAAATGCGATTTCCGCTCGCATCCAAGAAAAAGATGACAACTTAGTTGGTCGAATGGAAACAGAGGGAACAACGCCAAGAAGATTGACAGATTTGATTGGTTCTTTATGTGACTTGACATCCGGTTCAGGCGATAAGGGAACGCCAATCGTATATATCCAAGGTTATTTCGATAATTACACCAATGAGTAATCGGAAACATAAAATAACACTTGCGTATGCCGGCATTCAGGGAAGCTATTCTATGAGTTATGCAGGCATTGGTTCTTTTGTGTCGGTGTATTTGTTGGCACAAGGCTTTTCAAATTCGGAAATTGGCTTATGTGTTAGTTTGGCGAATTTGTTGGCGGTATTTGTGCAACCGGTTTTAGCGGATTGGGCAGATCAGTCTAAGAAAGTGGAATTAACCGATATTATTTCTGGCATTGGCTTCTTTATGTTAGCTATGATTAGTGCCTTGTTTTGGACAAAAGGGCATACGCTTTTGGTGTTTGGATTATTTGTGTTAGCTTTAGCTGCTCATGGTTTATTACAACCGTTTATTAACGCCTTAAATCAGCGTTTTTCAAAGAAGGGGTATGCAATCAATTTTGGCTTATGTCGTTCAGCTGGTTCTGTTGGCTTTGCGATGGTAACGGGTTTGTTAGGACCGATTGTAATAATTTATGGGAATACTTCTATTCTTATCGCTTCCTTTGTGTGTTTGGCTTTATTATTGGTATCAAACTTTATGTGTCATAAGCTCATACGACAAGATACGAATGTTTCTTCTAATGAGGAAGCAGTAGAAGAGATTTCTTTAGGCACTTTTATTAGAAAGAATGTGTCTTTCATAATATTGAATTTAGGTGTGATGCTCGTTTTTTATCATGTGAATGCTTTAGGAGCTTTCTTGTTCCAAATGATAGAACCAATTGGTGCTGCGAAAACGGATATGGGTTTCTTATTTGCATTGATGGCAATGGTTGAGGTACCATCCATGGTCTTTTATAGTCATCTTCAAAGACGCTTTGGCTCGAAAAGGATGTTGATGGTTTCAATGCTTGGTTTTGTGGTCAAGTTTGGAATTTTCTGCTATGCAAAGGAAGTATGGATGTTGTATGTGTCACAAGCAATGCAGATGGTTGGCTATGCGATTTTCTATCCGGCAATGGTGAATTATACAGCGGAAATCATGAGTGAGAAAGAAGCGGTTAAGGGACAGGCTTTGTTTACCATTATGATGCTGGTGGCTGGTGTGATTAGTAATATCACAGGTGGTTATTTCCTAGATTATTTTGGTGTTCCTTTCTTTAACGCTGTTTGTTTCATAACTTGTGTTGTAGGTGCTGTTTTAGTTTGTATGATGGTACAAAAAATTGAAATTCCAAGTGAATAGTTGCTTGGAATTTTTTCTATTATGGCTTTAGCTTGTTGAGGACGCAAAGCGTACGAAATGATTTGTTTGTTTGCTCTAGTGCTACCAAAGTTATTGGGAATGGATAGGGGGTTGACTATCCTTCTTATTTGCGGAACTAGAAACTTGCTTGATTAGTTATATTTGGATTCGTAAATCTTATCGGAGTAAACTATTTGACACAATCAATTAGTTAGAAGTAGGATAATCACCGGAAAAGAGGTAATTATGGACTTAAAAGATAAATTGATTGCTTTAATGCCGGAAGAAGAGATTAAGAAAATTCCTTTCTTTGTGCGTGAACATGCGACAGGAGCTACCGCAGATAAAATTATGGATGAACATCCTGACTTAATGGAGAAGTTCAATGTTGAAAATCCAAGTGAAGAAGTTATCGTTGAAATTAAGAAGATAATTTCTACTATCTTTGATAAGAAGATGAAGAAACATGGTTTCAAATGAAAGGTTCACTTCCCGAGAGGTGAACCTTTTTTAATGATGACGCCAATTGATTTCCCAGGACATATCTCCATCTTTGTATACACGCGTTACTCTTGGTGTGATTAGAGAAATAATTTCATAAGAAATGGTATGTGTTTCTAAAGCCATTTGATTTAAAGAAATATGAGGGCCAAAGATTTCAACCGTATCTTCCAACGAAATCTTTTTTTCTAGTTTTACCATACATTGATCCATACAAATACGCCCAACAAGAGTACCATATTGACCATCCACATATACCTTTCTTCCTTGATTGATACGCAATAGACCATCCGCATAACCGATTGGTAAAGTCGCAATAACCTCATCTTTTTCAGTGGTATAAGTAGCACCATAACCAATGGTCTCACCAGCTCGAACGATTTTAACCATAATAGGTTTGGTGTACAAGGAAAGAGCTTCTTGTAAGCCATTATGATAAGCACTGTACCCATAAAGACCAATACCAACTCGTACCATATTTGTTAAATCATCTTTAAAGTACAACGAAGCATCTGAATTATCAGCATGAATGTAGCTGAAAGGATGCTCTAACTTAGTCACAATTTCTTTGAAATCATGGAATTGACGAGCGGTATTTTCTTTATCGCTATCCGATAGGTAATAATGGGTAAAGATACCATCGATTTGAGCCTTCTTATTTTGTAAGCTTAGTAAGGCAGCTTTGGTTTCAAAAAAGCTGGAAAAACCGATGCGGTTCATACCGGTATTCAGTTTAAGATGGATCCTTAAACCGGTTAAATCATGTTGTGAGAATTCTTTGACCCATTCATTTGAATAGGCTGTGACAGTAATGTGATTTTGGATAAGAACCTCTAAGTCTTCAACGTTGCTTCCTCCAAGGACTAAGATTTTTCCTTGAAAACCATGCTTTCGTAGAACAAGGGCTTCATCCACGGAAGAAACACCGATGAAACGAATACCAATATCAGCTAGTGTTTCCGCTAATTGAACATCACCACATCCATAAGCATTGGCTTTTAAAATAGCCATAACTTCTTTTTGTTGAAAAGATTGAACTTGTTGAATGTTGTGTTTGATTTTTCCTAAATCAATTTCAAACCAGGTTTGACGGTGCATCTTTTTTCTCCTTAGAATAATACGGAATAGTAATAAGCTTCATAAATAGCACTAACGCGTATTAAAAGACCAATTAAAGCATTTAAATTGGCGGTTAGCGAGAAAACTTCTAAACGAATAAACCGGGAAAGAAGAGTTAAGCTTGTCAGGATATGAAGGGCGTAGTTTCCATATAGAAGAAGTGCGTCACCAACTAAGATTGTGATTAGCATTAAAACGGCTCCTAAAATGGAGAATTTTTTTGTAACTCCACGACCAACTTTCTTTAGCAATAAAGCAATTGTATACGCAATCACAACATAAAATATATCCAAGCGGAAAGCAAACCACTTAGACACAAGATAGAATAAGTATCCAAATAAAACGGATGCAGGCAAACCAACAAGGATAGAAAGAAAGAAACGCTTGTTTTCGTCTTGGGTATTTAAGTTATAGATACGCATACGTACCTCCTTATTTTTTATATATGCCTATATGGTATCACAATCCCTTTGTCTAAAAAATGAAATCATTTCAAGGAAATTGTAAAATCCTGTACCTTATTTATAAACTTAAGAAATATTTGAGTATTCTTCCAGATTTATTAACGAATGAATAGATTGATATTATTTTAGGTAAATTTCAATAATTAACCATAAAGCCCTTTGAAATACAAGATTTTCAGAGAGTGGTTTTGACAAAGTAAAGGGAATACAGCTTTTCTTTCAAGACATGGTAAATGATGGTGTAATTTTTATGAAACAGCTAAGAACACTCTTGATTTTAGTCATGAGATGAATCGACTTCAGTTGTTGCCTAACTTTTGTTAGGTAAACAACGTTACTATTGGATTATGCTAATGCACATGTCACATAGATAACGAGGTGTTATCCATGTCAGAAATTTATCACGGTAGAGGCTATGTTTATTCCATTCAGGATTCTATTGTCCGGTGTGTTTAAGTATAGGCATAAGCTTGTTGTACGCTCAGATAGGACCAAGACCTATAAAGGTTGCAAGAAAAATTGCTAGGTGATAGTATGTTGTTACAATACTAGATGTGAAGAAATTTTATCGGAGGACAATAAAAATGCTAAAAGAACAAGATATTCAACAATACCTCAATGAGAAAGAGAGTACATTTAAGGAGAATGCCTCTATTATTGGTATTATCCTTCCTAGTAAATTTACATATGCTCTCGGTCCGGTTGCAACTGCTCTTTCAGTGCAATATTACGCAATGAATTTTAACGATAGCGGTATTGCTATTATCGGTTTAAATAATGTAACGGGCAAATTGGAAAATGAAGCATTCCTTTTCGTACCAAAGGAAGAAGTAACGAGTGTTAAATTCAACAAAAAATTAATGTCTTATGAATTAGAAATTAGTACATCAAAAGGAACATTGGCTTTTAAAGTGAATAAAATAATGGTTGGTGCTTCATGGCATAAAGAAAATCTAGCAACAATTTTAAAGAGTTTATAAGTTTTTCAAAAAATCATATCTATGCGTACGAAGCTGTTAGTTTTAGAGTTGACTGCTTAATAAGACATTATTTAGTTGTGAATGATGTCTTTTTAATGTTATTTATAGTTACACCAAGGCTCATCAAGTACGACTTTCAAAGAAAAAGTATTCACTCACAGAGTATTCCAAAATCATAAAAAAACCGTTTCAAGAAACGGTAAAGTAGCGTCCTCGATGAGATTCGAACTCACGACCTACCGCTTAGGAGGCGATTGCTCTATCCAACTGAGCTACGAGGACATCCCTCAAGATTATACCATTATAAAAAAAGAAAGTTAGATAATATTTCACAATTCTTTCACAATATTACCATTGTATCTTCACATTGCTTGCGTATATTATAGCTGTCTTAGCAAGAAGACAAAAAGAAATAGAATGATTTCTTTTCCCTCCCAGAAATAGATAAAAGGAAAAGTGCTTGTTTCAGCAAGCTCTTTTTCTTTGTTCTTTTTTGGTATAATGAAATACGAGGAGGGGTGATGGATGAAAACAATTGATATAAAAGTTGAACAAGGTATTTTGCGTGGTGAACAAAAGGGAAGCCAAATGATTTTTAAGGGCATTCCTTATGCGAAACCGCCAATTCAAGATAACCGTTTCAAGTCACCTCAAGCGATGTCCCATTGGATTGGTGTGCGCGATGCATTGGAATTTGGACCGATTTGCCCGCAAATGGATTTAAAGAAATTGGAAATCTATGGGAAAGAATTTTATGCTGGCGAACAACCAAAACAATCAGAAGATTGTTTGTATTTAAATATCTGGGCACCAACGGATTATCAAGGTAAAAAATACCCGGTTGTTTTGTGGATTCATGGTGGTTCTTTTGACCACGGTTATGGTTTTGAGTTGCCGATGGATGGTAAAAATTATGCCATTCGAGAAGTTATTTTAGTAACCATGAACTATCGAGTCGGTGCTTTTGGTTTTATGGCTAGTCCTGAGCTAACAAGAGATGATCCATTGCATTCAATTTCCAACTTAGGCTTGTTGGATATGATTTCAGCATTGCGTTGGGTAAGAAGAAACATTGATGCCTTTGGTGGGGATTCAGATCGAATTACATTAATGGGACAAAGTGCTGGTGCAATTGCTTGTCAGATATTATTAGCTTCGCCTTTAACAAGAGGCATGGTTTCATCTGTGATTTTACAATCAGGAGCCGGCATTAATGATGGTATGAAACGTCTTCAAACCAAGCAGGAAGCTTATAAGACCGGCAAGAAAATGATGGATCTTTTAAAAGTTCATAATTTAAAGGAACTCCGTAAAGTATCAACACAAAAAATCTTAGCCACTTATGAAAAATTGTATGGGGAAGATAATGAACTTGTTTTTTTACCAACCTTGGATCATTTAGTGATTGAAAAAGAGTTGGATGAGGCATTCACAAAACAAGAAATTATGAATGTGCCAATTTTAATCGGTATGACCGATGATGATTTAGGGGTGAAAGAAGGAAAAGGAGCGAAATCTTCTTTCTTATACGAAGGTATTTTGAACCTTGTAGAAACAAGAAAAGATCAAGAACCTGTATATATGTATATCTTTAAGAAGAAGTTACCGGGAGATGAAGTTGGTGCTTTCCATTCGAGTGAATTATGGTTTACTTTTGGAACATTAGAAAAATGTTGGCGTCCTTTTGATCGAAGAGATTATCGTTTACGGGATGTGATTTTGGATCAATGGACCAACTTTATTAAGAAAGGTAATCCGGAAGGAGGTTGGAAGGCTTATCGACAGGATGAACCATTTATCCGCGTGATTGTTTAGGACCAAAGAGTCCTTTTTATGTTGGTGAACTAAAAGAAAAGCTAACCCATAGGATTAGCTAAAATACACAAATTCATCTCTAGGCGGATTGTAGAATTGAACGCGTTCTGCTTTTAAAATCAATGTCTTTTGACCTTGATCTAATTCTAAACCGGTTAGTTGCCCTTCAACTTCAATCCAATCGCCTAAATTCATTTCATCAATGCGAACACCAGTTACAGTTAAACCACATAAATTCGTATCATTTTCACAACAGACCATAGCTTGTCGACCAAAGATAAAGGATTGTTTATAACCAGGTAATTCTTGAGCAAACTTGCCACGAAGAATAATGGATTTTCCCTCATAGTCATCCGGATGTTCCGAAGCATCCATATACCATAAACCATAATCATCGTCTTTGATGTCTAATAAGGGTGCCTTCTTATCAAAAGGAAGAGTTCCTTCTTTTAAAGTGGCTGGTTGACCAAACTCAGCTTCATAATAAATAGTCGCTCTTGGATTGATAGCTTTGATATTACCTCGTAACACAGCGGCTTTCGTGTCTTCTCGACATCGATTGCAAATCACCACATCAGAGAAACGAAGTTGTTCAAATAAGACGGAACGCATTGCATTGATGTATAACTCAAAAGTTTGTGCATCCACAGTTGTCAATAATTGAACAATTAACCATTCATTTGGAAGATGAGCAATCAAAGGTTCTAGTGATTGCATGCCATTACACTCAATGAACACTTGGTTTGGTTGATAATCCTGTTGAAGAAAAGCGGCTAACTCGGCACTCATCTCATCATGTTTTTCTAAGGTAACCAAATCAATTCCGCGTTCTTTGAGGAAGTCTTCTTCATAGTCAACCTCACCTTGTTCAAAGCGAATGAGCAAAGTATGAGCCACCCCCTCCATAAAATTACTATCTTGAAACGTATCCTTGATTAAAGTAGTTTTCCCGGAATCTAGGAAACCGGAGAACAAATAAACCGGAACAGACATTAGTGAACCTTAAAGATTTCTTTCATCTTTTCCACGTCAACATTGGTACCAATCACTGTAACTAAACCAGTGTAAGCAGGCTTTCCTTCACGAATATCTGTAGAACCCGGTACATAATCAAAGAAGAACCAATTTCCTTTATGATCTTGTACAATACCTTTGGCTCTAAGGATTGTTTCCGGTAATCGAGCTAGGACTTCATCTAATTCAGACTTGGAATAACGCTGGATGGTTTCAATTCCAATGGTATCGAAAACTTCATCCGCATCTAAGCCATTATGGTGATGATGGTGTTGTTCTTCCTTAGCGCCAATATGAATACGATTGCCTTCACTTAGACCTTCATTAGCTTTTTCAATCGCTTCTTGTTTTTCATTGTGTTCATGATGGTGACAACATTCATGTTCGTGTTCGTGTTCATGATGACAACCGCATTCATGGTCATGGTTGTGCTTATGTTCATGATGATGTTCTTCTAGCCAAAATTGGTTAAAAGATACAGGCGTTTTTGAATGAATCATGGCATCGTATAAGTCCTCTCCGGAAATATCGGACCAGGGGGTTGTGACAACACGAACATCCTTATTCAATTCATGAATCATATTTAAGACGGCTTCTAATTTTTCTTGTTCAATTTCTTGTGTACGAGATAGGATTACACAATTTGCGTTTTGAATCTGATCATTAAAGAATTCACCAAAATTCTTGTGGTACATCAAAGCTCTATCAGCATCAACCACAGTGCTTTGAGTATGAACTTCTAAGTCCTCCACCGAAGCTACTAAACTAAGAATATCGGATAACTTGCCAACACCGGATGGTTCAATTAGAAGAACATCAGGATGGTATTCTTCAACAACTTTCATTAAAGCTAAACGGAAGTCTCCTTGTAAAGTACAACAGATACAACCACTATTAATCTCATTAACAACGATACCTGCTTCTTTTAAGAAGGAGCCGTCAATGCCAATTTCACCAAACTCATTTTCAATTAAAACGACTTTTTTATCTTTGTATACTTCCGCTAATAATTTTTGAATTAACGTGGTTTTTCCGGCGCCTAGAAAGCCGGAAATTAAATCTACTTTTATCATGCTAACCTCTTTTCTGGTTAGATTATAGAACAAAAAAAGAAAAATCATTCAAAATTAGCCCTAAAAACAAAACACTGGAAAGAATTTTAAATAGTAATTAGAAAAAGAAAGGACTACTAATCTAATAAATTCATGCATGCAGTCAAGTATTTATTCCAGACATTACATTTTAAGTATCAAGCCAATAAAAAACCTGCTCAATAGCAGGTTCATTGAATGCACCGAACAAGACTTGAACTTGCATGAGTTTCCTCATACGCCCCTCAAGCGTACGTGTCTACCATTCCACCACCGGTGCAGTATAATCATTATAACAAGCTCTTCTTAAATTGAAAATGAAAAGTAGTGCTACACTTGTATTTCAAGCTAAATACGACTAAAATTATAAGGCTTTTATTATAAGGAAGAGGGGTAAACGGATGGATTATAAAAAGATTATTAACATCGCAGTCATTGCACACGTTGATGCCGGTAAATCAACACTTGTGGATGCGTTCTTACACCAAAGTCATGTCTTCCGTGACAATGAAGAAGTTGCGGATTTAATCATGGACTCCAATGATTTGGAACGTGAAAGAGGAATTACCATTTATTCTAAGAACTGCTCCGTTACCTACAAAGACTACAAAATCAATATTGTTGATACACCGGGTCATGCTGATTTCTCTTCCGAAGTAGAACGTATCATTAAAACTGTTGATACTGTTATTTTATTGGTGGATTCAGCAGAAGGACCAATGCCACAAACCCGCTTTGTTTTGCAAAAGAGCTTAGAATGTGGTTTAAAGCCCATTTTATTAATCAATAAATTAGATAAAGCTGAGGCTAGAGTAGATGAAGTGATTGATGAAGTATATGATTTGTTCTTGGAGTTGGATGCTAGTGATGATCAATTGGATTTCCCAATTCTATACGGTATTGCTCGTGAAGGTATTGTTCGCTATGAAAAGCAAGATACCAATACAGACATCGTTCCTTTATTTGAAACCATCATTCACCACACGCAAGCCTATCCAAACTTAATGGAAGAACCTCTTCAAATGCAGGTATCAGCTTTAGCTTATGATGATTACATTGGTCGACTGGGTATTGGTCGTGTTTATAAAGGGACATTGAAGGCTTCATCACCGGTAACTATCGTTAATGCGAATGGAACAGTAAAGAATGGCAAAACCAATCAAATCTTTGTTTACAAAGGACTAAGTCGTGTTGTTCAGGACGAAATTCAATGTGGTGAAATTTGCATGATTTCCGGTATTCCGGACATCAATATTGGGGATACATTATGTCCAATTGGCGCACCGGATCCAATGCCGGAATTAAAGATTGAAGAACCCACCTTGTCGATGAATTTTATGGTCAATGACTCTCCATTTGCCGGGCAAGAAGGCAAGTTTGTGACATCACGTAACATCCGTGAACGCTTAGAAAAAGAATTGGAAGTCAATGTTGGTTTACGTGTGGAAGATACGGACTCAACGGATACCTTCAAGGTTTCAGGGCGTGGTGAATTACATTTAACCATTCTTCTTGAACAAATGCGTCGTGAAGGATATGAAATTGCGGTTTCTCGTCCGGAAGTTATTTTAAAGAAAGAAGATGGGCATACGCTAGAACCGATTGAAGAAGTCGTGATTGATGTGCCTACAGAATATTCGGGTTCTGTTATTTCGAGCTTGAACTTGCGAAAGGGACTTATGCAGAATATGGAAGATATTGGTACTTATACCCGCATCACCTATTCAGTACCAACGCGTGGTTTAATTGGTTTCCGTTCTGATTTTATTAATATGACCCATGGGGAAGGAACGTTGGTACAACGTCTTTCGGGATATGAAGCCTACAAGGGCGAAATTCCACAACGTGAAAATGGGGCTTTGATTTCCACCGACACAGGTGGAGCGATGACCTATGCTCTATGGAACATCCAAGAAAGAGGGCAGTTATTCATTGGTGCTCAAACACCGGTGTATGAAGGAATGATTATTGGTGTATCGGCCAAGAATATGGATATGGGTGTGAATCCATTGAAGAATAAGAAGATGACAGCTGTTCGTTCAACCGGTAATGATGAAGCGATGAAGCTTGTTCCACCACGTCAATTAACACTTGAAACAGCGATTGAATTTATCAATGATGATGAATTGGTTGAAATTACACCTGAAAATATTCGTATCCGTAAGAAATGGTTGACGGAGATTGACCGTCGCCGTCATGCGCGCGATATTGGTCGTATCGAAAGAGAAGAAAAATAACAATATTCTAAAAGCTCCGATGGGAGCTTTTTTCATAATCGTGATAAAATTAGATTGGTTCTATAAAAGGGAGATTGTTCAATGACAGCTTTAGAAAGATTTATTCGTTATATTACTATTCCCAGCACATCCAATCCTAAAAATGAAGGAGTAACACCTTCTTCGGATATTCAATGGGATATGGCACGTCAATTAGAAAAGGATTTAAAGGAAATTGGTTTAAGTCATATTCGTGTTGAAGAGCGTTGTTATGTTTATGCGGAATTAGAAGCAAATATAGACAAAAAAGTGCCAAGTGTGGGTTTTATTGCTCACATGGATACCGCCGCTGATTTTAATGGTCATAATATTCAACCAAGAGTGATTGAAAACTATGATGGTGGTGTCATTGTGTTAAATGAAAAACGTAGTTTGTTACCAAAGGATTATCCAGCTTTAACAAGAAAAGTTGGTAAGACATTAGTGGTAACGGATGGTCATTCTTTGCTGGGTGCTGATGATAAAGCAGGTGTAACTGCCATTATGGAAGCGATGAAATATCTGGTGGAACATCCGGAAATCAAGCATGGTAAGATTTGTGTTGGCTTTACACCAGATGAAGAAATTGGTAATGGACCAAAGTACTTTGATGTTAAAAACTTTGGTGCTGATTTTGCCTATACGATTGATGGTGGCGAAATTCAAGAATTAGAAGATGAAAACTTCAATGCGACTAGTGCCACGGTTAAGATTAGTGGTAATTCCATTCATCCCGGTAGTGCTAAAAATCGGATGATTAATGCCGCGAAACAAGCTTGTGTTTTTCAAACGATGATACCAGATGCTTTAAGTCCTGAACACACGGAATTAAGAGAAGGATTTATCCACTTAATTGAAGTGAAAGGAAACACTGTTGCAGCAAGTCTCGAATACATCTTACGAGATCATGATTTCGATAAATTGCAAGCACAAAAAGAACTATTAAAGTCGGCTTCCAACTTGCTTAATAAACAAGTTGGACAAGAAATTTGTTCAGTAGAATTTGTGGATACATATCGCAATATGAAAGCGGTACTGGATAAGCGGCCGGAAGTGGTTGATGTTGCTGAAAAAGCAATGAAAAAATTAGGTATCCCTGTTGTGCGTACAGCCGTTCGTGGCGGTACAGATGGAGCTCAATTGAGTTTCATGGGCTTACCTTGTCCAAATCTTGGAGCCGGGGGAGCGAATTTCCATGGACCTTATGAATACTTAGTTTTAGATGAAATGTTAGAAGCAATTGAAGTGATGATTCAAATTGTGAAAGAGGTGGTAGAACTATGATTGGTACCTGCACTTTAAAGCCATCTTTAGATTATTATTTAGAGTTTGAAAAGGAAATTGAACAGGGTAAAACAAACCGCTCCGGTTTGGAATATTACGAAGCTGGTGGAAAGGGGGTCAATGTGTCGATTGTTTTGAATAATCTACATATTCCCAGCCGTGCTTTTGGATTTTTAGGTGGTTTTACGAAAGATTTCTATATTTCTTTATTACAAAAATACGAACTCATTCGACCTTCTTTTGTTTATACAGAAGGGATGACTCGTATTAATGTGAAAGCTCATGCTCCAACGCATACCAATTACAATGCGGCAGGTCCTTATATTACACATGAGGATATGAAAAAACTGGCAGAAAAGGTTTTTTCTCTTTATGAGGGAGATTATTTTGTGCTGGCCGGTTCAACTCCTGATTATTTAGTAAAAGATGTGATTGGTATTTTACGCAATGGTGCTGAGGATGGAGTGGAGCTTGTCTTGGATGATTGTGATGTGACCGTTTTAAATGAAGCTTTAGTACTCAAGCCATTTCTAGTGAAATTCAATTTAGAAGATTACCGAGAAGAAGTGGGAAAACAAGTTAGTCGTCATGAATTATTGGCGTATGGTAAGTCTTTATTAGGCAAAGGGGCTCGTCATGTGATCATCTTAGAAAGTAAAACGAATGCGTTTTATATGAGCGAAGAGGGTTACTTTGAGGCACCCTTAAGTGATGGCGATCAACAGGTCAACACGGTTGGTGTGGGTGATTCTATTGTGGCCGGCTTTTTAATGAATTACCAGCGTTCTTATAATGGCATGGAAAGCTTTCGTTTTGCGGCAAGCTGCGGGTCAGCAACGGCTTATTCTAAAGGTTTAGCAACGATGGAACGTATCAATCAACAATTTGAAAGTATCGAAGTAAAGAGGTTAGAAGATGAAAAAGAGTAGTTTGGTTATTTTGTTAGCCGTCTGTTTAAGTGCTTGTTCAATGAATAAAGGCTATCAAGAGCCGAAGGTAGATACACCTTTGAAGATAGAATCCTCAGTTTCTTTAAAAGGAGATAATTTAGATGCAAAGGCTTATGCGAAATTACCGGGGAAATTAGGCTCTTTTCAAAAGGTAAGTTTTCAACAAGCTTTGAAATTCATACAAGATAAAGGAACAGGCATGTTTTATTTTGGTAAAGTGGATAGTCTTTATGAGCAAGCAATTCTTCCCGAGTTAAATGAAGCAATGAAAAGAAGTAATGTGAGTGTGTATTACATTAGTACCAATGAAGAAGTAAAGGAAAAGGATTATCAAGAAATGGTAAAGCTTTTGGCTTCTTCTCTAAAGAAAGATAAGAAAGGAAATCTTATTTTCTTAACACCTTTTGTGGTTTCTGTGAAACAGGGAAAAGTTGTGGATAGTCAAATTTCTTTGAAGAATAATCAAATAATTAAGGACGAAAAAGATACTTTGAGTAATGATGTGAAAAAGGAAATGCAAAATCGTTATTTAGAAATGTTTAAAAAGA
Organism: Bulleidia sp. zg-1006; assembly: GCF_016812035.1. Lineage (NCBI taxonomy): Bacteria > Bacillati > Bacillota > Erysipelotrichia > Erysipelotrichales > Erysipelotrichaceae > Bulleidia > Bulleidia sp. zg-1006. The sequence continues at coordinate 1,249,825 of NZ_CP069178.1, read as the reverse complement.
TTGCGTCTTAGTGGAAGGAGATAAAACACATGAAGAGAAGTATTGCGGTTTTATTGACGATGGTACTATTAGTAGGTTGTTCCAATCCATATCAAGAGCCAAAGATGGACCAAAAGATTGTGGTTGCTTATAAACTGGAATTGAAGTCTAATAAAGCGGATATGAGTGGCTATAAATGGATTCGTGGTAAGACAGCTGATTTTAGAGAGGTTAGTACACAAGAAGCCTTGCGTTTAATCAATGAGAAAGGAACGGGTATTTTGTACTTTGGTTATACAGATTGCCAATTCTGTGCTCGGGCTGTTCCGGAATTGAATGAAGCGATGAAGAGAACGGGAGTGTCGGTTTATTATGTAGATACCACAAAGGCTAATGAGCTGGATATCAATGCCTTATTAGCAAAATTCGCGGCAATTTTGAGTGAAACAGGGGATAACACAGATGGCTTTTATGTACCATTGGTGGTCGCAATACGGGATGGAATCCCTGTTGCGGAGCATACCACTTTGTTGAAAAATTATGAGATAAAAGATGAAAAAGCACAGATGAGTGAGGAACAAAAGAAAGAACTTCAAAATATTTATATTAATATTTTTCAAAAAATTGCGAAAAAATAGATAGTATAAATAATTGTTAAAAGGAAGAAGTCGATGAGTCTTCGTTAAATTAAGTCATTCATTTAAGAGTAACTTTTCCCTTTTACTGTAGTTATTTCTAATTTGATGATGAGGCTTTATCACTTTGAAATCATGGATGATGCTGATTGTTGTCGTAAAAGATTTAGTTGGGATAATCATTTTTTATGGGTGATTTTTAGTTATATAATGAAAATATGGAAAATATAGTGTACCGGAATGGTGATGGAGAAATTCAAATCCAACTAGAATCCATTGAAGATAGTGGCTGGTTTCGTCGGGAACGATGCTACTCTTTTTCCATTCTTCACCAAGGTATCTATGTAGGCTATGTGGATTATCGAAGCGGTCCTTATGAAATTATGTATTATGCGGGGAATATTGGCTATCGCATCAATTTTCAGCACCGCGGTCATCACTATGCCTTAAAGGCAACCCGTCTTTTACTTGAATTTTTAATGGAATATGAACTAGCGTGCTCTGTTTTCATTACCTGTAGTCCAGATAATATTCCTTCTCGTAAAACCATTGAAAAATTATCAGCTCGTTTCTTAGAAGAAGTGGATGTTCCTAGAAAGCACTGGCTATACAAACGTGGTGAAAAAAGAAAGCTAATTTATGAAATAAATTTGGTATAATAAGTTGCGTATATGCATCGTTTATTGAAGTTTCTTTCATCCAAGTTAATGTGGATTGGTCCTTTGATTCTAATCCAACTCTACCTATATCTTTCCTTCTTTGTGACGGGAAGTTTTCTCTATGGTTCTTTTGAAAGAATTTTCCGCATCAGCGCCTTAGCTTTTGCAATTTATATCATTAATCGACCAAGTGATGCTCATTATAAGATTGCTTGGTTATTAGTGCTGTTATCTTTTCCGGTAACTGGTGTAGCTATTTTCTTGTTGGCAGGGAATCGTCGTGTACCGCGTAAATTAGCTCGTGGGACGGTTAAAGCCAATCGAGCCATGAACGATTTACTTAAGCAAGATGAAAAAGTAGTTGAACAATTAAAAATTCATTATCCCGAAGAAGAACCTTTATTCCGTTTTGGACGTGATTATAGTGATTTTCCGGTTTATGAAAACACAAAAGCAACTTATTTTCCAAGTGGAGAAGTTTGGGTAAAATCCTTTTTAGAGGATTTAAAGTCGGCGAAACACTTTATCTTTTTAGAATATTACATTGTGATTGATGGTTATCTATGGGATCAGGTTGTTGCTATTTTACAAGAAAAAGTAAAAGCAGGTGTGGAAGTTAAAATTATCATGGATGACTTTGGTAGTGCTGTTTTACCGATGAGCTATGATAAGAAATTGCGTGACATCGGTATTGAAATTTATCGTTTTAATCCATTGCGACCAGCTTTATCCATTAAAATGAACAATCGTGATCATCGTAAGATTGCGGTTGTGGATAATCGTATTGCCTATACTGGCGGGGTAAACATTGCGGATGAGTACATTAATCACATTCGTCGCTTTGGCTATTGGAAAGATTCAGCCATTCGTTTAGAAGGTAAAGCGGTTTGGTCTTTTACCTGTATGTTCCTAGGCTTATGGACATACTTAAAGAAAGATAAAAATCATTTATGCTATGAAAAATATTGTTTAAAGTATGAGATAGAAAATGATGGTTTTTTCCAACCTTTTGCGGATAGTCCTACTGATGAGCAAAACCTAGGCTTGGATATACATATCAATCTCATTAACCGTGCGAAAAAGTATATTTACATTGATTCAGCTTATTTAGTGATTACAGATACCATTCGTGATTTATTGATACTAGCGGCGAAAAGGGGTGTGGATGTTCGCATTTTAACTCCCCATATTCCTGATAAAGCCTGGGTATTCCAGATCACACGAGGAAATTATGAAGCCTTAGTAAAAGCGGGGATTAAAATTTATGAATTCACACCAGGATTTAATCATGCGAAGAATATTGTTGTAGACGATTTGATAGGTTTAGTTGGAACCATCAATACCGATTATCGAAGCTATTTCTTGCACTTTGAAAATGGGGTGTTGTTTGTACATCGACCAACAGCGATAGAAATGCGAAAGAATTTTGAAGAAGCCATTGCGCAATCAGAACTCATGACAAAGGAAACATGTGAAGCAAAGGCGATTGTGCGTCTTTTCCGTGATATTTTGAATTTATTTGTACCAATGGTTTAGGAGATAGGGAATGAAAAAATTGGGATTAGTATTAGAAGGTGGGGGAATTCGGGGAGCCTATACAGCTGGAGCTTTGGCTTGGCTTCATGACCAACATATCCATTTTGACTATGGAGTTGGTATTTCCTCAGGAGCGATTTATTTAGTGCTTTATTGGGATGGTCAGGAAAAATTAGCGTATGATTTGGCGACGAAGTATTCTATTGCTCCAGAAATCGTTGGCTTAAAAGCTTTAGTAAAAGAAGGACATTATGTAGCGTATAAACGTTTATTTGAACATTATCTATGTGATGTTGGTCATTTTAATGGTAAAAATTTGGTGAAAAAAAATGTGCCTGTTGAAGTGGGTTGTTATGTCTTAGAACATGGTCAAACCGAATATTTTCCAGTGGATGAGAACTTACAGACAATACTAGGTTCCGCTTCATTACCAATTGCCGCAAAGGTTATTGAATACCAAGGCTTACATCTATTGGATGGTGGGGTTACGAAGATGATTCCAATTGAAAGAGCGATGGAACAAGGCTGTACACATACATTAGTGATTACAACTAAGGCAAGGGATTATGTACGTAAACCAGCTAGTCTACTTGTTAAAATGTTGATGAAGGTGGTGTATCGAAGCTATCCACAAATGGCGAAGGATTATGCGCTTCGTCATATTAATTATTACAAGCAACGTCAACTGATTGATGACTATGTTAAAAAAGGGCAGGCAGTCAATATTTATCCAACCGTTAATGTGCCGGTTTCTCGTTGGAAGGGTTCGGCTGAACAAGCGAAACAGTTGTATGAATTAGGATATTCCGATATGGAAAACCGCAAGGAAGAAATCATGGAATTAATAAAAGAAGAAGACTAAGTTGCCTTCTTCTTTATGGTTTGGCTTGATGAATAATGGTATCGGATGGTTTATTTGTTTTGTCAATCCAAGGTTGAAGATAGAGCTCACTATATTCATCAAAAGTTAAAGAAGAATCTTGAATTTGTTTGGCTAAATCTTTCCCAACATAACGGAAGATAAGGTTACTGGAAGAATGCCCCGTAATCATTTCCTTACCGGCCGGATAGCGTAAAATAAAACCATATTCATGAGCACTTTCTTTTAACCAAGGAAGTGCTTTTTCTTCGTGTTTAGCGTAGGTAATCACCGCTTTCATCTGTAAGCCACTTTGGCGCTCACTATAACCGGCTTTATCCACTCGTTCACCATTTTTAAGATAAAGTTTTTCTTGACTATGATAATCTAAATAAGCGTTTGTCACAAAGAAATTGGTATTATTTTCAATGGATTTCTGTACCCACTCCACTACCGCTTCCGCCGCTTCTTTGCTCATTTTCTGTTGATTAGCCGCATAGGAAGTAGGGATACCGGTCAAATCTTTTGGTATATAGTGAGAAGAATAATAATGATTTACGTTTACAAGTGTATCCACTTGTGGATTTTTAATTTCTTTACTAATCTTATATTTCTTTCGATAACTGTGGCTTAACTGAAATTTCCCATCTATGTTTTTAGAACGGTTCTTTTCCACATCTTTTAAGTAACTAGTTTCATCCCATTGGTAGTCAAAGACCAATAAAGGGCTTAATTCTTCAAAGGAAGCTCTTTTGAAAAGATTTTCTAATTGGTCTTCTTCATAGCCTTTATCTTTTAAACGTTGGTATAGAAGAATATCTTTAGCTTGAATGGCTTTATCTTGGTAATGGGCTTTGTAGAGAGAAAAGTAAGCTGGATAAAAGGTGTTTGTGTCAATGGCTTGTCTTAAGACCACGGAATTGATGGATTTTTGAATGACCTCATCCACTTTTTTCTCTTGGCTTAAAACTTGGATTTGTTTTTTTGTATAACCAAGCTTTTCTAAGCGCTGATTTTTCTCAAGGCTAGGATGAAGAATAAGATAAGAAATGCCGACTGCAAAAAGAGCACATAGGAATAGAAAACTCTTACGAATATGTCTTTTAGGCTTCTTTTTCATGATAGTACCTCCTTAAATAAAGACCAGGCTCCATCGGCTTTTGGATGCAACTCAAAACGCATTACCTCTTTCTTAGTTGGATGGGGAAAGCTTAATTTATACGCAAATAAACAAATAGGGGCTTTAGTTGGATGGGGGTGGTAACGTTGATCGTTCACTAAAGGCCAATTCCGACTTGAAAATTGAACACGAATTTGATGCGGACGACCAGTTTCTAAAGCAATACGAACGAAAGATTTACCTTGTTTCTGGGCTAAAACTTCATAGTGCAAACGGGCATATTTCCCTTTTTTCTTATCCACGACAAAAACACGGTTTTTTTGATTGTCCTTATATAAATAATCCTCTAAAGTGTCCTCTTTTGGTAAAGAAACGCTATCGACGATTGCCAGATAACCTTTTTGGAACGTATGACAACGCAGCGCATTACTCAAACGCGAAGCGGCTTTCGAGGTCTTCGAAAAAACCATTAAACCACCAACGGGACGATCCAAACGATGCACTAAACCAATGAACACATTGCCGGGTTTATGATCTCTTACTTTAATGAATTCTTTTAAACGATTGACCATATCCTCTTCTTGTGTGTTATCTGCTTGGGATAACACATTGATTGGTTTTTCAACGACAAGAAGGTGATTGTCTTCGTAAAGAATGTTTATTTTCTCTGCCATCTTGCGTAAATTCCTGCCGGTAAAACAATATCACGAGAAGAAACAGGTAAACCCAATTCACCGGTTTCAATGTTTCCTTTTGGTAAAGGACAGGTTTTAAAGAGGTTTTCAAAGACGGTGGAAGAAAAGCCTGTGGTATAAGAATTAACTAAGAAGAAGATAGCATCTTCATCCAAAAGCTCCAATGTTTTTTGGATGAAGATAACCACTTCCTTTTCAAATTTCCACATTTCTCCATTTGGACCACGACCATAGCTTGGTGGATCCATGAGAATACCATGGTAGGTTCGACCTCTTCTCTTTTCTCTTTCAACAAACTTCAAACAATCTTCAACAATAAAACGAATTTTATGGTTTTGAAGATGAGAAAAATTACGGTTTTCTTTTGCCCACTGAACCATCCCTTTAGACGCATCCACATGAACCACCTCACTAGCACCGGCTTCTGAGCAAACTAAGGTAGCTCCACCTGTGTACGCAAATAAATTGAGGATACGGGTTTCCTTTTGTTTACGACTTTGAATTAAATCGTGCATCCAATCCCAGTTGGCTGCTTGTTCAGGAAATAAACCGGTGTGTTTAAAACCGGTTGGTGCAACTTTAAAGCGTAGATTTTTATAATCCATTGTCCAATATTCCGGAAGCTTCTTTTTAAAATTCCAAGAGCCACCCCCCAATTTAGAACGATGATAAATCGCATCGTATCGTTGCCAATCTACCTTTGGATTTTTAGGCCAAATGGCTAATGGATCAGGTCTTCTTAAAATCACCTTTTTCCACCGCTCTAATTTTTCAAAATCTCCAGCATCTATACATTCATAATCCTGCCAATTTTCTGCTTTTTTAATCATAAAATACCTCGCCCTGATTATAACATGGACCAGTGTTTAAAATTTACAAGGTCTCTTTAAAACTTTATAATGATAGGACATAAGTTCATTAGAAAGAGGTCTTCTGTGCTAGATATACAATCCCTAAATTCGCAACAAAAAACAGCCGTGCTAGATGAACATCAGTATCTAAGAATTATTGCCGGAGCAGGTTCTGGAAAAACGCGTGTTTTAACCATGCGTATTGCGTATTTGATGGAAGAAAAGAAAGTTTGGCCGCATAAGATATTGGCGATTACCTTTACGAATAAGGCGGCTAGAGAAATGGAAAGTCGTGTTTTGAAGATGATGAAAGAAGAAGGTACAAAGCCAACCATTTGCACCATTCACTCTTTGTGTGTGCGTATTCTTCGTCAAGAAATTGAAGCAATGGGTTACCCTAAGAACTTCACCGTTTTAGATACGGAAGACCAAAAAGCCATCTTGAAGGAATATTATAAAGAACATTCTATTGATAAAAATGAGATTTCCTTTGCGCATGCTTTGAATTATATTTCCAACAATAAAGCAGAGAATGTTAGCGTGGAAGAAGCGAATAAAATAGCTGATTTTTCTTCATTAGAAAAGAAGAAGGTTCAAATTTATGAGTACTATCTTCGTCGCCAAAAGGAACTGTTCGCATTGGATTTTGATGATTTAATTCTCTGGACCGTTCGTATGTTTGATCAATACGATGTCATCTTACAAAAGTGGCAACGCTATTTCCATTATATTTTAGTGGATGAGTTTCAAGACATTGACCGTATTCAATATAAACTCATTAAACAATTGGCTGGAAAAGACAATTCTTTACTTGTGGTGGGTGATCCTGATCAAACCATTTACACATGGCGTGGAGCTGATGTGCGGATTATTGTAAATTTTGAAAAAGATTTCCCGGATGCACAAACGATTTTATTAACACAAAATTACCGTAGCACGAATGCGATTTTAAATGGGGCTAACTCGGTGATTAAAAATAATAAACAACGCGTGGATAAAGAATTATTTACCGATAATCAATCCAAAGAAAAAATCTACCATTTTTCAGCTGTGAGTGATGAATACCAGGCGACTTGGATTGCTCAAAAAATGAAGTCAATTCGTTTGCAAACAGGGACGTATTCAGAAATTGCGGTTTTATATCGAGCAAATTATTTATCCCGTTCTTTGGAAAAAGCTTTAATGGATGAAAGAATTCCATACATCATCTATGGGGGCTTACGTTTCTTTGAACGCCAGGTTGTTAAGGATGCTTTATCATATTTACGATTGATTGTTAGCGGAGATGATTTATCTTTAAATCGCATTTTAAATCGACCAAAGCGTGGCTTAGGATCAAAAACCTTAGAAACCATTGCTACGCGAGCAAGAGAGTTAAATTGTAGTCAATTAGAAATTTTACAAAAAGAAAAATTATTCAAAGGAAAAACCCAAATTACCATCGACCAATTCGTACAAAAGGTAGAAAGATGGCATACACTACAGGAAAAGAAAGAAGTAAAGCTCTTGACACTTTTTGAGAGGGTGATGGATGAATCGGGCTACCGTGCTTTCTTAGAAGCTGAAAAAGATATGGATAATTTAGGTCACTTGAAATCCTTAATGGAAGATATTCAAGATTTTGAACGGTATCATCCGGAAACTAATTTAGAGGAATACCTACAATCTGTGGCTTTATATGGGGATCGTGAAGAAACCTTAGAAAATGATTTTGTGCAACTTATGACGGTGCATGCTTCAAAGGGATTGGAATTTGATACAGTGTTTGTTTCGGATTTAAATGAAGGTGTTTTCCCATCTGAACGTTCACTTCAAGAGGGTCATCGCGGTGTGGAAGAGGAAAGGCGCTTGGCGTATGTGGCTTTCACAAGAGCGCGTAAACATTTATACCTAACGGATGCGGGGGGTTATTCGTTTATGTTACAAAGAGTGAAAACACCATCCCGTTTTATTGATGAAATTGAGGAAGACTATATTGAGCATAAAGGAACGCCAAAGCTACAAACCAATCAAGAATCTTCTTTCTATGCCCGGTTCAATGAAAACCCAACTGAAAAGAGGAAAAAGTGGAAAAAAGGAGACATCATTGAACACGCTAAGTTTGGAGAGGGTGTTGTCATTCAACAAGAAGGGGAATTCGTCACCATTGCCTTTGCCTATCCTTTTGGTACCAAGCGTTTGCAAGCTTCACATCCATCTTTAAAAGTGAAGAATTTAAGGAGTTAATATGCTTGAAAGAGAAAAAATGCAATCATTAGTTCAACAACTAAATAAAGCCTCCGATGCTTATTACAATGGCAGGCAAGAAATTCTTAGTGATCAAGAATGGGATTGTTTATTTGATGAATTAAAAAAATTGGAAGAAAAGACAGGCATTATTTTAGAAGATTCTCCAACTCAAAAAGTGTCTGCGGATGAAATTGTTGGTCAAAAAGAAGCACATGAATTTCCGGCTTTGTCATTAGCGAAAACGAAAAGTATAGGTGAATTAGTTAAATGGGCGAATCATCTTCCTATTTGGATGTCTTGGAAGTTAGATGGTTTAACTTTAGTGGTGACTTATGAAAAAGGCAAGCTTTTGAAGGTTGTTACGCGTGGAGATGGGCATATTGGAACGAATATCACACATTTAGTGGATGGTTTATACGGCATTGCTAAGGAAATACGTTATAAAGGTCGCTTGATTGTTCGTGGAGAAGCTTTAATCTCTTATGCGGATTTTGAAGAGTATATTAGAGAAACCGGTGAAAATTACGCCAATCCACGAAACTTAGCTTCGGGTTCTTTAAGTTTAAAGAAAGCCTCAGAGGTCTTGGAAAGAAAAATTCATTTCCGCCCCTTCACCTTGGTTTATTGTGAAAAAGAAATGAATTCTTGGGGTGAAAGAATGGCTTTTTTAGAAGCACTTGGCTTTGATGTGGTGGAACATATTTTGATTGAAAAACCAAATGAAGAAAGTGTGCAGATGGTTTTAAATCAGTTTAGTGAAGAGGTTAAAAATCATAAAAATCCTTATCCTGTTGATGGCTTGGTGATTGCTTATGATGATATTGTCTATGCAAGCAGTGGCAGTGTGACAGGTCACCATGCGACAAGGGCTGGACTGGCTTTTAAGTGGGCAGACCAATCCAAAATTTCAAAATTAGTTCGCATAGAATGGTCAAACGCAATTTCAACCATTACACCCGTAGCTATCTTTGAACCAGTAGAACTCGAAGGAACAACTGTTCAAAGAGCTTCATTAGTGAATATTTCAGAATGTGAACGATTAGGTATTGGCTCTAGTGGAACAGAAGTGGAAGTCATCAAAGCCAATATGATTATTCCAAAGGTGATTTCAGTTGTGAAAAAAGTGGGTGAATTTGACATTCCTAAACTTTGCCCGGTTTGTCAACAGGCAACGAAGATTCATATTTCCGAAGTATCTGAAACGAAAAGCCTTAAATGTACCAATTCATCTTGCCCAGCAAAAGCTTTGAAGAAATACGTTCGTTTCGTCTCGAAACAAGGTATGGATATAGATGGAATTTCAGAAGCGACTTTATCAACTTTCATTGCCCAAGGCTGGATTAAAAATTATGGAGATATTTATCGCTTAAAAGATAGAAAAGAAGAAATTGCTCAGTTAGAGGGCTTTGGTGAAAAATCAGCCGAGAATATTCTAGCCTCTTTAGAAAAAGCGAAAACCGTTCGTGCGGATAAGTTTTTGTTTGCCTTATCAATTTCTTTGGTAGGAATTGATGTAGCGAGTCGTTTACTACATGTTTATCCATTGAAAGAACTGATTTCTTTAGCTAGAGAAAAAGAAGGGGATTTTTTCTCTCACATTGATGGCATTGGTCCACAAAAATCAGAAGCCTTTGTGCGTTGGATGAAAGAAGAAGATAAGCAAAAGGAATTAGAGGATTTGTTTTCTTTTTTACAAGTGGAAGACTTACCGGCTATCCATCATGATAGTGATTTAAATGGGTTAACCTTTGTGGTGACGGGAGATGTGCAACAGTTTAAAAATCGTAATGAATTAAAAGAATGGATTAGTGCAAGAGGCGGAAGGGTAGCTTCAGCCGTCAGCGGTTCAACGGACTTTTTAATTAACAACGATGTTGAGAGTTCTTCTTCTAAGAATATGAAGGCGAAAGCCCTTGGAATTCCAATTTTAAGTGAAATGGACTTTATAACTAGATTCATTGATAAATAGACCTTAAAAGGCTAGAATAATACGGTAGAAAGTAGGTATTTATGAGCGAAAATAGAAATCGTCAATACTTTAAATCTTTAGCAGAACAATTGATGTTTCAATTAAGTGATGAAGAAGCGGACGGTTTATCTGAGGACTTTAAAATCTTAGATAAACAATTAGCTTTATTAGATAAAATTGACACGAGTCATACAGAAGAAATGATTTATCCTTTGGATGTCGAAACAAGCTTCTTAAGAAAAGATGAAGTAACGCATGTGATTAGTCAAGAAGAAGCAGTAGCGAATGTTACCAAGAAGGTGGAAGGGCATTTTGTGCTTCCTAAGGTGGTGAAATAATGGCATATTCAAAAGAACAGGTTTTAGAAGCCTATGAAAAAGCGAAGGCTTCACAAGAAAAATTGAATGCAGTTATTACCTTTGTGAATCCGACTGAACAATTAGGAAATTTGGGGAATGAAGGTAAGCTATTATCAATGCCGATTGCAGTGAAGGATAATGTGAATACAAAAGGAGTTCGTACTACAGCAGGTTCGCGCATTTTAGAAAACTATGTACCAATTTATGATGCGACCATTATGAAAAAGCTAAATCAAGCCGGTGCAATTACGATTGCGAAAACATCCATGGATGAATTAGCGATGGGTGGTACCAACTTAAGTTCTTTTATTGGTCCGGCTCATAATCCTTGGGATGAAAGTCGTATTACAGGTGGTTCATCAGGTGGTTCAGCCGCTTTAGTGGCGGCAGGTGTTGTGCCGATGGCGATTGGTTCTGATACAGGTGATTCGGTTCGCAAACCGGCTTCGTATTGTGGTGTGGTTGGTGTAAAGCCAACGTATGGTCGTATTAGCCGTTATGGTGTTATTCCTTACGCCTCTTCATTAGACCATGTTGGTTATTTTACAGGGAATATTGCAGATGCGGCTTTAACCCTTGAAGTATTAAGTGGTCGTGATGAAAAAGATATGACTTCTGGTTTTGAAGCTGTGGAAGAATATTCTTCTTATGTGGGTAAGGATATTCAAGCTAAAAAAATAGGGATTTTAGGCAATGTTTATCATCATATTCAAGATAAACGTATCAATGAATTGTTTGATAAAGTTGTATCCGGTTTAAAGGAAAAAGGTGCGATTGTTGAAATGATTGAATTGGATGAAAAACTTATGGCGGCGATTTATCCAAGTTATATGATTATTGCAAACTGTGAAGCAACCTCCAATCACTCCAACTTAGATGGTATCCGTTTTGGTAATCGTAAAGAAGGTGAACACATGGAAGAAATCATGGTGAACACAAGAACAGAGGGCTTTGGTGAAAAAATTCGTAAGCGTTTTGTGGTGGGTTCGTATGGGCTTCAGGCGGATAACCAAGAACGTGTTTTCCGTAAGGCACAAAAGGTTCGTCGTCAAATTGTGGATATGTGGCGAAAGGCATTCCAAGAATACGATGCGATTATTGCCCCGGCAGCGGGAACGATCGCTCCTAAGATTGATGAAGTGGATGCGATTGATCCCTTATCCGATACTTACTTAATTTCAGAAAACTACATGGCTATTGCTAATTTTGCAGGTACACCATCCATAACACAACCAATGGGCTTTGTGGATGGAATGCCGGCGGGTATTAACTTAAATACAGATATTTGGCAAGAAGGAACAATGTTCCAGATTGGTGAAGTGATTGAGGAAATCACAGGTCTAAAAGACAATCATGCGGAGGTGAAATAATGGTATACGATGTTACAATCGGTATTGAAATTCACGTCCAATTAAAGACAAACACAAAGATGTTTTCAGGTGCACCGACTTCTTTTGGTCGCAAAGCCAATACTTGTGTTAATGAAATTGATTTAGGGCATCCAGGAACTTTGCCAGAAGTCAATCAAGAAGCGGTTCATAAAGCGATTCAAGCTTGTACAGCCTTTCATTTAACGATTGATCCATTAGTGAAGTTTGATCGTAAGAATTATTATTATTCGGATTTACCAAAGGGGTATCAGATTACCCAACAGTTTCATCCGATTGGTCGAGATGGTTATGTAGAAATTGAAAGTGATGGTCAAACGAAGAAAATCCGTATTGAACGCATTCATATGGAAGAGGATACAGCTAAGCAGTTCCACTTAACGAAGTCCTCTTTAATTGATTTCAACCGTGCGGGGACACCTTTGATTGAAATTGTATCGAGACCAGATATGAAGAATGGTCAAGAAGCTGAAGCTTATGTTGAGGCACTTCGGCAAACGCTTTATTACTTAGGTGTTTCCGATGTGAAGATGGAAGAAGGTTCCATGCGTTGTGATGTGAATATTTCTTTAGCCCCAAAAGGTTCTAAAGCTCTTGGTATGAAGAATGAAATTAAGAATATTAACTCAATTTCACATATTGGCAAGGCAGTGGAATATGAAATTCAAAGACAATCCGCCTTGCTAGATGCCGGTGAAGCGGTTCATCAAGAAACACGTCGCTTTGATGATAAGACCAATACAACCATCTCGATGCGTGTAAAAGAAGGGGCAGTGGATTATAAATATTTCCCTGAACCTAATATTTTCCCAATTCGTTTGGATCCCAAGTGGATTGAAGAAATTCAATCTAACCTACCAGAATTACCGGAAAGTCGCAAGAAGCGTTACAAGCATGATTATGATTTAAATGCACATGATATTCATGTGTTGATTGCGAATAAAGAAATGTCGGATTATTTTGAAACAGTCTTGCCATACAGTGATGATCCTAAAGCGGTGTGTAACTGGTTGTTAGGGGAGATTTCAGCTTGGTTGAATAAGCATGAAACGAGCATTCAAGAAGTGCATTTACAACAACAATTATTGGCTAAATTAGTGAAGATGATTGATAAGGGAACCGTATCGAATGCCCAAGCGAAGAAACTAGTGGATGATTTGATGGCTGGTAAAGATCCGGAAGTTGTTGCCAAGGAAAAGGGGCTTGTACAGGTATCGGATACAAGTGCTATTCAAGCTATGGTAGATGCGGTTTTAGAAACAAATCCACAAGCAATTGAAGATTTCTGCAATGGAAAAGATAAGGCGGTTGGTTTCTTGGTTGGTCAAGTGATGAAACAATCTCGTGGTCAAGCTAATCCACAAATGGTAAACGGTTTGGTAAAGGAAGCTTTAGAGAAAAAGCGAAACTAGTGAAACTTTTAAAAATAAGTTAAACTAAGAACGGAGAAATATAAGCATATGGCAAATCAAAAAAATAAACAAAAGAATATTCAAAAGAAAAAGGGACACACCACAGGAATTTTATTTGTGGTCTTATTGGTACTGATTCTTCTACCATTTGCGTATTTTGGTTGGACTTTTTTATCGAGTTATATGGAATCAAAATCTCCAGTCTTGGGAAATCGCTTTAAGGGGGATTTAAATCCAGCCATTCAGAAGGAACAATTATCAAAAATTGATGAAACTATTGCTAAAATTGATGGTGTTCAAGGGCGTGAGGTTCATTTAAAAACAGCAACCTTGAGAGTGTATTTGGATATGAAGGATGACACATCTGCCGATACCTTAAAGAAGAAAACAACGGAGGCTTATCAAGCTATTACAAAAGTTTTACCGGTGGAAACGTATTTTACACAAAAAGATGGTAAGAAGATGTATGATGTGGAAATTCATGCTTATAATACGAGCGATAGTACGAAAAAAGGTTTTGCGTATGTTTTAACAACGAAGAATTCTTTGATGAAGGCTCCTTCTCAACAGTTGGTTTCTAAACCGGTCAATGAAGAGGTCGCAAAGTCTTTGCGTGATGCAGTGGAAGCACGTAAAAAAGCGAAAGAGAAGAGAGAGGCTGAAAAGAAAGCAACGAACAATAAAAATGTGACAGCGGATAGTAAAGAAAAGCCTGCTCAATAGAAAAGGAAGGGGAATAATCCCCTTTTATTATCGATATGAAAAAGAATGAAGAGTATGTGGTTGAAATTAGTGGTTATACAACAGAAGGTTTTGCGGTAGCGAAACTGGATTCTTTTGTGTTGTTTATTCCCGGACTTTTAAAGGGTGAAAAGGCTAGAGTGACCTTGACCAAGGTCGAGAAAACTTATGCGTTTGCTCGGATTTCAGAAATCTTGGAAAAATCGAAGGAAAGAGTGGAGCCAAGTTGTTCCATTGCTCGTTTGTGTGGTGGTTGTCAACTGCAATTTATGTCTTATAAGGAACAGCTTTCTTTGAAACAAGAGATGGTACAAAGTCATTTTTTAAAGCACCATTTGGACTTAGGAATTATTCAAGAAATTTTACCCTCACCAAAGCAAGAGAGATACCGCAATAAAGTTCAGGTTCCTATTCAGGAAAAAGATAATCTAGCACAATTTGGTTTTTATCGGAAACATTCACATGACGTGGTTGTGTATGAAGATTGCAAGGTAGAAACAGAAGAGTCAAATCAAATTACACATTTTGTAAGAGATTTTTTAAATCAACATCATTTGGCAGATAATTTTCGGTATTTGTTTATCCGTCATGTGCATCGTAGAGATGAATTGATGGTGATGCCGATTGTACGCAAGTATCCTTTTGTTGAGGCAAGGGAACTAGGTGAAGCGTTGGTGAAAAAATTTTCAAACATTACTTCTTTTTCGTATTTATTAAATCCTAAGGAAACAAATGTCATTTTGGACGGACCTATTTTTGAAGTGATTGGTCCTTTATTCTTACAGGAATCTTTATTGGGAATGGAGTTTCAATTATCAGCTAAGGCTTTCTTTCAGGTAAATCCTTATGCGACGGAAATTTTATATACGAAGGCTTTGGAGTTGGCGGATATTTTAAGTGAAGATACGGTTGTGGATTTGTATTGTGGGTTTCGTGTCATAATAATGATACAGGCAAATAGTTCAGTAAAATCAAAGGTTTTGAAGCTTCTACCAAAGTTAAAAACTGAAGAAACTGATAGTTTATGTGTTGCTTAGAGCCGTTATCTACTAAAATAATGGTTGTAAGCAGCACATAAGCCGAAGAGAAAAAGAGGTAGTGTATGCGATGGATATTAAAAATTATATTATTTCCGATTAGTCTTGTTTTATCAATTCTGACTGCTTTTCTGACATTCTTACTTGGTATAGGAACAGCATTAATGTATATCGTTATGGTGTTCTGCATATTTGGGGCGTTAGCTTCTTTTATTCAAGGAGAAGTTGGGATAGGTATATCGGGCTTGGTTATCGGCTTTCTATTTAGTCCTTATGGACTTCCGATGATAGGAGCAACTGTGATAGCATTTATTGAATTGATAAATGATAAGATTAAAGCAGTGTAAGCAAATGCAAATGTTTGGAGGTGCGGGGCATGGCTTCAAGTAAAGAATATTTAGATTTCATTTTAGAACAACTATCCGAGTTGGAAGAAATAACATATAGATCAATGATGGGCGAATATATTGTTTATTATCGTGGGAAAATTGTTGGTGGAATTTATGATGATAGGTTTTTAGTGAAGCCTGTTAAATCTGCAATAGCATATATGCCAAATGCAAAGTATGAGTTGCCATATGATGGAGCAAAGGAAATGCTATTGGTAGATGATGTTGACAACAAAGAATTTTTAACCGGCTTATTCAATTCAATGTATGATGAGTTACCTGCACCAAAACCAAAGAAAAAGAAATAAGTCAAATCTTGAATTTATGGAGAAGAATACGATGATACTTGAAACGAGTAGATTGACCCTCAGACCGTGGAAAGAGAGCGATGCTGAGAGCTTATATAAATATGCAAGCCATCCTGATGTGGGACCAATTGCGGGATGGGCGGTTCATACAAGTGTAGAGAATAGCCGTGAAATAATCCAGAGTGTTCTATCGGCACCAGAAACCTTTGCTGTAGTATTAAAAAAATCCGGCGAACCTGTTGGCAGCATCGGGCTTATGCTTGGCAAAGCAAGTAATATTGGTCTTCCCGATTCAGAAGGTGAAATCGGCTACTGGATCGGAGTTCCGTATTGGGGACAAGGGTTGATACCGGAAGCGGTCAAGGAGTTAATGCGGTATAGTTTTGAAAACCTGAAACTTAATAGAATATGGTGTGGTTACTTTGATGGAAATGAAAAGTCAAAGCGTGTTCAGGAAAAGTGTGGTTTTCATTACCATCATACCGCTTATAATGTACCCTGTGCCATTGAGGGGGTAATGCGAACAGAACACATTACCTGCCTTTCTAAAGAAGAATGGCAATCAGTCGGATAAATTCCAGTTTGTCGAGCTAAATAAAACTGAATATTGAAGATACAAGGCGATTAAGAAATAGAAATCTTAGTCGCTTTTTCTTATGCCAAAAATTAAATAGAGAGGAGGCGATAGAAGTGGAATTTGATTATTTTTATAACCGTGACGGAGACAGTTTCAGCTACTATATGCTACCGAAAATTATAGTAACTGATGAAAGGTTTAAGAATTTATCCTCGGACGCAAAGATTTTGTATTCTTGCCTTTTGGAGCGAACAAGTCTGTCATTTAGGAATAAATGGCTCGATGAAGAAAACAGAGTATATATCATCTTCACTGTGGAAGAGATTATGGAGATTTTAGGAAGATCCAATAAGACCGCAGTCAAAATCCTTAATGAGCTTGACAGCACCTCGGGAGGTATAGGGCTTATCGAAAGAAAGAAGCGAGGTCTTGGAAAGCCCAATATCATCTATGTTAAAGACTTTATGAGCGTATTTCGCTGTGAGTGTAAAAATTATACTTCAGAAGTGAAGAATTTACACTTAAGAAGTGTAGAAACTACACCTCAAGAAATGAAGAATGTACACGGAAGTAATCCTAATAGAAATAATACTGAATATAGTAATCCTGATATGAGTTTAGGAAAAGCTGCCTATGGGACATTTCAAAATGTCTTTTTAACAGAGGATGAAGTAATAGACCTAAAAGAGATACTGCAAAGTCTTTTTGATAATTACATTGAAAGGCTTTCAAACTACATTCAAAGCACAGGAAAGATTTACAAAGACCACAAAGCAACTATTCTTTCATGGTTCTATAAAGACTGGGGAAGTGTTAAGCAAACAAATAAAGCTAAGTCATACAGCTTAGAAGATTATGAGATGGGAGATTATTTATGATGAAAGAATTGGGTGATATTTTAATCGAGGGTGTTAGATATAGCTTCGATCCTGAAACAGAGTATATGAAAGACGGACACGCCTATTGTAAAAATTGCCACGAAAGAAAAGACGGCGAAGTGAGAAACCTTATGGATATGAAATTTATCTTTAAGAATAACTGCAAATGTGACAGGGAAAGACTTGAAAAACAGAAGCAAAGAGAAAAGGAACAAGAGATTGAGCGACTTAAAAGAAGCTGCTTTATTTCAATGAGCCAATGGGCTTATACCTTTGATAACTATAAGGGTGAGAAAGACAAAAGCTATATCATAGCGAAAAATTATGTAAAAGAATACGAACAGATGAAAAAAGAAAATATCGGATTACTCTTTTGCGGAACAGTTGGGAGCGGAAAGACTTATCTTGCGTGCTGTATTGCAAATGCTCTTATTGAAGAATATATGATAAGGGTCAAAATCAGAAACTTTGCCCAGATAATAAACGACTTACAAAAAAGCGGATTTGATTTAGATAAGAACGAATATATCGAAGCTCTAACCAATGTTTCCGTACTTATTTTAGATGACCTTGGAATTGAGCGTGATACAAGCTATGCCAAAGAACAGGTATATAACATCGTCAACAGTCGCTATTTGAAGCAAAAGCCGACAATCTTTACTACAAACTTACCCTACGAAAAAATACAAAATTCAGATGACGGCGTGGAATATGAAAGGATTTACTCAAGGATTATCGAGATGTGTATTCCCGTTAAAGTAATGGGAGAAGATTTCAGAAAGAGGCTGCAAAAAGAAAAGTTAAAGCAAAATAAGGAAAGACTGCTAAGGGGAGGTGAAAGAACTTGATTAACGAAGAAGTTTCAAGCAAAGCCATAAACTTGGAAGTAAGGCTTGCCAAAGCTACGGCAAAAGAATTATTAAAGATACTGAAAAAATTACTTCAGCAAGCAGAAAAGCTCGGCGGATTTGATAAGCTAATCAAGGTAGAGGGAAGTCAAGTAAAACTTAAAGATATGGTCAAGAAAGGACAACTTGAAGAGCTGAATGTCAAAGACGAAGAACTAAAGGAGCTAAAGAAAGAACTGAATAAACACGGCGTTAAATTTTCGGTTATGAAAGATAAGGAGACCGGAACACATTCGGTATTCTTTCAGGCAAAGGACACCAAGGTTATGAATAAGGCATTTCAAAATGTGCTTTCCAGTATTGAGAAAAAGGAGAAAACCAAAGAGTCCATTCATAAAAATATTGAGAAGTTTAAGGAGATGGCAAAAGACACTATCACTAAAGATAAAGTTAAGAATAAGCAAAAGGAGCAGAGCTTATGAGTAAGTTAATAACATTTGAAAATATGAAATTCGGGAAACTTACTGTAATCGAAAAAGACGGTGAGTTTTTCTTTATTGGGAAAGAAGTTGCTGAAAATTTAGGATATATCAATCCTCACAAAGCTATCAGAGATCATATAGATAGCGAAGATAAAAGGACTGAACGATTCGTTCACCCCTTAGGTGGAGTTCAAGCAACCATAATTATCAATGAATCTGGTTTGTATTCACTTATTTTATCCTCTAAATTACAACAGGCAAAAGAATTTAAGCGTTGGGTTACAAAAGATGTTCTTCCGAGCATTCGTAAAAACGGCGGATATATCAAAAATCAAGAGAATTTATCAAAAGAAGAGATACTCGCCAATGCGGTGCTTCTTGCTAATAATCTCATTGCTGAAAAAGAAAAAGTGATTGAGGATTTAGAACCGAAAGCCAAGTATTTTGATGAGTTGGTGGATAATAACTTGCTTACCAATTTCAGGAATACGGCAAAGGAGCTTCATATACCGCAAAAGGTGTTCATTCAATTTCTGATAGATAAGGAGCTTATTTATAGGGATAAGAAAAACAGACTTCTTCCTTATGCAAAAAACAACAAAGGATATTTTGAAATTAAGGAATGGTGTAGAAACGATAATGATGCGGTAGGCATTCAAACCTTTGTAACACCTAAAGGAAGGCACTTTTTATTGCTCTTGATTGGAGGTGATGATACTTGTGATAGATAAGATACTAAAAGATATAAAATGCTTGTTCAAAGTGCAGGATAAGGCGAAGTTTCTAAAGCAGAACATTCCCTATCTTGCATTTTTCTATGTAGGCAACATCTTCTCTCATCATGTAAGAGCCTATACAGGTGGTGATATAATAGATAAAATCTTTCAGGGAATATTAGAGCTTAACACCATGAGCTTTTTTCCAAGCATTCATCCTACGGATATTTTAATGGGCGTAGGAGTAGCTGCTTTAATCAAATTCATCGTATATACCAAAGGGAAAAATGCGAAAAAGTTTAGACAGGGGAAAGAGTATGGCTCAGCCCGATGGGGAACGAAGAAGGATATTGAGCCGTATATGGATGAAAAGTTTCAAAACAATATCCTGCTTACGCAAACCGAACGACTGACAATGAATGGCAGACCGGCTAATCCTAAATATGCAAGAAATAAGAATGTGCTTGTCATAGGTGGATCAGGAAGTGGAAAAACGAGATTTTATGTAAAACCGAACCTTATGCAAATGCACTCATCATATTGCGTAACAGATCCAAAAGGCACGATAGTCCTTGAGTGTGGTAAGATGCTTGAAGATAACGGATATGAGATAAAAATCTTAAATACCATCAACTTCAAAAAAAGTATGAAGTACAATCCCTTTGCTTATCTTCGTTCTGAAAAAGACATTTTGAAATTGGTTCAGACAATCATTGCAAACACTAAGGGAGAGGGCGAAAAATCAGGTGAGGATTTTTGGGTCAAAGCCGAAAAACTCTACTATACAGCTCTTATCGGATATATCTTCTATGAAGCTCCAAGAGAAGAAAAGAACTTTGCAACACTACTCGATATGATAGACGCTTCCGAAGTCAGAGAAGATGATGAAACATATATGAATCCGATTGATAGACTCTTTGAAGCACTTGAAAAGAAAGAACCTACGCACTTTGCGGTTAAGCAATATAAAAAATATAAGCTTGCAGCCGGAAAAACGGCGAAGTCTATTCTTATATCATGTGGTGCAAGGCTTGCTCCATTTGATATTCAGGAACTTAGGGACTTGATGAGTGAAGATGAACTTGAGCTTGATACACTTGGAGATAGGAAAACAGCACTCTTTGTTATTATCTCCGATACCGATGATACCTTTAACTTTGTAGTGTCTATTATGTATTCACAGCTATTTAATCTTTTATGTGATAAGGCAGATGATGAGTACGGAGGTAGACTTCCTGTTCATGTGAGATGCCTACTTGATGAGTTTGCAAACATCGGCTTAATTCCAAAGTTTGAGAAGCTCATAGCCACAATCAGAAGTAGAGAGATTTCAGCAAGTATTATCTTACAGGCACAATCTCAGCTAAAGGCAATCTATAAGGATAATGCCGATACTATTGTAGGTAACTGTGATAGTACCTTGTTTCTCGGTGGAAAAGAGAAAACTACACTTAAAGAGCTTTCCGAAACGCTTGGTAAAGAAACGATAGACCTTTACAATACATCAGAAACAAGGAGCAATCAAAAGAGCTTTGGACTTAACTATCAAAAGACAGGTAAGGAGCTGATGAGTCAAGATGAGATAACCGTAATGGACGGAAGCAAATGTATCTTTCAGCTTCGAGGTGTAAGACCTTTTCTTTCAGATAAATTTGATATTACAAAGCATAAGAACTATAAGCTCCTTGAGGACTATGACAAGAAGAATTTGTTTGACATAGAAAATTACATCAAGCGAAGAGGAAAAGTAAAAATGAACGGCGAAACCGTTATTACCAGAATGCAGTAAGTCTAAAAAAGATTTGCTGCTTTTTTCATATCAGAAATCAGGAGGATAAGATGATAAGGATAAGAAGTCCCACTTTTAAGAGAAAATTTTATAGAATAAACACTTTGCGATTGAGAAGAATTTTTCAGTCGCTTTTTTAATTTTGGAGGAAAAAATGAATAAAGAAATGATTAATATTAACGCCAATCTCATCAAGGAGCCGACTTTTGGAAGCTTCATGAAAGATGACAAAGAGGTACAGGTTGTAAACTTTACTCTTGCTAAAGGATATGGCAAAGGAAAAGAGTATATCAACTGTGCCGCTTATGGCGATAAGGCAGAGACAGTCAAAGAGTTTAAGGAGAATGACTTCATTCACATCTATGGCTACTTCAGTAAAAGAGTTAAAAACGGCAAGACTTATAAAAATTTCATTGTAATGTCTTGCAACAAAATCGAAAAGAAAGAAGAGAACGAGGAGGAATAAATCATGGAATTTTTCGCACAGGCAGTAAATGTATTAAAGATTTTAGTTATGGCAGTAGGAGCAGGACTTGGAGCATGGGGTGTTATCAACCTGATGGAAGGTTATGGTAACGACAATCCTGGAGCGAAGTCTCAGGGTATCAAGCAATTGATGGCGGGCGGAGGTATTGTCCTTATCGGACTTAAGCTTATCCCACTTCTTGCAAATGTCTTAAAGTAAGGAGATAGCCTATGTTTGGGATTTTCGACAAGATAGAAGAGTTTTTCAAAGATCTTCTGCTCGGCGGAATCCAGGCAAACTTGGAAGATATGTTCCTTGACATCAACAATCAAGTCGGAAAGATGGCAACGGATGTGGGACAAACGCCTATGGGCTGGAACTCGGAAGTATTTAGCTTTATCAAAAGCATAAACGACTCTGTGATTATCCCGATTGCAGGGTTGATTATTACGGCAGTGCTTTGCATTGAACTCATCAATATGGTTATGCAAAAGAACAATATGCACGACACGGATACTTTCGAGTTCTTTAAATACATCATCAAGATGTGGATTGCCGTATGGCTTGTATCTCACGCCTTTGATTTTTCGATGGCGGTATTTGATGTCGCACAAAATCTGGTAAACAAGGCAGCAGGAGTGATTAACACTTCTGCTGTTGTTACCGGAGATGAAATTGTGGCGATGGTAGATGGCTTAAAAGAAAAAGGCTTAGGAGAGCTGCTCGGCATACTTCTTGAAACATCAATGGTAAAACTGGCAATACAGGCGGTTTCAATCGTCATTATGCTTGTGGTTTACGGAAGAATGTTTGAGATATATATCTACGCATCAGTTTCCGCAATACCCTTTGCCACAATGGGAAATAAAGAGTGGGGGCAAATCGGAAATAACTATATAAGAGGTTTGTTCGCACTTGGATTACAGGGACTGTTTTTAATGGTTTGCTTCGGCATATACGCTGTTCTAATAAAAACGATAGAAATTACAGATATTCACGCAAGCATCTTTGCCGTACTTGGCTATTCGGTGCTGCTCGGCTTAATGCTTCTAAAGAGCGGAACACTTGCTAAAAGCGTGATGAATGCACATTAAGGAGGAAAAAATATATGAAAAAAAATATTTGTATGTACGGTATTGCGGCAGTTTCACTTATTGGAATTGTAACGGCTGCTGTTTCCGAAAAGAGGTTCAGAAAGAAGATTAAAAGAGAAATTTCCGACATCAAAATGTTTCAAAGTGTGGAAAATGACTTTCTAAATCGCCACAGCAAAATAGTGGCAGAGGAGCTTGAAGAGATAAGAGATGAAATCGGCACTGTCTATGAGCATTTTGAGGAAATAGAAAACATCAGAAACTATGGGAGGTAGAATATGGCGTATGTACCAATCCCCAAAGACTTAAAGAAAGTTAAGACAAAGGTGGCTTTCAATCTGACAAGAAGACAGCTTATCGGATTTTCGGCAGCGGCACTTATAGGAATTCCAACTTATCTATTTATGAGAAAGTTTGTGCCGAACGATATAGCGGTTATTTTCCTGATTGTAGCGACCTTGCCAATCTTTTTTATAACGCTGTTTGAAAAGGACGGACTGACATTTGAAAAATACTTTAAGTACATCTATTTGCATAAATTTTATCAGCCAGGTAAGAGAGTGAGAAAGGAGGTTTATCTTGAACAAGAAAAGAAAAATACAGCAGATAAGCTTAGAAAAAAATCAAAAAATCTTGGCACAAAACAAGAAAAATCTAAGAAGCGACAAGATGGGAAAGGTTAAGAAAAATAAATCTCTTCTTGAACTTATCCTAAAAAAAGAAGCAAAAAGATTTACGGTTGAAGACACCATTCCATATCTTAGAATGCTAAAAAGCGGTATTTGTCAGCTTGATGAAAAGCATTTTAATAAGTGCATTGCCTTTCAAGATATTAACTATCAGCTTGCCTTAGAGGAAGATAAAGACCTTATCTTTAACCAGTTTGCTAATGTCTTAAATTCATTTGATCCAAGTGTGGCTATTGAGTTTTCATATATCAATCAGCTTGGCAGAAATAATGAACTGAAGGCTGCCATTCAAATTCCTGATAAAAATGACGGATATGACGATATTCGCCTTGAGTTTCGTGAAATGCTTAAAAGTCAGCTTGCAAAGGGTAATAACGGACTTAAAAAATCAAAGTATATCACCTTTGGCGTAGAAGCGGATAATTTAGAACAGGCTACTGTCAAACTTGAAAGACTGGAACTTGATATTTTGTCAAATCTAAAAAATATGGGAGTTAGAGCCGAGGGCTTAACGGGAGAAGAAAGACTGAAAGTCTTACACGATATATTAAATCCCGATAAGCTCTTTTCTTTTTCCTACAAAGACTTAAAGCCAAGGGAAAGCACAAAGACGGTAATAACACCGGATAGCTTTAACTTTATCCCAAGCAAATACTTTAAGTTCGGGAAATTTATCGGAGCTGTCAGTCATCTTCAAATCCTTGCAAGCGAGCTTTCAGACAGAATGCTTGCAGAGTTTTTAGACATAGATGACAACATCAATATCTCGTTTCATATCAAGGCAGTTGAGCAGACAGAAGCAATCAAGATGGTCAAAAGAAAGAACACCGACATCGACAAGATGAAGATTGAGGAGAATAAAAAGGCGGTTCGCTCCGGCTACGATATGGATATACTTCCAAGCGACCTTATCACTTACGGCGATAATATCAAGCTGCTTCTAAAGGACTTGCAAACAAGAGATGAGCGTATGTTTATCGTTACGATTGTCTTTATGAATTTTGCAAGAACGCTGCAAAAGCTTGACTCAACACTTTCCCAGATTTCATCAATCGCAAGCAGACACAACTGCAAGCTGAAACGCTTAGACCATAGTCAAGAGCAGGGATTTGTGAGTGTACTTCCGCTTGGAGTAAACAAGGTTGAAATAGATAGGGGACTTACTTCCTCATCTACTGCCGTATTCTTACCGTTTACAACTGAAGAGCTTTTTATTAACTCAAGTAACAGCCTTTATTATGGGCTGAATGCTCTAAGTCATAACCTAATTATGGCGGATAGAAAAAAGCTCAAAAATCCGAATGGCTTGATACTGGGAACACCGGGCTCAGGTAAATCTTTTGCAGCAAAAAGAGAAATGGCAAATGCCATTTTAACAACAGACGATGATGTCATTATCTGTGATCCCGAGGGAGAGTACGGAAACCTCGTCAAGCAGTTTAACGGTGAGGTCATTAAGGTCAGTGCCAAGAGTAAAGACTTTCTTAATCCCCTTGATATAAATATGAACTATGGAGATGGAGATGCACCGCTAAAAGATAAGGCTAACTTCATTATGAGTATGCTTGAGCTTGTAGTTGGTGGAAGCGGTCTTACGGCGGAAGAAAAGTCTGTTATTGACAGGTGCTTACCGAAAATTTATGAAAAATATTTTAATGAACCTGAACCGAAAAACATGCCTATCTTACAAGATCTATATGATATGCTCAAAAATCAGGAAGAAAAGGTCGGGAAGAAA
Organism: Bulleidia sp. zg-1006; assembly: GCF_016812035.1. Lineage (NCBI taxonomy): Bacteria > Bacillati > Bacillota > Erysipelotrichia > Erysipelotrichales > Erysipelotrichaceae > Bulleidia > Bulleidia sp. zg-1006. The sequence continues at coordinate 1,224,382 of NZ_CP069178.1, read as the reverse complement.
CTGGCAACAGAGATGGAAATCTATGTATCAGGCTCTCTTAATGTCTTTAATCATCAGTCCAATGTGGACTTAGATAAACAGCTTATCTGTTTTGACATTAAGGAGCTTGGAACACAGCTTAAAAAGATAGGAATGCTTGTCATTCAGGATCAGGTCTGGAACAAGGTTTCAAGAAACAGAAATACCGGTAAAAGCACAAGATATTACATTGACGAGTTTCACTTGCTTTTAAAAGATGAGCAGACTTCGCAGTATTCTGTGGAAATCTGGAAGAGGTTTCGTAAATGGGGCGGTATTCCGACAGGAATTACACAAAATGTAAAGGATCTTCTTGCCAGTAAAGAGATTGAAAATATCTTTGACAATACGGATTTTATCCTGATGTTAAATCAGGCAACCGGCGATAGAGATTGGCTTGTAGTAAAGCTTAAAATTTCAAAAGATCAGGAGAAATTCGTTACCAACTCAAGAGCAGGCGAGGGACTTATTTTCTTTGGAAACACCATTGTTCCATTTGTAGATAACTTCCCGAAAGACACAATCCTCTATCAGAAGATGACAACAAAGCCTGAAGAGATGAGGTAGTATCTATGAGCAAAAAAAGAAAGCGAGACTTAAATGAAAGGATAAAAGCAAAGGAAGAAGCGAGCGTTTCAGGTAATGATGGTTTATTTGATAGTTCAAACAGCAAACGAAAGGTTGGGGATGATTATAGGAATAAGATAATCAAAGATGAGAATAGATTTGATGAGAAGCTTCACGATAAGGAAAGTAAGAGAATTACTGAAGCCTCTGACACAAGGCTAAGTAATAAAAGTAAAAACGCCATTAAGCGAAATCTTAAAAGTGATGAAACAAGGTCTAAATCTGGTAATGAAGAGATTCAAACAACATCGGATTATCAAACGGAAGTCAAAGAAAACCGTATTTATGATCCGCTTGCTAAAGACCAGGACGGAGATGGTGTAGCCGACAGATATGATACCGACTTTAGAGACAGTGAAATATCCTATGAGCCTTTATCGAATAAGAAGTCTAAGCTTCACGAAAAGCAGAAGAAAGCGATTAAACGCAAAAATTATTCTGATGAGATTTTTACAAGAAAAGGAGCGGAAGACAAAACTATAAAGGAGACTGAAAAAAGGCTAATAAAGGATACCATTTCAAAGACGGAAGAAAGCACCAAGGCTTCAGGTAGCAAAAAAGTAGTAGAAGACAGAGCAAAGAAAAATAGACTCTATAACCGCCATAATAAAGAAACTTTGCTTGGAGCAAGTGCTGTATCCGTTGCAAGGGCAAGTGATGTGGCAAGCCGCTATTTATCTACAGGAAGTGATGAAAATAAAGGTGTAGAAGCTGCCGAAAAAGGTCTTGATACATCATCTAAGCTTATTCACGGAATTAAGAATTATTCGGATAAAAGGCGAACGAAAAAGTCCTACGACTTATCCGAAAACAGCCTTCGTGTACGAAAGAAAAAGTCAAAGCTTGAATTTCGGGAAGCCAAAGAGGAACTCAAAAAGAATGATGAATATAAAAAGGCTTCGGCATATAAGAAATTCCAAAAGAGAAAGCAGATGAAAGCTGCCATAAACGGCAATAATCAGACAAGAATCAGAGACAGAATTAAAAAAGGTGTGCTTGATACACTGAAAGGTTCTAAGGAGCTGATTGTTAAAAAGGCGAAGGGTGTCTTGCTTATTCTGACTGGGATTATTTTTCTTGGAACATTCGTCATTCAGTTTTCAGGCGGAGCAATGTCGGGAGTTGTGAACTCTACAAGTAGCGTTTTAACGACTTCTTATTTGTCAAGTGAGGAACAGCTAAAAGGGATAAATCAGTATTTCTCAGGTCTTGAAAATGATTTGTACGACAAAATCGAAAATGTCGAAAGTGATTATCCCGGATATGACGAATACATCGTCAATCAGAACGGCTTTATCGGACACAATGTCCATGAGCTTTTATCGTATATCACAGCAAGGTTTGGGGAAGTTAAAAATCTCTCGGAAGTTCGAGGAATTTTGGATGGGCTTTTTAATGATATGTATAAGCTTTCCTTTGATGAAGAGATTGAAATCAGATATAAGACAGTTACGGAAACTTATACCGATGAAGATGGAAATGAGTATACCGAAAGTCATGAAGAGCCTTATGAGTATAAAAAGCTCATTGTAACCATCGATAAAAAAGAAATGGACAGCATTATAAGGGAAGTCTTTGCTGATTATCCCGATAATCTGAAACACTATGAAGCCTTATTCCTTGCTCAAGGAAATATGGCGGAAATATTCGGCAACACCGACCTGATAAATTCTCTTGGAGGTGTAGGTAATGGTGCTGAATACGAAGCTTCAAGCGAGGTGCAAAAGAAAATTGTAGATGCCGCTTTTATTACTCCATCACCTGGTCCCGGCTGGTGTGCTATGTGGGTATCTCAGGTTTATCAAAATGCAGGACTTGGATATATCGGAGGAAACGCCAATGATATGTATCGAAACTATACCTTTACATCAGACAGGTCAAAGCTGAAAGTGGGAATGCTTGTTGCAGTGGAAAGCAGTAGTAGCGGAAGCACGGCAGGACTTACCTATGGTCATGTAGGTATTTATATCGGAGACGGAAAGGTAATTGATAATATCGGTCATATAAGAGTAACCACTTTAGACGATTGGATTGCGACTTTTTGTAAACATCATCCTGTCGGATATGGTTTTCCGCCGAATGTAAAAGGACATTAGAAAGGAAGGTAAAAATGTGGGAAAAGAACTATACATCGTAAAAAACAAAATACAAAAGTTGCAAGCAAAGAAGGCTCTGATTGATGAACAATTGGAGCCTTTATTCATTCGTGAAGAAGAACTCGAAAATGAGGAAATCATAGCGATTTGCAGAAAGAACAACATCACAATCGGTGATTTGATGGCAAAGGTAAATAAACAAAAAGCTGAAATGAAAAAGGAGAAGACAAATGAAAACCAGTTTGAAAAAGAATAAGAAGTTTTGGACGGCAGCACTTGCAGTAATTGTAAGTATTAGCTGCATTTTAGGTCTTTGGACAGTTGTGTATGCTCAGGAGCAAAAGACAGAAGCTTCGACAAAAAACGAGGCTGTCCAAACGGAAGTGGAAGTTAATGTAAAGTATATCTTTGAAGATGAAAAGGTCTTTAAGGAAGAAAAGATTAAGGCTGAAAAAGGACAGCTTCTTGATAGCGGGGATCTTCCGATGCTCCCCGATGATATGAAATTCATTGATGAGTTTCTATTTTATGAAGTAAAGGGCGATGGAAAGGATGAGATTATCCGTAAGGTAGAAAAGATAGAAGTTAAGGATAATGAGATACAGTCAGAAGAAAAGCCGAAGCAGGATGAAAGTACGCAAACAGAAACTCCAAAGGCTGAAGATAAAGGCACACAGACGGAGCTTTCTAAAGAGGATATTTCCAAGATGGAAAAAGAGGCTAAAGAGCTTCAGAATAAACTTGATAAACTAAATGGCGAAATCAAGGATAAAGATAAGTTAAGCGATAAGCAGAAAGAAAAAATCAAAGACCTTGAAGATGAGATTGACAGCCTGAAAGAGAAAGCAAAAAAGGATAAGGGAAATAAGGACTTATCGGAAGATATGAAAAAGGAAATGGATAAGCTGACTGAAAAGGTGAAAGAGCTTGAGAAAAAGGCTTCTGAAACAAATAAAGCTCCTGTAACATCACAGTCAGTTACACCGATTAGTCCGATTTCAGGAATTAAGACAAGCTCTGGTATTTCTCCTCAAATGCCACAAACTTCTGTAAGTAGTACCGGTAAAGGTTCCTCTGATGCATTAAGCTCAGGGAATACTACAAAAGATACAGGCAAAACGGAAGCAAAGGAGAAAGAAAAGGAAGTTCGCTATCCTAATAAGCTGACTCCAAAGGCTCCTGCTAATAATAACAGTCAGGACTCATCTATGGATAGTACAAACAAGACTGTAAATACTAATAAGGGAGTAGCTTCAGCACCTTCAATGGCAAGAGGAACTGTTACAGAAAATAAGGATAATGCAAATAAGGACTATCCGATTCATCATGGAGATGAAAAGGAAGTTGATATGTATTCAGCCGATGCAAGGCAGTTCATTACATTTCAAACGAAAAATGGTAAGACCTTTCATTTAATCATCAACCACGATGAGGATAGTGAGAATGTAATGCTTTTAACGGAAGTATCTGAAGATGATCTTCTAAATATGGTTGAAAAGAAAGAAACACCGAAACAGGAGATTACCAAAGAGGAGCCGACTAAGGAAGAAGTAAAGCCTGAGAAAAAAGAAGAAAAGAGTGATTTAGGCACATATATCCTTTTGGCTCTTGTAGTAGCAGGTGCTTTAGGTGGCGGATATTATTTCAAGGTTGTAAAGAAGAAAGAGAAAGAGGAACTTGAAAGTCTTGAAGAAGATGACGATTTTTTCTCAGAAGCTGAAGAGTATGAGGAAAGTGAAGCTTCTGAAACAGAAGAAATTTAATGTATAAAGTGTTGTGAGATTTGCTGCCTGTCAATGTTCAGTGAAAATGTCCCAAAAAATTTGTAATATAAGCGGGGAATCTTGATTAGAGATTTCTCGCTATTTTAAAGCTTACTATCATCGTGTAAATTGCTTGTGTTGATGTGCTCTTTGTTGCTGACGAATAAATGAATCTCTTTTCCAAGGATGACTCATTGGCGGTATATGTACCTGTTTCGGCTTTTTTTCTTTTGTGTCATTAGTGTCAAAATTTGCAGAGACTTTCTTGTTCTTTTCTAATTCAAATAGAGCATACACACAATCATCTACCGTTACGTATAGGGTATTGTTTAGGGTTTTAATGACTAAGGCTTTTGTCTTAGGCTTAAAGGCGATTAATTGATTATTTTGATTATAGGCTTGGTAATATTTGTTTTTATAGCTTATACAGGAGCCATTATCGAATTTTCTTTCGCATATAACTGATAATGTTAGATTGATTGTCTCTTCGCCGGGACTACTTTCTATTACCGAAGGGTATTTCGTATAATCTTGAGCAAAACGCCTATTAAAATTAGGTACGAAGGTTTCAATAAGATATTGGTTGGCTTTTTCTATGGTTGTTATATTCTCCATTTTTAACTCACTAACTAAGCGGTCTTGAAAGGTTCTATTCGCTCTTTCTATTTGCCCCTTGTATTGGCTAACACTGGAAGTTTCAATGGTAACGCCAAGAGTGTTACAGGCATAACCGAATTGCGTTAAGACATCATTTTCAGCCGATTTATTCGTGCGTCTTTCATACTCAAAAACAGTTCGTCTATCGGTAAGAAATTGATAGGGTACGCCATAGTTAGAAAGGATTTGGTGAAAACAGTGATAATAGCCGTGAAGTGTTTCTTGCTTGTCAAAATAAGCACCTACAATCACGCCTGTGGCATTATCAATCGCTAGATGTAGTGTTGCCTTATTTTCACCAAACCAATTATGAATAGAGCCATCCATTTGTATTTCTTCCCCAAAATTCTTACATCGAGCTTTTCTTGGATGAGCTAGTTGTAAACTTAATTCATGATTGACAGCCACATTTAGTTCCGTATCCGTGAGAGTCGGTTTCGTTTGTTTTAAAGACATGATACTTCTTTTCTTTTTTGAACAGCGGTGTTCATTAGGGGAGAAGATACCTACTTCATTTAAAATTCTTCTAACCGAAGAAAGACTGACATGGATATCATGTTTTTCACTTAAGAATTGGGTAAAATGAGAAAAATTAAAGCCCGCATCTTGATAAATCGATTGATAAAGATGTATGATGTGAGAGCTTAATTCTTGTGTGAGGCAATGAGCAGATGGTCGGTTTCTGTTTCCGTGAACGAAACCGGCTTTTCCTTTATTCCGATAGACAATAATTAAACGATTGATTGTACGAATAGAAACACCGAGTTTTAAAGCTGCTCGTTTCTTATTGCCGTGATGGTCAATTAAATCTTTGATTGTCAAATATTTTTCTTGTTCTTTCATAGATAATCGTATCCTCTTCATTTGTTCCTCCAATGACTGGAAAATAATAAAATGGAGAAAGAGATGTAAAACAATGCCTCACTATCTTTAATCAATAATTGGGACATTTTCACTGAACATCTATTAAGACATTATCACTGAACATTCATAGTATAAAGTGTTGTGAGATTTGCTGCCATTGACTATTTGCACCAAATATTATATAATATTTGGTGCAAAGGAGGTGGCATATCAGGTGAACTATAAGCAGGAAATACTAAACAGGATAGAAAATTTTGAGTTCAATCAGGTTTTCATTGCCAACGATTTTTTTGATATTGCAGGATATGAAACGGTTCGCAGTACATTAAATCGTCTTGTAGAAGATAAAGAGATTATTCGTATTATGAAAGGCATCTACTATAAGCCGAAATATATAGAACTGATCGGAGAGTATGAAGCACCGTCCGTGAATGAAGTTGCTAATGCCATTGCCAGAAAATATAACTGGACGATTGCTCCATCGGGCAATACAGCTCTTAATTTATTAGGTTTATCTACGCAAGTACCGGCAAAGTGGACATACATATCAGACGGAAGATATGCCAGTTTCAGTTTCGGTAATGCAACAATCGAATTTAAGCGTAGAAATAATGGAGACATTTCCAAAATGTCAACCTTGACTTCAATGGTGATACAGTCAATTAAGGCAATCGGAAAAGATAAAATCACTTCAAAGCAGATTGATTATCTACGGGAAAAATTATCCGAAAAAGAAAAGTCGGAACTACTGGCGGATAGTAAAACCACAAGTGCCTGGGTATATGGCGTTATTAAGAAAATTTCAGAGGTGTAGAAATGTTTGAATACAAAAAGATGTCAAAAAATGAATTGGAGCAAGTTATAAAAAATGCTTCCTTGAAAATCGGTGTAAATGAGGTAATTCTTGAAAAAGATTATTGGGTATGCTTTGTTTTAAATTATCTTTTCACTAAGTGTAAGTGGAAAGAAGCTTTTACCTTTAAGGGAGGCACAAGCCTTTCAAAATGCTTCAATTTAATTCAAAGATTTTCCGAAGATATTGATTTAATCCTTGATTGGAGAGTGATCGGATATAGCTTTGATGAACCTTGGCAAAAACGCTCCAATACAAAGCAAGATAAATTTAATAAAGAGTCCAATCAAAAGACGGAAGACTTTCTAAAAAATGAATTTGTTCCTCAGTTAGAAAGTGATTTTAGAGATATGCTTGATGAGGAGTTTCATATAAGAATAGATGAAAGTGATCCGCAGACAGTTCTGTTTGAATATCCGAAAGCATTCAAGTCTTCGTATGTGGTGCAGGCAGTAAGACTTGAAATTGGAACACTGGCAGCATGGACACCATCGGAAGCAGTTCATATTGTGCCTGATATACAAAAAATATATCCTATGCTCTTTGATGGGGATTTTATAGAAGTAAGAACCGTTCTTCCTGAAAGAACATTCTGGGAGAAAGCAACTATCCTTCATCATGAAGCAAACAGACCTGAAGAGCTTGCAATACCTAAAAGATATGCAAGACACTATTATGATTTAGTGTGCATAGCAAATTCGCCATATAAAGCCAGAGCATTTAAGAGCTTTGAGCTTCTTGAAAAAGTTGTTCAGTTTAAGCAGAAATTCTATCCAAGGAAATGGGCAAAATATGAAGAAGCTACAACTGAAACAATCAGACTTATGCCTGATGAGTATCGCCTAAAGGAAATTAAAGAAGACTATAAAAATATGACTGAGATGTTCTTTGGCGAGTATCCGAGTTTTGAAGAGCTGATGAATTCAGTGCTTGAACTGGAAAAAGAAATTCACAAAATTAAATAATGCACCAAAAATAATATAATATTTGGTGCAAAGTGCAGAGCGATGGAGTAAAATCTTTCGCTCTTTTTTATTGAAACAGGAGGAAAATATACATGGAATATAAACTTGTGATAGCAGAAAAACCGAGCGTTGCCATATCTATTGCCAAGGTTATCGGAGCGAAAAATAAAAAGGACGGATATTATGAGGGAAACGGCTATAAAGTATCATGGTGTGTCGGACACTTAATTCAGATGGCAAATCCAGACCGCTATGATGAAAAGTATGCGAAGTGGAATACGGCTGATTTACCGATTATTCCAAGCGAATACAAGTATGAGGCGGCAAAGGCAACTAAGAAGCAATTTGCTATCCTTAAAAAGCTGATGAACGACAAAGAGGTTGATACGGTTATCAATGCTTGCGATGCAGGTCGTGAAGGAGAAAGCATATTTAGACTTGTATATAACGAAGCTAAATGCAAAAAGAAAATGCAGCGTCTTTGGATTTCATCTATGGAAGATAGTGCCATTAAAGAGGGCTTTGATAACCTAAAAGATGGAAAGGACTATGATAATCTCTTTGAATCGGCACAGGCAAGAGCCATTGCGGATTGGCTTATTGGAATGAATATAAGCAGGCTCTATTCTTGCCTATACAAGCAAAATTATAGTGTTGGCAGAGTGCAGACACCGACTCTTGCTATGATTGTAAAAAGAGATGATGAGATAGCTAATTTCAAGAAAGAGAAATACTATACAGTGGAGCTATCTATGGATGGTTTTACACTATCAACAGATAGAATTGATGATGAAATCGCAGCAGAGCAGCTCTTAAATTTAGTGGGCGATAAGATTGAAATAACTGATGTCATACAGAAAGAGAAAATAACAAAGCCTGATTTACCTTTTGACCTGACAACACTTCAAAGGGAATGCAATAAGTATTTTGGATACTCAGCCAAGCAGACACTTGATTATGCACAGAGCCTTTACGAGAAAAAACTGATTACTTATCCCAGAACAGACAGCAGATGCCTTACCGAAGATATGATTACAAGTACCGTCAATAACATTTTGGGCAAAAACGACTTTGATACAGGGCGTATCAAGACGGTATTTAATTCAAAAAAGGTTACGGATCATCATGCGATTATTCCTACAGTAAGCTCAATGACTGAAGATTTATCGAGCATTCCTGAGAGTGAAGCAAGGGTATATAGGCTTATTTCTAATAAGCTTCACGCAAGTGTGGGCTATCCGTTAATCGAGAATACAACGAAGATTGTAGCTGAATTTGACGGCTTTGAATTTACAAGTACCGGCAAGGTTATTAAAGATGAGGGGTTTAGCAAGTATTTGAAAGAATATATGACTAAAAAAAGTGGAGATATAGTTTTGCCGGATGTAAGTGTAGGGGATGTACTTGCTATTGAAAGTAAGGAAGTTAAAGAAAGATATACCCAACCTCCGAAACACTTTACTGAAGATACGCTATTAAAGTCTATGGAGATTGCAGGAAATGATGCCTTAAAAAAAGGTGTAGAAGTGGAAAGAAAAGGACTTGGCACTCCGGCAACAAGAGCAGGGATTATTGAAAACTTAATCTTTAAGGGATTTATAGAAAGAGATAAGAAAAATCTTGTTGCCACACATAAAGGAATTAGCCTTGTAACTATTGTTGAGGATGCCTTTAAGTCCGCTAAGACAACGGCTGAATGGGAAATGAAGCTATCGGATATTGCACAGGGAAAGGCAAGTAAGGACGAGTTCCTAAGAGAAATTGAAACTGAGATTAAAAAGACAATAGAAAAATACAGAAAGTAACTTTTAAGGGAATGGGAGATTATCTTGTTCCCTTATTTTATTTTGGGAGGTGATTACGATAGAAGAGATAAAAGTGTTGGAGCTTTTCGGAGGCATCGGTGCTATAAGAAAGGCATTCATAAGGCAAAAAATCCCACATAGGATAATTGATTATGTGGAAGTTGATAAGAACTGTGTAAAAAGTTATAACGCACTTTATGGAGCAGATTTTAAGCCGCAGGATATAGTGAAGTATTATCCACTGGATGAAAGAATAGACTTTGTAATGCACGGAAGTCCTTGCCAGGATTTCAGCCGTAGCGGTCTTAAAAAAGGCGGAGAAAAAGGAAGCGGAACAAGGAGCAGCCTGTTATTTGAAACGATACGGATAATTGAAGAAATGAAAGAAAAGCCCAAGGTTATCCTTTGGGAAAATGTAAAGGGAGTTCTCGATAAGAATATGAGAGCTTCCTTTTTTCATTACCTAAAAGAAATGGAAATGCTCGGATATGAGAGCAAATACAAGATATTAAACGCTATGGATTTCGGTATTCCGCAAAATAGAAAGCGTATCTTTGTTGTGAGCATACTCGGACAGAATGATTTTGATTTTGAAACTCTTAAAAAAGCAGAAACAAGAAGCATTGATGATTTCCTCGAAAAAGGTGTTTCAGACCTTTATGAAGTAAGGCAGAAGTCAATGCTCAGATACTTGTCGGGCAATCCTAAAAATAAGAACTTCAAGGGCCGCTTAAAAGTCATAGATAAATACGCCTATACTATTTCCACAAAGCAAGTCAGAGTACCAAACTCAGGACTTGTAGATATAGGAAACGGCAAGTACAGGTATCTTACGGAAAGGGAGTGTTTAAGACTTATGGGCTTTGATGATGAAGATTTTGATAAGATAAGAGCCATTTATCCGAAAAGACCGGGCAAAACATCATCTATTCTTTATAAGCAAGCCGGCAACAGCATCGTGGTAAATGTGCTTGAAGCGATTTTGAATGAAATATATAGGAGGTAAGAATGAGAACGAACGATTTTTACAATATTATGGAGCTTGTAAAAAGAGATGTTTTAGATAGCGAAAGCGAATATCTGAAACTCTTAAAGGTTGTCGGGAACAATCAGAAATACGACTTTTTAAGTCAGCTAAGTATCTATGATAAAAATCCGAATGCCACAGCTTGCACAAGCTTTGATTTATGGCGAGAACGATTTAACCGTACTGTTATGAGAGGGCAAAAGGGCATACCAATTCTAAATGACAGTAACGCATTTCAAAAGGTCGGATATATCTTCGATGTCAGCCAGACAACTTCAATGGACAGGAATGTCAATGAAGTTAAGCTATGGTCTTTTGATAAAGAAAATAATGGCAAAGCTTTAAAAGACATGATTGATTTGCAAGGATATGAGGCAAGCGAAAGCTTAGCTGAAAATCTTTATACTTTGAGCCGAATATATGCCGATGAGAGCATTTATGAGCTTGCAAACAATTTAAGAATTGCAGATGAAGACAGAAACTCATTTGCAAACTTTATGAGAAATTCGGTAGCTTATGCCGTTTCAAACAGATTTCATATTGATTATCCGTTTCCGATGGACACTTTAAGAGAAAATTTTAAGTCTATCGACAGCATATCTTTAATGAGTGTCGGCACTTGTATTTCAAATGCTTGTAGCCAAATCATCGAGGAAACGAGAAGCAGAACAAGAAATTTTTCTAAAAATAGAGACCTGACAAAGAACCTTAGTGCCGATTATAATGAAAATAAAGTAAATGAATTAGGAGGAAATGATAATGTTATTCGATCAGATGACGAAAGAAATGATGAGCAAAGAAACCGAATTTTCGGGAGTGGAGAACACGGACGAGATAGTAACAATCATCAAGGAGAAGACCCTAAGCAGCCTGGAAGAAGAGAAGAGCTTTATGGAGGAATTTCCGAATCCGGCTTACGCAGTGATGAGACTGGAGTATCTTTCAGAGAGCAAGGACGAGGAGAACTATCAGATGCTAATCGACCTTTACAAAGAGAAGAAGCTGGTATCTCACTTAATGGAAACTCAAAAGAGAGCAATCAACTTTATGAGGAACGAGAAGCCGAAACTCTTGAAAGCCCAGAATATAGTAAGCGAGGAAGATCCGAAGTATCAGGCGATGATTTCAGCCTTGAAAGAAATAACAATCAAAGAAGTAGTCGAAGCGTAGAAGAAAACGGCATAAGAAAGATACAAGAGGGAGCTGAAAATGCTTCCTTTTTCTATTCTAAGGATAATCCCGATGTGCTGATGACTGATGAAATGCTTGAAAGAGTGCCGAAGCTCTATGAGCAGGAAAGTATTTCCCTTGCCGATAAGGAAGTACACGCTGCATATATCATTCCCTTTAGAAGTAATTGGACCTGGTATATGACAGAATACGATAGAGAAAGCGGCGATGCCTTTGGACTTGTACTTGGGATTGAACCTGAATGGGGCTATTTCAATCTTGAGGAGTTAAGGGAGTTAAATGCACAAAGACTTATCTTAGAAGATTTCCCGAAAACATTTAGGGAACTTAAAGACACAGAGCTTAAAAAGCAGATGAGCGAAGAAGAGCTTCAAATGGTCTTTAACGGCGAGTTGAGTTTTGAATATGAAAGAGTTTATAAAGCAGCAGATAATGAAATATCTGATGAATACGCGGAAGAATTAAGTCCTAACTTTGCCGAAGAAGTCAGCTCTATTATGGAAGAATATGAGGTTTCAAGAGAAGAAGCCGTAAGCAGACTTGCAACAAGTAAGTTAGAAGAAGCTCTTGAAGGCACTAATATTTCCATTAACGATTTTAGTGATAAGCAGTTAGATGAGATTTTAAGTGCTATTAAAGAATATGATTTTTATGGTAATGAAATCACTGAAATTGCCGAGCCCAATCTTCCTGTTTGGAAAATGGAGCAGTTAAAATGGCTGATTGATGATTGGAACAAAGGAGAGACAAAGGTTACATCAGAAAAGATACAGTATCTCAAAAATCTTGACATTGATATTGCGAAATTCAATGTGCTTAAAGGCTACCTTGTAAATGATGAGGTGAGTATAGAACAGATTGAAAGCTTCAAGGAAAATATCGACTTTGTAACGATGAGCGAATTTGTGGACAGCCTAAAAGAAATAGCTTCAGATAACGAATTTGAGAAAGTGGCAATCAAAGTCGGAAATGAATTTATCCTTGCAAGTAAAAAAGACGGATTTGCTATTAGTCTTGAAGACACGGGAAGAAAAGTTGTTGTTGAGGGAAAAGAATACTCTCTTAATCGTGGAAGTAGTTTCGATGAAAGCCATAAGGTAGATAAGCTGATAGATAGGGGCAAATATGAAGCCTTTAAGATAAATGATTACGCAGTAGAAAGCGAGACTCAATTAGAAAATCAAGAAGCCGTTCAAGGAAATATTTTTGACTATCTAAGCGAGGAAAAGGAAGAAGTCGCCATTGAGTCTGAATTGGATTTATCTCCTGGAAGAACAGTCTATATGAAGCATGAAGCCTATACCATTCATGAGGTAAGTAAGAACGAAATTATAGGCAAAAATGATTTATGGCTTGATCCTGTAAGACAAGGCAATCGTCAAATACCAATCGTAAGCTTTGCAGATGAAAAAGAGCTTTTGGAAAAAATAAGCTTTGATAGACCGAAGCTCATTGTAGGAGATGAAGTCCATTACAAAGATAAAGACTTTACCATAACAAGATTTGACGATATGGGCGGTGGATTAAAGACTATCACCATAAAGGATAATGCTGAATACTTAGGTGGTATGATAACCGGCTCAGAGGTTATCCCATATAGGCTTGAAAGCGATTTGGAAAGACTATTCGGACTCGAAGATAAGCCAAAAGAAAAAGCTTCCAATTATAAGATTACAGAGGAGATTTTACCTGAAAAACTTACACCGAGCGAAAGGTTAAACCAAAACCTCGAAGCCATCTCAATGCTAAATAGAGTTGAAAAGGGCGAAAGAGAGCTTGACAGTACGGCACAGGAAGTTTTAGCAAAATATGTCGGTTGGGGCGGACTTTCCGAAGTCTTCGATGAAGGAAAGGGCGGTCAATGGGAGAATGCAAGAAAATTCCTAAAAGAAAATCTATCACCTTTAGAATACGAAGCAGCTAAGGAGTCAACCTTAACTGCTTTTTTTACGCCTAAAACAGTTATTGACGGCGTATATAAGACACTTTCGGATATGGGCTTTAAGAACGGCAACATTTTAGAGCCGAGTATGGGAATTGGAAACTTTATCGGCAATCTTCCCGATGAAATGAGTAAGTCGAAGTTTTACGGAGTGGAGCTTGACTCTGTCAGCGGTCGCATCGGAAAGCTTCTCTACCCAAATAGCGACATACAGGTAAAAGGATTTGAAGAAACAAGCTTTTCCAATAACTTCTTTGATGTAGCAATCGGAAATGTACCTTTCGGAGAATTTAAGGTAAATGACAGAGAGTACAACCGAAATAACTTCTTAATCCATGACTACTTCTTTGCAAAATCCATCGACAAGGTTAGAAATGGCGGTGTCATTGCCTTTATCACATCAAGCGGAACAATGGATAAGAAAGATGAAAGCATCAGAAAATATATAAATGCAAGGGTTGAGTTTTTAGGAGCAATCAGGCTTCCAAACGACACTTTTAAGGGAGTAGCAGGAACGGAAGTAACAAGCGATATTATCTTCTTAAAGAAAAGAGACAGCGTTCTTGAGCGTGATGAGACCTGGGTGCATTTAGCAGAAGATGAAAAAGGGCTAACCTACAACAAATACTTTGTAGAGCATCCTGAAATGGTGCTTGGATCTATGGAAGAAGTATCAGGACGATTTGGAAATACTATTTCTTGTCTATCGAAAGAAAATGCGGACTTAAAGGAATTACTTACAAAAGCAAGTGAAGAAATTTCTAAAGTTGCAAAGTATGAAGAGATAGAGCTTCTTGATGATGAGATTACTTCCATTCCGGCAACGGACGATGTCAAAAACTTTTCCTATACCGTTATTGATAACGATGTGTATTACAGGGAAAACTCGCTTTTTATTAAAAAAGAGGTATCGGATAAGAACAAAGAAAAGATTAAGGACTATCTCAAGCTGAATGAAGCCTTAAAAGATGTTATCAAAAGTCAAAAGGAAGATTTCAGCGATGAAGAGATAAAGGCTTCTCAGGAAAAATTAAATGAGGTCTATGATAACTTTTCTAAAAAGCACGGCTTTGTAAATAACCTTTCAAACACAAGAGCTTTAAGAGAAGATAGCAATTTCCCTCTTATATCGTCCATTGAAATACTCGATGAGGAAGATAACTTTAAGGCAAAGGGAGATATTTTCTTCAAGCGTACTATCACAAAGGCAAGAGTAATTGACCATGTGGATACCTCACTTGAAGCCTTGGTGCTTTCCATTTCCCAAAAGGGATATGTGGACTTTGAATATATGCAAGGTCTGACAGATAAAGACAGAAGCACTATCATTTCGGAGCTTAGAGGAGAAATTTTCCTAAATATCCGTGAGGAGAATACAAGGTTTAATCAGAAACTTTCATTTGACCTTGAAGATGGGGATTTGCCATTTAGCTGTAGTGATGAGAATAGTTCATTTAAGTATGCCTATGTAACAAAAGATGAGTATTTAAGCGGAAATATCAGAGAAAAGATAGGTATTGTAGATAGCTATATTGCAAGACTAAGCCAAGCACAAAGAATGCTTCCGGATGAAAATACAGATGAACAAGAAATGCTTGCAAGTGAATTAAACCGCCTTGAATTTCAAAAGTCAGAGCTTCAAAAGGTTATGCCGAAAGAACTTGAAGCAAGCGAGATAAATGTAAGGCTTGGTGCTACTTGGATACCGACAAAAGATATAGAACGATTTGTCTTTGAAACCTTAGAGACACCGGGCTGGGCAAGATGGGATATAAAGGTTAAATTCTCCCATCTTACAAGTGAATGGAATGTTGAGGGGAAAAGCAAAGACCGAGGAAATGACCTTGCGGAAATGACCTACGGTACAAGTAGAGTCAGTGCCTATAAGCTTATTGAAGATGCTCTAAACCTAAAGGAAACAAAGGTATTTGACCAGATAGTAAATCCTGACGGCTCTAAAACATCGGTCTTAAATAAAAAAGAAACCATGCTTGCAGGACAAAAACAGGAGATTCTGAAAGAAGAGTTTAAGAACTGGATATTTAACGATCAGGAGCGAAGAAACAGGCTTGTAAAGGTATATAACGAGAAATTCAACTCAATCCGAAACCGTGAGTATGACGGCAGCAATCTGACCTTTGAGGGGATGGGTGAGGGGATTGACCTATATGAACATCAAAGAAACGCTATCGCAAGAATTTTGTATGGCGGAAACTCGCTTCTTGCTCATGTAGTAGGTGCCGGCAAGACCTTTGAAATGGTGGCAAGTGCTATGGAAGCAAAAAGGCTTGGAATGTGTACGAAGTCATTATTCGTAGTTCCTAATCATTTGACCGGACAAATTGGAAGAGAGTTTATGCAGCTTTATCCGTCCGCCAACATCATGGTGGCCGACAAGAAAGATTTTGAACCGAAAAACAGAAAGAGATTTATCGGAAAGATTGCAACCGGCGAGTATGATGCGGTAATAATCGGGCATAGTCAGTTTGAAAAAATCCCTATGTCAAAGGAATATCAACAAAAACATATTCAGGATCAGATTGATGAAATCATTAACTATGTTGAAGAATACAAGCACGACAGAAATCAGAACTTCACGGTTAAAGAGCTGCAAAAGACAAGAAAGAAGTTGGAAGCAAGACTTGAAAAACTAAATGATGATTTCAAAAAAGATGATGTCATTACCTTTGAGGAGCTTGGCGTTGATAAGCTGATAGTGGACGAAGCCCATAATTACAAAAACCTTTATCTTTATACAAAAATGAGAAATGTAGCAGGTATCGGGCAGTCGGAGGCTTTTAAATCTTCCGATATGTTTATGAAGTGTCGCTATATGGACGAGATGACAAACGGAAAAGGTATCGTATTTGCCACAGGAACGCCTGTAAGTAACTCGATGACGGAGCTTTATACTATGCAGAGATATTTGCAGTATGATGCTTTAAAGAAAAATGGCTTGGAGCATTTTGACTCTTGGGCTTCTACATTTGGTGAAACACAATCAGCATTTGAACTATCGCCTGAGGGAACCGGATATAGAGTAAAGACCAGATTTTCCAAGTTCTATAATCTTCCGGAGCTTATGAGTATGTTTAAGGAAGTGGCAGATATTCAGACGGCGGATATGTTAAATCTTCCTACTCCTGAAGCACACTATGAAGTTGTTAAGACAATGCCGAGTGATGAACAAAAAGAGATATTAAAAGGTTTGTCTGAAAGGGCGGATAAGGTCAGAAATAAGGAAGTAGAGCCTGAAGAAGATAATATGTTGAAAATTACGAATGACGGCAAGAAACTTGCTTTAGACCAGCGTTTAATCAATCCACTGCTTCCTGATAATCCTGATAGCAAGGTCAATGTCTATGTTAAGAATGTATTTTCAATATGGGATAAGACAAAAGAGAATAAATCTACACAGCTTCTTTTCTCGGATATGTCTACACCAAAGGGAGACGGAGAGTTTAATATCTATGATGATATAAGGGATAAGCTTGTGGCAATGGGAATACCGAAAGAAGAAATTGCCTTTATTCATGAAGCAAATTCAGATAAGCAAAAGGATGAACTTTTTGCAAAGGTAAGAAAAGGAGAAATCCGTATCTTAATGGGTTCTACGCAGAAAATGGGAGCAGGTACAAATGTGCAAAACAAGCTGATTGCAATGCACGATTTAGATGTGCCGTGGAGACCTGCTGACCTTGAACAGAGAGCGGGCAGAATTGTCCGTCAGGGAAATGAAAATAAAGAAGTTAATATCTATCGTTACATTACCGAGAACACCTTTGATGCTTACCTTTGGCAGACCATAGAGAATAAGCAAAAATTCATTTCTCAGATTATGACTTCAAAGACTCCTGTCAGAGTGGCGGAAGATGTGGATGAAAGTTCCCTTAACTATGCGGAGATTAAAGCCCTTGCAACAGGTGATCCGAAAATCAAAGAAAAAATGGATTTAGATAATGAGGTTACGAAGCTTAAAATGCTTGAAGCCAATTACAAGTCAAATCGCTATCGCTTGGAAGATAAGGTTGCAAAAACCTATCCTGATGAAATCGCAAAGCTTGAGAAACTTATTGAAGCTGTTAAAAAGGATATATCAAGTGTAGAACCGCAAGGAGATGGCGAAAATAAGTTTACTTCCATAACCATTAACGGAGCGAAGATAACGGATAAAAAAGAAGCGGGCGAAAAGCTGCTTGAAGCTATAAAGACAGTAAAAGTAAATGAGAGCAAGGTTATCGGTAAGTATCGAAATATGGACTTGGAAGTGAGCTACAACTTCTTTACCAATGAGCATAATTTCAGCTTGAACGGAGCTTCTAAAACGATAGGAGAGCTTGGAACGAGTGCGGACGGTAATATTACAAGACTTGATAATGCCATTGAGAAAATGCCTGACAAACTAAAAAAGCTTGAAGAAAAATTCGTCAGCACCAAAGAGCAGCTTGAAAATGCTAAAGAGGAATTAAAAAAGCCTTTTGAAAAGGCGGAGGAATTGAAAACTAAGATATTAAGACTTGCAGAGTTGAATAAGCTCCTTGATATGGGAGAGGTGGAAGAAAAAGAAAATCCCAATCCATTAGTGGAAGATGTAAAAAGAGCCATTATTGACTTCTGTAACAGAGAGTATGAAGAAAATCATTGCTATGAGGAATTCAATACACTGTATCCTGATTTAAAACATATAGGTATTGCCTATACAAATACGCCTGATGAAAAGCATGAGATACAGTTTGAACTTAATCTTGAGGACTTTATGGCTACACAACTTGTAAACGACAAAGAGATAGGTCATTACGATTATGTAAAAGAAAACGGTAGCGAAGAAAAGGCTCTTGATTGCATGAAGTTTGAAATGGAAAATGGCGAATTTAGTGCATTTGTTTTTGTTGATGAGGAAGAATTAAGACAGGCGTTAGGTCTTGAAATTGATGATGAAGGTAATTTCTATGATCCGCTTGCAAAGGACTTGTATAATGACGGCGTGCCTGACAGATATGACAACGACTTTAGGGATAGCGACTACTTTGAGACTACCTACGATGTGGAAGATAATCTCCACGCAAAGGAGGAAAAGCCATCTATCTTAGGGCAGATTAAGTCATTTCAGTCAGAGCAGAAAGAAAAAGAAGTAAAAGATACAAAATCAAAAGAACACGATGAACGATAAGGGGCTTGATTTAAGTCCCTTATTCACTTTTAACAACAAATATGGAGGTATGAATAATGAATTACAAGGAAATGAGAAATACCATCGAGCAGATGGCAAACGAGAACTATGAGGACTTTACAAAGGCTCTAATCAGTTTTGAAAAGGGCGTGAATGACAAGGAAGCACTCGATATATTGTATGACAACTACACAAACAACGACTCACTAACACTGCTTAATGAGGAATTTGACTATATGATTGATGAGCTTCGTGAAAGCGGTCAGATTAAAGAGAATGAGACTCTTGAAAAAGAAGATAACGACTTGGTAAATATTGTCGGCAATATTGTCGGTGATGTCGAGGTAGTAGAACGAGAAAACAAGAACGGAGAAGCCTTTAAGGTAGTCAATTTCTCCGTTGTATAAAAAGACGATGAGGGCAATAAGCACTATACGAATTGCTCGGCTTATGGAGAAAAGGGCGATATTCCAAAGGACTTTAAGCAAGGCGATTTTGTAAAGCTCTTCGGTCAGGAGCGAAAATCCATTGATGATAATGGAAAAGAGCATACGAATGTAAGGATACTCGCTTCTAAGCTCTTGAAAGCCAAAGAGCAGATGAAGAGCCAGGAAGAAAAGAAAGAGTCCGTCCTTGGAGCAATTAAGAAGTTTAAGGCGGAAGAAAAAGCAAAGCCTACTGAGAAAAAAGAAGCTTCCAAAGAAGCGGAAAGATAAAGAATTGTCGGTGTGGTCTTCGGGCTGCACCGGCTTTTTTTGTATATGGAATAAATTCTAAATTTATGGTAAAATATATGAAATGAAACTTCATGAACACGAATTAGAGAGGTGAAGATATGAAGGTTAGCTATAATGGATTATGGAAAATACTAATTGATAAGAATATGAATAAAAAAGACCTGGCAGAAAAAGTATCTTTAGCACCGGCTACTATAGCAAAAATGGGTAGAGGTGAATTTGTCAGTATGGAGATTTTATATCGAATCGGCAAAAAATTGAATGTCGATTTTGCGGATATGGTTTCAATTGTTAATGGTGAGGAGAGTGAATAATATGAGTGAGGTTAAAAATTATTCAAGAAATAAGGACTTCAATGAGGCTACAAGAGTACAAATGCCTGCGTTGGTTCATTTATCTCGCCTGGGATATAAGTATTTCGGGAAAATAACTGAAGATATGAAGGGTATCAAGTATGATGGAGATACTAATATTCTTTTAGAAGTTTTTAAAGATCAATTCAAAAAATTAAACCCTGCTCATGCTGGAGAAGTTGAAGAAGTTTTAAGAAGCATAAGGCAGGAATTGGACAATGACGATTTAGGCAAGAGTTTTTATAAGAGATTAGTAGCAATTTCTCCAACAAAACTCATTGATTTTGAAAATATAAACAACAATACTTTCCATTATACTGCTGAGTTTACTTGTAAAAATGGACAGGATGAATTCAGACCGGACATTACACTTTTTGTAAATGGGCTTCCTCTTGTATTTATTGAAGTTAAGAAGCCTAATAATAAAGGTGGAATGGTTGCGGAAAGCAAGAGGATGAATGACCAAAGATTTCCAAACAAGAAATTTCGCAGGTTTATTAACATCACTCAACTAATGATTTTCTCTAATAATATGGAGTATGAAACCTTGGGAGGAATAATACCTATTCAGGGTGCGTTTTATTGCACTGGAGCAAGAGATACAACAAAATTCAATTGTTTTAGAGAAGAAAATCCTGGCAACAATGATGTAGCTCCATTTATCCAAGATTTTCCGTATTTGGATATAAATCAAGATATGGAAAAGCAAATTCTATCAGATTTTAATTGCCAAGTAATCCATACATCTCCAGAATATCAGACTAACTTAAATGAGAGCACGCCGACAAACAGAATAATTACATCAATGTGTTCAAAACAAAGACTGTTATTTCTTTTGAAATATGGATTTGCTTATGTAAGAATAGATAGAGAAATTGATGGCGGTAAGATTGAAAGCTTAGATCAAAAGCATATTATGAGATACCAACAATTTTTTGCAACGCTTGCTGTAATAGAAAAACTGGAAGAGGGGATTAAATCAGGTGTTATTTGGCATACACAAGGCAGCGGAAAAACAGCATTGTCTTACCATTTAACCTATGCCTTAACAGATTATTATGCAAAACAGAATAAAGTAGCTAAGTTTTATTTTATTGTAGATAGATTAGATTTGTTAGAGCAAGCATCTTCAGAATTTGAAGCAAGAGGTTTAGTGGTCAAAACTGCAAGTAGCAGAAAAGAACTGATGGCTCAATTCAGAACAAACCAATCTCAAGACGGAAACAGTGGAAAAACAGAAATCACAGTTGTCAACATTCAAAGATTTGCTGAAGATAAAGAAAAAGTCGTGATTAACGATTATGACACAAATCTTCAAAGAATATTTATCATTGATGAAGCACATCGAGGATATAATCCGAAAGGCTGTTTCTTGGCAAATCTGTTTGATGCGGATCAAGAATCTATAAAGATAGCCTTGACCGGAACTCCTTTGCTTAAAGAAGAAAGAGCTTCATGGAAAGTGTTTGGTAATTACTTGCATACTTATTATTATGACAAGTCAATTCAAGATGGGTATACCCTGAAAATAATAAGGGAAGACATTGAAACTTCATACCGCGAAAAGCTTTCTGAAATTTATGACAATATTGAGCATTTGGTTGAGAAAAAAGATATAAAGAAAAGCTATATAGTAGAACACGATTCCTATGTGAAAGAGCTTTTACGATATATTATCTCGGATTTGAAAAAATTCAGAGAAATTCAGGGAGACGATACATTAGGCGGAATGGTGATTTGCGAAACAAGTGAGCAAGCAAGGAAACTATTTGCTTATTTCGATGAAATACAAGAAGAACTGAATTGCAACGCTTCTGTAAAAAGTAAGTTAAAAGCGGGGTTAATTCTTCATGATAGCGATGATAAAGAGACAAGAAAAGAAATAGTTAATGATTTCAAGAAAAATAATACAATAGATATTCTTATTGTGTTTAATATGCTTTTGACCGGATTTGACGCTCCAAGACTAAAAAGGCTATATTTCGGGAGAAAATTGAAAGATCATAATCTTCTACAAGCTTTGACGAGAGTTAACAGACCTTACAAAGATAATTACTATGGATATGTCATTGATTTTGCAGATATTAAAAAGAACTTTGATGAGACAAATGAAGCTTATCTAAAAGAACTTAACAGGTTTAAGGATCCTGCTGAAACAGGCGATGGAAATACAATGGATACACTGAGCCAAGTTCTTGAAAGTCCCGAAGAATTAGTTGCAAAGATGAAAGAAGTAAGGCAAGTTTTATTTAACTATACCATAGACAATGCAGAGGATTTTAGCTCCGAAATATCAACAATAGAGGATAAAGAAGAGTTGTTAAAGTTAAAAAAGGTGCTTATATCTGCAAGAGATTTGTGCAATATTGTAAGAACTTTTGGCGATGAGGAATTGAAACAAAAATTTGAAAAACTTGAGATAACAAAGTTGCCTTCAATGATTTCTGAGGTTTCACATTGCATAGATATTATCAACCAAAAAGAAGTTTTCAGTATGCATGATGAAACGAAGCAAATTGTTAATAAGGCGATGGAGGATATAGAGTTCAGTTTCAAATCTATAAGCAAAGAAGAAATGAAAATTATATCTGGAGGCATTGAGATAAAGGAAAAATGGAAAAAAACCATAAATGAATTTGCCGAAAATTTCGATCAAGATGATCCAGAATATATCACACTTAGAGAAGCTTTCATGCAAAGATTTAAAGAACATGGTTTTGTAATTGACAGTATCAAAGAATTTAATGAGCAATCGGAAGCATTGGAAGATGTTTTGAAAAAATTGGCTGAAATTAAGAGGAAAAATACTGCTATATTACGAAGATATAATGGCGATACTAAGTTTGCTCGTGTGCATAAGAGGATAAAGGAAGAAAATGAGCGAAGAAGGATGACTTCAGCAACTCCAATTGCTTCTGAATACGATGAGGATATTGTTGATGTGCTGAATACAATAAAGAGAAATATTGATAGTAAGGTTTATGATCGTAACGACATATTGAAGAAAGATGCGTATTTTGAGCAAACTGTGATGAAGGAAATAACAGACTCAATGAACAGCATGAATTTTTCAAATAGCCGTGAAGATAGGTCATTTATTCAATTCAGAATAAGTCGAGAATATCTTGATCAGTACAACTCTTACTACATGTATGCTTAAGGGAGAAAGTATGAATATTAAGGAACAGACTATACAGTTAATAGATAATTTAAAAGCTACTTGCCAAGTTTATGGACTTGGCAACGATGGAAATGAATATAAAATAATCACTCAAGTATTTCTTTTCAAGTTCTTGAATGATAAATTCGGAGTGGAAGTCAAAAAAATTAGTGAAAGACTTCGCAATGCGTCTAAATGGGAAGAAGAATACAGAAAAATGACAGAGGATGAAAGGCTTGATTTATTCGATCAGCTTTCTCCGGATATTCCAAGATTAAATCCAGAACATTTAATATCAAACTTATGGAATCAGCAGTCAAAAGGCGATTTTGATGTCATTTTCGATTCTACGATGACGGATATTGCAGACAAGAATAAGGAAATATTCTCCACAGAAACAACTGAAAAAACAAAAATAGCTTTATTTGAAAAAATAACTACCAATGTTACAGACGATGCACAAAGAGCTCCTTTTGCACGAGCTTTGGTGGATAAACTTATCAATTTTTCTTTTGATGAAGCATTTAATGAACATTATGATTTTTTTGCAGCTATATTTGAGTATTTGATTAAAGACTATAATACAGCTGGCGGTGGAAAATATGCTGAATACTACACTCCTCATGCAATAGCGACAATTATGGCTCGCTTGCTTGTGGGAGAAAATAAGGATTTGCACAACATAGAATGCTACGATCCTTCGGCGGGAACAGGCACACTGCTTATGGCGTTATCACACCAAATTGGCGAAGATAGGTGTACTATCTTTTCTCAGGATATATCTCAAAGAAGTAATAAAATGTTGAAGTTAAACCTTATTTTGAATGGCTTAGTTTCTTCTTTAGATCATGCTATTCAAGGAGATACCTTAGTTAGCCCGTATCATAAAAGCGATGATGGAAAAGAACTTAGACAATTTGATTATGTAGTATCCAATCCACCTTTTAAAATGGATTTTTCTGAGAATAAAGCGAAATTAGATCAAATGCCCGTTCGTTTTTGGGGTGGCGTTCCGAAAATTCCTGCTAAGAAAAAAGAGAGTATGGCAATTTATACGCTCTTCATTCAGCATGTCATAAATTCGCTTAAAAGCAATGGAAAAGGTGCGATTGTTGTTCCAACTGGATTTTTAACGGCAAAATCAGGTGTTGAAA